>NZ_PYIB01000044.1:0-126269 GCF_009129705.1 Roseobacter sp. TSBP12
GCCAGACTCCCGTGTTGCCGCGGTGCGGCCCGTCAGACCGGCCATTCGTCCACCCCGCAGCATTTTCGAGGGTCGGATGTCAGCTGAGCGGACAAACCAGACCTTCATTCCCTCGGACCTGCGCGTCAGAATGTGACGACGATCTTCCCGGGTAGCTTTTCCCTGGCATAGGCCACAACGGCCTCGACCGCGTGATCGAACGGGAAAACCTTGCTGATTTCTACGGTCAGCTCGCCCTTGCCTGCGGCCTCCGCGACGTCCGGCATGCCTCCATACACGCCGTCCATATCCAGCATGAAATGATACTCCACGTCGTCACGCCCAAGATCAGCTACGGTTGCAGCAGGGTGCATGATCGAGAGGAGCTTGCCCCCAGTTCTGAGGCTTGCAGCCGCGTGCCAGATACGGTCTTCGAAAAGTGCCATGTTAAAGACAGCATCCACATCCTTGGGATAGTCTGCAGGATCATGACCAACTGTGGAAACAGCGCCAAGACGCAGCAACATGTCCGCCTTTTCAGATGAGCCGGCCGTTGCGGTCACGCGGATGCCCTGGTTTGCCAGCAGCGATACCAAAGACGTGCCGGACCCACCGGTCGCCCCGATGATCAAGGCGGATGTTCCTGCTTCCATCTGAGCGATCTTCATGAGCGCGCGGGCGGTCATTCCCGAAATCGCCAAGGCTGCTGCGGTTTCGACCGGAACTGAATCGGGTCTGTGCGCAAGCAGGGGAGTGTCCGCCTCGAAGACTGCGTATTCAGCCAGGGAGCCTGTGCTGACAGAGGGTTTGGTGGGCGAGCACGCCGCCCGCAGATCCCGCGGAAGGGCCTGACCGAAGACTTCGTCCCCAACCTCGTAGGCCGTTACGTCCTTGCCGACCTGGGTGACGATGCCTGCGAAATCGTTCCCCGGAACATAGGGAAAGCTCACCGGAAGCATGTCCTTGTATCCGCCTGTGATGACGCGCAGATCGGTGGGATTGATCGTCGCCGCCTTGATCCGCACCTGGATCTGCCCGCGACCCGCCGACGGGATAGCGCTTTGGATCATCACCAGGTCTTCCGGGCGGCCGTAGTCCATCGCCGCCAGTGCTTTCATCGTCGTGTTGGTCATCTTGAGGTCCTTTTGATTGACCCCTCTCAGATATACGCCGTATATCTTAGCGCAAGAACGCACCTTGGATAGCCTAGATATGATCGACGATACCGACCTCGCAGCCCGTGCCAGCCTTGCACTTGAAGATGTGCCGCTGATCAGGCCAGTTCTCGACAAGATTGCCGACAAATGGACGATCTTGATCCTGATCGTCCTGTGCGCGGAACCCGTGCGCTTCAATGAGCTTAAACGGCGTCTGAACGGCATCACGCACAAGTCGCTTGCAGATGCGTTGAAACGGCTGGAGCGCGACGGATTCATCAGCCGCAAGGTGCTTCCGACGCTGCCTCCGGGCGTCGAATATGCGATTACACCTCTAGGGTATTCGCTCCGGCAACCTTTCGAAGAGCTATGCCTTTGGGCCAATGAGCATCAACGCGAACTCGGCGGTTCCTGAATGCCTGCAAAGGGCTCACTGCCGACCTTCGCTGCACTTGCAAACGAAATCAGCGTCAAACCGGAGGGCGAGCGGCGGCACTGCGGACTTTCCTGCCGTTCGCTGCCGTTGCGAAAGATCGGCTGGTGCTGGCTCAGCGGACGTTATGTTGGGCGGAGATCCGACATTCGCCACGAGCGCGAGACAGCCCCACTGAGCCGTCGGGTCCCGACATTGGCGGAACTCCGAAATCTGGCGTCGTGCTGCGCCGCCGCAAGGCGGCTCCGAGCCAGAGTGACCGCGGCATGCTAAACCCTCTTCACATGGGCAACAGTCCATTTCGTCGTAGTCGTAGATGGGCGACAGCTGGCGCTCCCGCCACCGGAGTATGAAGCATAACGCGTTACGCATCGGCGGGGTGTCTGCCGCCACGATGGCAAAAACGCTTTTTTTCACAAGGGCCCGACGTCCTAGATGCGAGCGGCGCTTCGTGATATGAAGGTTTACGATGGATACCAAGGCGCGTTAAATACTCATCTTGGATGAAGCGTCAGGGGGCCCCTCCATGGAACTGGAAACGATCTGCTTCTCCTCGGACTGCCGCAGCCGCGGGCTATTCGATCAGATCGCCGACAAGTGGTCGGCAATGGTACTGGCGATCCTGTCCGAGCGACCGCATCGGTTCAACGTCATTCGCAGGCGGCTGGAGGGCGTCAGCCAGAAGGCATTGACACAATGTCTTCGTCGGCTTGAACGCAACGGGTTGATCAACCGACGCGTCGTCTCCCTCTCACCCGTGGCTGTCGAGTACGAGATCACCGAGCTTGGCCTCTCTCTGCAAATGCCACTTCGCGCGTTGCACCAATGGACGCTGGACCATCTCGTCGAGGTCGATGCGGCACGCGAGGTATTTGATGATCGACAATCGGATGAAACTTTCGGCGGCGTTCAGGTTGGAAAGCGTCCGGATTAGGCGCGGAGTGGCGGATTTCAGGTTACCTCGGACCTACTACGTCACTCTTAAGTGCCTAATTGACACCAGGTCTACGATGTATACCTAGACTCCAGATCAACTGGAGTGTCAAATGACCGACCTGAAACTACTGTCCCCGCTGAAGACCGACGCGTTCGAATTCAAGAACCGCGTCTTCATGGCCCCCATGTCGCGAAGCAGGTCACCCGACCGCGTCGCGAACGAACTGACCGCACGCTATTACGCGCAACGCGCCACGGCTGGCCTGATCATCACAGAAGGCACGCAGATCAGCGAGCAAGCGATCGGCTGGACGAATTCGCCCGGGATCTACACCGATGACCAGATTGAAGGCTGGCGAAAGGTCACCCAGGCCGTGCACGAGGCCGACGGCCTCATTTTCGCGCAACTCTGGCATACGGGCCGGGCCTCGCATCCCGACTTCCACGGCGGTGCCCTGCCAGTCGCGCCATCGGCGGTTCCCTTCGACAGCCAGGTTTTTACGCCCGAAGGACCGAAGCCTGCCGTTACGCCCCGGGCGATGACCTTGGAGGAGATCCAGAGCACGATCCAAGACTACGAGACCGCCGCACGCGCAGCAAAAGATGCGGGCTTCGACGGCGTGGAGGTGCATGGTGCCAATGGCTTTCTGCCCGCCCAGTTCCTCGAAAACGGGCCAAACAAACGAACAGACGCCTATGGTGGCCCTGTCGAAAATCGCGCCCGTTTCCTGCTCGAAGCGACCGATGCCGCGATCCGAGTTTTTGGGCCATCCCGCGTGTCCGTTCGTCTTTCGCCGCGGATCCCTTATAACGACATGGGCGATAGCGACTTGGAAGGCACTTACATGTTTGCCGTCGAAGCCCTCGAAGCGCGGAAGGTGGGAATCCTTCACTTCATGGAGCCGGTCCAGCTTCCGGACGGCCTAAAGCTGTTGGCACCCGAAGCGAGAAAGCGGTTTACCGGTCAGTTCATCGTGAACGTCGGATATGATCGCGAAACTGCCGAACAGGCGATAGCCACCGGTCTGGCCGATGCCGTGGCGTTCGGGACGCTCTTCATCAGCAACCCTGATCTCCCGGAACGCTTCCGTCGTGACGTCGCCTTGGCGCCGTCCGACCCCGCCACGCACTATGTGGGTGGCGAGCAGGGCTACACCGATTACCCGCCTCTCGACTGAAGCTTCTGCCAAGGCAATCTTCTCGATCCGGCCGCCCCGTTTTAAACGGATAATGCGAGCGGCCGGATCGAGACATTTACAAGTCTCGTCCCGCTGTCACGTTCCGCCCTTCCTTGTGTCTTTGCCGTTGCAGCGCAAACTGAGAAGGTGCTGCAAACGGCCGCAAAGTCCGCTCTGGTGACCTTCCCCCTCCGAAATGCTGCACGATGGACGAATGGCCGTGAGCACCGATTTCGAATTGCTGCATGGGCGAAATACTGCGCCTGCATAGTCCGGTGGTAAGGGCTCACTGCCGACTTTCGCTGCGGCTGCACACGAAATCAACGCGAAATCGGAAGGCGAGTGGCGGCACTGCGGACTTTTCTGCCGCTCGCTACGCGCGCATCATCTGGCGCTTCGCTACCGCGGTATCCTGAAGAAGGGCGGAAGGCGGTCCTTCGCACTGTGACTGGACCGCCTTGACAGGTGGTCAATCGGCTTCCGCTTCCGCGCGGAACTCCTGCAATTTCCTGCGTTGGTCTCCTGACTCATCGAAGTTCGCGGGTGACAGCCATGCCTCGTAGGCCGACCGCAGCTTCGCCCACTCCTTGTCCAGCATCGAGAACCAGGCCGTATCGCGATTTCGACCCTTCACGATGAGATGTTGGCGAAACACCCCTTCAGGCCGGAAACCAAAGCGCAAGGCCGCCCGTCTGGACGGCAGGTTTTCATTGTTGCACTTCCATTCAAGGCGGCGATAGCCAAGGTCGTCGAAGATGTGGCGGGCGAAAAGGAACAGCGCCTCGGTCGCCGCGGGCCGACGTGACACGAGCGGCCCCCAATAGATGTGACCGATCTCGGCTACTCCGTTTGCGCGATCCACCCGCATGAAGGTCTGCCGCCCCGCAACCTTTCCCGAGACCTTGTCGATCACCGCGTAAAAGATCGGATCTTTGCTGACGGCGGACTGCTCGACCCAATCGCGAAAGACATTGCGATCCGTCGGTGGGACATCGGGCAACCAGCGGAACCGCTCTTCCCCGTCCGGCTGGGCAGAAGCGTCGAACAGGCCATCGGCATGGCGCGCAGCGTCCAGTTTTTCCAGCCGGACGAAATGCCCCTCCATCGGTTCAGTTTGGGGTTCGGGGCGCGGGGTCCAGTGGGACAGGTCTTCGGCCATCTCAGGCTCCTTCTTGCAATTCCAAACATAGATCCGTCTGCCTCAGGCGTCTGGACCGTCAACATTTTCCAGTGTCTCGCCCTGGCCGACGCGCAGGAATACATAGCGCACGTCCTCACCCTCAAGGATCTGGGCGCGGTGGATCACGCGGCGGGGAAAATAGGCGTAATCTCCAGCGCCAAGCTCAAAGGACTTCGTTCCGCCCGGGCCATGATCGACGCGAATACGGCCCGACAGCATATACATGACGCTGTCAAAATCTTTGTGGTGGTGCCACTGGCTGGGTTGATCGAGCGCAGTGACGTGGCATTCGCCGACCCAAAGGTCGCCGACTTCCAGTGCCTTGCGGCGGATTTGGCCTGGCGTGATCGGGCCTTCTTCAAGCTCGTTTGCGCGTATGATGCCGATGTCCGAAAACAGGGGATTGCCCATCTGTGTGCCTTTCTCAGCAGTGATGATCTGACCCGCACTATCAACAGTTCATTGAAAGACAGGAGGACAAGTTTTGTAGCGAAACGGACAGATTTATGCTGGATCGAGGTGGATTGTCCTGGCCTGCGCCGGTGTCATGCCAAAGGTGCGGCGGAAGGCGGTCCCAAAGGCTGACTGGCTGGCAAAACCGACCTTGTACGCGATGAGGGCAATTTCGCCGTCGGTCATCAGAAGGATAAAGGCGACGTTCAGCCGCGCCTGCAAACGCCACTGTCCAAAGGTCATGCCAGTGTCCTGAACGAACAGTCGCGCCAATGTCCGCGCCGATGCGCCGCAAACCTCGGCCCAATCTTCCAGTGTGCGGGGATCGGCGGGAGTGTCCAATATGGTACGGGCTATGGGCGCGAGGCGAGGGTCGCGAAGTTGCGGCAAGCGAGTCATAACGGTCTTGGCCCGTCGGATTTCCTCGATGATGAGCGCGATAAGATGCGGGGTCCGACCTTGTTCGGGCCAGTCGACCGGCTCTTGGCAGATCGCCAGGACCAGTTCCCGCAAGAGGGGGCTGACCGTCAGAACCCTTGGGGCCGAAGCGATGGCCTCGCCAAGACCGCGCGTCATGAACACCTCACGCATGGCAACGTCGCCTTCCATGCAGATGGAATGCTCCACTTCTGCAGGCAGGAACAGTGCTTTCGTGGGGGGAAGCAGAAAACTGGCCTCCGCAGTCGTGACGTGCATCATCCCCGAGATTGCGTAAACAAGCTGGGCCTTGCGATGGCTGTGCATGCCCGACGCCAGCCCGTTCGGATAATCCATCGAAAAACCGACCGCAGAACGATCCGCGCGCTCGTAGCGGTCGATCATCCTCTGTCGCTCCGGCGATAAAAAGACTATCTTTAGCTTCATACGGACGGAGTAGCTGGCAAATGTCAATTTGACAATCACGCGCAAAGTCAGGAGCAACCGTCGGCTGTGGGCTGGTAGCTACCGGCGCGCCCATGCTGCAACTGCGAACTCACTCAAGATCGACGCGGTCAGTTTGGGCTCACTGTCGACCTTCGCTGCAGATGCACCCCGAAAAATATTGTGCGGCGGCCCCGAGCGGCCGCTTTGTTCGGCTTCCCCATTTTAGTTTGCGGGCGCAGCGAAGGTCCGTTCTCCGCCCTTTGGGTCCGGTGAGTTGACGAGGTCACAGGATACCGTGCAGTCGCAGCGAACGGCCGCAAAGTCAGCACTGTTGCCGGTCGGCGGTTAATGGATGATGCACCTGCAGCGAACGGCGGTTTCCATTCGCCGCGCGGCAGCATGGAAGGTCGCCTGATCGCCTCAGAAGGCTGAGTTTGCAACGCCAGCTTTTTGCGCATCTCTGACGGTAGAGTGCTCTGCAGCATCACCGACAGCAGCGTCGCTTTGCTGAGCGTCCGCTGTCTGGATCACAGCCCCTGCATCTCATGGGAGAAACGCCGAGTAGAAGCGTTCTGCCTGCGCGATGTCGTCCGCTCCAACGGTAACGTGAGAAATCATATGTTGGCATTCCTTGCAGCTGGCAGCTGCAACAGGCCACCTGCCTTCAGCCAGAGTGGTCGGTCTGCCCCCGAAACACCGATCTCATTGCAGCCATCCTTGTCAGCTGAGTTCGTTCCCGTGCTCCACATCTTGCCAGTGTTTATTCACCGGAAGCTTTGAGGCACGCTTGGCGATGTCTGTGATCTGCAAGGGGCGAAATTGCCACTGATCCACGCCGACATTCACGCTGTTACGTGAGCCGGGCCATTGGTCATGCACGTGCCCGAACAACTGCAGGGCGCCCCTACGGGCGCCGTTCCAGGTAATCATCGGATAGTGGCACAGAACGAGGCTCTGATCGCCGTCCTGGATCTCGGCCATGTACTCGGTACTGACCCAAGGCAAGGAGATGACGGCTTCGTCGTCGTGGTTGCCAATGATGAGGTGCTTGCGTCCGGGGAGGCTGTGAAACCAGTTCTCGAACTGCGCACTGTCTTCGGCGCTACCGAAGGCGAAATCACCTAGTATCCAGAGGTCGTCATCATGACCAACGCAGGCTTGGAAATTCGCGATCAGGGCTGCGTTCATCTCGCCGGTCGAGGCGAAAGGGCGTTTGCAGAAGTCGATGATGCGGTGATGGCCGAAATGCAGGTCGGCCGAATACCAGTTGGCCATTTCCGTGCCCTCCGTGTTCGTCAGGCTTCAGTCTAGAAGACAGACCGCCACGGCGCAAATGTCTGCCAAGAAAGCAAGGGTCTGGAGGCCTCGGCGCTCAAAACAGCACTAAGTGCCAGTCTTGCCCGGACAAAGTTCCAAGTCAGACCGGATAAGTTCCAATCTTGGGCGAACGTCACAACAGGTGTGAAATGGCTGGGATGGTAGGATTCGAACCTACGGTACACTGTACCAAAAACAGTTGCCTTACCACTTGGCTACATCCCAACGTGGGGGGCTAATTAGTCGCTTGCTGGGAAGTGTGCAAGCCCTTTTCGTGAAATTCTTTGACTTGGAATGAAAGAATTTGCCGGAGGCCCTAACTGCGGTTTCCGATAGGGCCTCTCTCCGGATTTTATCGAGGCGGAGAGAGGATATGCGGGGCATCAGGCGCGGGCGCGGTTTTGCTTTGGTCCCTATTGGCCAAAGTCCGCAAGCGTCACTACGCCGTCGCCTGAGCGGTCCATACGGGCAAACCATTGCGCGCCATTGCCGATGAATTCGTCGCGCGTGACCACGCCGTCGCCATTCATGTCATTGAAGCGTCGGGTCATGGCGTCTTGAACGGCGTCAATGCCGACCGCCATTTGGCTCATGCCTGATCTTGGCTCTGACCCTGACCCATAGCTTGGCCTTGTCCCGGAACACTCCCGTATGCCTCAAGATGCATTTCGCGGTCTGCGGCGCGGGTTTCGTCAAACATGGCATATTCGTCGTCATTCAACATGCCATCTTCATTGGCGTCAAACATGTAAAACAAATCGCCACGACGCTCTTGCACCTCGGCAAGCGTCACTTGACCATTTTCATCCAAATCCCAGTTGGTCATGAACTCCGCACCAAACCCCTGTGCCAATGTGAGGCCGGGCAGGGCGGCGAGGGGGAGGGCGGCCAGCAGGGCAAGCGACAGGGGGAAGCGTTTCATGATGCGATCCTTTCACATTCCGCGTGTTGAATGCTTTTAATACGCGGGGCCTGTGCCACTCCGTCGTGCCAAACTGTCGCAGGGGGGGGCCAAATACAAGGACCCGCACGACCCTTTGCTGAGGGCGGGCCATCATGATTTCAGGTTTAAAGCGTTCCGCCTTTCTCCTGAGACAGGGCAAAGGCGTGACGCCGCCAGACGTATCAATGGTGTGGACGTTTCGCCATAAACCCGTGAGTCAGGTTTATAGCGCAACGCTTTAGGCAGAGACCTGTTCGCGCAACACGGCCGCGGTCAAAGACGCCATCAGATAAATGCCCGAAAACAGCAGCATCGACAAAAGTGTGCTTTCGAATTTGCGCGGATAGGTGGGTTCGTCCGGGGCGATGGGACGCGAGGACAGGGACAGGTAGCGTACCTGACGGTTGGCCTCGATCCGCGCCATTTCGAGCGACTGAATGGCCTGTTGGGCCATCGTCTGACGGGTGGCAAGGTCCACCTCCGCCATCCGCAATTCTGCGGAAATACGTGCCAAGGACCCCGAGGCACCTGTGGCCTGTGTCAACTGCGAGCGCAGTTCGGCAATCAGCGTTTCAAGGCGGCCAATGTCGCCACGGGTGCCATCGACGCGGGCCTGGTTCGGACGCGGGTTGTCCAAAAGCTGTTGCAGTTGCAGTTTCTTTTCCTGAAGCTGGGTTTCAAAGCCGGACACCTGACCCATGATCGCCGCCGTTTCGGCATCGGGCGAGATAATGCCAAGCTGTTCTTGCAGAAGGACAACTTTTTCTTGCGCCGCTTTCATTTTGGCTTCTGCGTCATCAAGACTTTCACGCGCGCCTTTCATTTGGTCTTCGCGCATCCGCTGGGTCAGATGATCCACGCTTTCCTCGGCATATTCGACCAACATGTCACTGAACAATTGAGAGGTCTGGGGCGTCGCCGCGACCACCTCCATTTTCAAAAGCCCTTCGGTCGGATCATAGCCGATGCTGACGCGCTCCTGGTAGACTTTATAGGCTTGTTCATTGGTCGGGTTTTGCGGCAGGCGTTGGATCGGGTCAATCGCGTCAGAGGAAAAATGCGCCTTAAACCCGGCGTCCGCATCCAGACGCAACATGGCGTCGCGGCTTTCAAGAAACTCCTGAACCGCGATCGAATCCTGAGCGCCACCCAGCCCAGACGCGCCCATAAGGCCGCCCAAACCGCCAGCCCCCCCGGCGGAATCCGCCTGTTGGATCAAAAACGCCGACTGCGTGGCGTACATGGGCGTTGCGATTGTATAGAAATAAATCCCGGCCAGAATCGTTGGGATGCCAACAAAAACGGCCAAACGCGCGATCAAAAGCAGCATTTTGCGCCGCCGCCGCCGCGCGATGTCGCGTTGAATGGTGGAAATCTCGTCTTCTCGGGTCAGCCGTTCCAAAATATCTTTGGACGGCAGTTTTGGGGCGTTGTCGATGGTCTTCGGAAGTTTTGGGCCCTCGGTGGTAGTCAACTCCCGTGAGGGCGGTTTGCCCTCGGTCGTGACCAGATCCAATATCGCGGCGCGTTGAAACGGATCAATCCCCTGTTTGCGCAACTGACGCACCGCGTCAAAATCAGAAGTGGCCGCAATGCCGTGCTTTTGCGCCACACGCCGCGCCATGCGCAATTGGCGCCCGGTCAGGCCCTCGCGGCGGATGGCGTCAATTTCGGCGTCAATGCTGGCCTCATCCGCGGGGGTGACATCGCCGGTCAGCGCCGTGTTGGTGTCTGTGGTTTGGCCAAGGGCGCGGCTACGCCGCCTTTGATCCGGCCCCCGCGCCCCGTGGCGGAGGGGGCCGCGTTTTGGGTCTCGGTTCCGGGCGTTTTTTGCGGCGTTTTTTGTGCTGCCGCTTGTGCCGCCGCGGACCCGGCAAAAGGTGCATCGCCAAAGCCATCGGCGCTGGCGTCATTGTCAAACAATTTGTCGTCATCAAAGGCCTTAGTTGCCGCTTCTTTTGACGGGGCTTGGCCTGTGGCATCGACGATGGGGGTCTCTCCCCCTTGTACGGCGGGCGTTGCGGCCCGCGGCGCGCGGCGCACCCGGAATTTTTGAGCTTTAACCTTCGTAGTCATAGAGCGCCTTGGCCTCTTCCAATGTGTCGAACATGTAAAGCTTGCCGTTTCTCAAAACAGCCGCCGAACGACAGAATTTCTCAAGCGTGGCGGCCTGATGCGACACCACGATGATGGTGGCATGTTCAAGCCGCTCGCGCAGAATGCTCCCCGCTTTACGGTTGAAATTCACATCCGCCGTCGACGGCATGCCTTCGTCGATCAGGTAGATGTCAAAATCAAGCGCCAGCAAAAGCGCAAAAGACAGGCGGGATCGCATCCCCGCCGAATAAGTTGCCACCGGCATATCAAAATATTCTTTGAGCTCACAGAGCCAACGGCAGAAGGCCTCGACATAATCGGGATCGAGATCGTAAAGCTCGGCGATAAAGCGGACGTTTTCGCGCGCGGTGTGTTTGCCGATCAGCCCGCCCATGAACCCAAGTGGGAAAGACACACGACAGCCACGGCGAATTTCGCCCTCGTCGGGTTTTTCCAAACCACTCATCATGTTGATGATCGTGGTCTTGCCGGTGCCGTTCGGGGCAAGGATGCCAAGACTGTTGCCAAGTTCCACGCGAAAAGATGCGCGATCAAGGATCACCTTGCGCTGCGTCCCAGTCCAAAAGGACTTACTCACATTGTCGAACTCGAGCATAGTTACGCGCCCTGATACTGCCTACACACCACCCTTAACGGGTTTTTGTTAATGGGGCGTCTTAATCCGCCATTTTGTCGAAATTATGCCGAGACGCCCGCGATAAATCCATCTCAGACTGCTTTCATGTGGCAAAAGTGAGGCCAAACCAGCGTATAGCCCCTGTGGTTTTGCCTCATTTTAGAAACGATTCCGTGATTTTAGCGTGTTTTACGCCGATTGTTTCTGAACGCGGCACAGTTTGCCGGCGACAATCGAGATGATCGCGGCGGCGAAGGAGAACAGCGCGCCCATCTTGGCGGCGGCCTGAACCGGGGTTGACCCAAGCATCGTATCGGCGTCAAAGGCGACCGAGGCGATAAACAGCGACACGGTAAAGCCGATGGCGGCGACACAGCCGATCACCAAAAGATCAATCGTGCGCATCCCGGCCGGAAGGCCCAGTCGGAACACATGCGCCGCCAGCGCTCCCATGATCAGGATGCCCACAGGTTTGCCGATCAACAGCCCGCCCAAAACCAGCCATGTCGGATCACCGATGGCGTTGAATTCAACACCGGCATTGAGCAGGCCAAAGAAAAACAGAATGATTTCAACCGGGGTTTTCAGCTTGTGTTCGATGTCGTTCAACAGATCGGAGAGGTGTTGTTCGGCATCGGCAAACAGGCCAAAGGCGCGGTCGGCATGCGGGATGGTCGGAACAATCGGCAACAGGCCCAAAGCCGGGTGAATACCGGCGCGCATGAAGCCGTACCACGAGATACAGGCGGCAATCAGATAGGGCCAATAGGACAAGGACTGGCGCACCCAGGTCGAGGTTGGGCGGACTTCTTTGCCGGCGTCCAGTTTGCGCGGCAACCAGTTGGCCAGCACAAAAACCAGCACAGCAGCGGCGATAGAGAGCAACAGCCACTGAACGGCCAGTTCGCCGGTCGGATAGAAGATCGCCAAGATCACAAGACCCGCCGCATCATCGGCGATGGCCAAAAGCAACAGAAAGCGCACGGCAGGGTGCCCCGCGCCAAAAACAATCCGGCCGACGAGATAGGAAAACGCGATATCGGTGGCGGTGGGCACGGCCCAGCCGTTTTTGACCGCATCATAGGTGTCCGAGCCCAAAACCATGGCCAGTCCAAGATAGACCACAATCGGCCCCAACATCCCACCCAAGGTGGCGATCAGGGGGGTGGCCGCCTTTTTGCCTCGCAAAGAGCCGTTTTTGAGGATCACAGCCTCCCAGACCTCTTTTGCGGCAATGGCAAAGAAGAAGGCCATGAGCACGTCGTTGAACAGGTAATGCAGGGTCAGGGTCCGGTGAACATGTCCGGCCTCATCCATATGCGGATGACCGATAAAGAAATTTTCCGCCAGAGGGTACTCGACGAAGGCGTGGTAGGACTGCGCATCCGTGTTTGCCCAGATCAACGCAAGAACTGCGCCGATGATCAGCAAAAGCGAATAGTTCGTGACGAAATTCCAGACCTTGTACATATGTGCCCTCCGATCCCTGTACCCATGCGTGCTTGGGGAATAATCCAAGCAAGGGGGTAGGGCAAGCATGCAAACCCCTGTTGCCGTCGAACAGGGGTCAGTTTTCATGGCGATTTCCAAGAGTTGATCAGAAAATAGTCTGGAAACCGGTCCAGATTATTCCGGCCAGCACCGCCCCGATGAGGGCAAAGCCGATATAGGCGGCAAAGACGCGCGGTTTGACCAGTGCCCAGACCGCTACCGCCGCCGGGATGCAGGAAATGCCGCCCGCCACCATGAAAGCCATCGCCGCGCCACCAGACATGCCTTGGGACAAAAGCCCGGACATCAGGGGCACGGCGGCATAGCCATTGAGATAGGCGGGGGCACCGATGGCGGCTCCGATCAGGATGGGGCGTAGGCCGGTACCGCCCATCACTGAGGCGATCATATCAGCAGGTACATAGCGGATCATCACCGCCTCAAGCACATAGGCAACCAACATCCATTTGCCAAGAAACATCAGGTTTTCACGAAAATTGCCGCGGAAACTCTCGATGCGCTTGGACTCGGTCCAGACCTTCCAGTTTGGCGTGCCTCGCAACGCGGTCGACGCACACCGAGACGGCGCGGCGCGCGGTTTCAAAGGGGCCGCGAACAGCGCGGTGCCACCCATGAGTTTGACGCCAAAGCCGCCCATGAGGCCAATGCAGACCGCAGCGAGGGTTTTGGCGATGGCAAAGTCCACGCCCAACCCGTTGGCCGTGACGATGAACATGGCCGGGTCCATCAATGGCGAGGCCAACCAAAAGGCCATGACGGCAGAGAGCGGTACACCAACGGCCAAGGCCCCGGCAATAAAGGGAATGACCTGACAAGAGCAGAACGGCGACACACCACCAACAATTGCGGCCGCCATGATCATGCGCAACTCGCGACCTTCGAAAGCCTTGGACAGCAATGTCTCTGCACCGGAGGCTTTGACATAGGCCGTGGCGAGAATGGCAAACAGCAAAAACGGTGCCGCCGCCCAAAGCGCCTCTGCCGTAAAGAGAATCGTGTCCCACAGCGCCGAGGTGTCAAACAGCGCGACGGCCAAAAGGACCAAACCCGCGAGCAACAGGGCTTTGTCGGTCTTTTTCCACAGCATCGGGAGTTTCGGCGGGGTTTGGCTGAGATCAGTCATGACACTGGTCCTTCATGGCAATGGGCCTCTGGGGTACAGGTGTCTGCGTCGCAATCGGCGCAGCATTCGGACAGAAGGGCGGATAAAAGCCCCTCCAACTCATCGTAATCGGCCGCGATACACAGAATAGATCGCCCGTGGCGCTCTTGTGTCACAAGCTTTGTGGCCGCGAGGATTTTCATGTGATGGGTCAGGGTCGCGCCGGTGATCCCGGTGCGCTCTCCCAGCGTGCCAATGGTCAATCCCTTTGGACCCGCTCGCACCAAAGTGCGCAACACGGTGAGGCGTTGTTCGGAGCCAAGGGCGGCAAAGGTGCTTGCCGCTTCGGCTATGGAAATGTCGTCAGAATGGGGGGCGCTCATGGCGGAGTTTCCTGTGCGTATCTGTGATTCATTTTCATAATTCTAGAAATATAAAAATGAGTCAAGTGGTCAAACCCAAACCGATGCGCTAAAACAAATCCATGAGCCTGACCCAAGAGATACGCGCCTGTCGCCTCTGTACCGACCGGTTTGCCGCCACGGCAACTGCCCACACACCGCGCCCTGTGGTGTGGTTTCGCCCCTCTGCGCGCATTTTGATCGCCGGACAGGCACCGGGTGCGCGGGTCCATGACAGTGGGCGGCCCTTTACCGATCCGTCGGGGGACCGGTTGCGCGCATGGCTTGGGCTGGATGAGGAAACGTTTTATGACCGCGACCGCATTGCCATCGTGCCGATGGGGTTTTGTTTTCCGGGCTATGACGCCAAAGGCGCGGATATTCCGCCGCCCAGACTGTGCCGCGAGACATGGCACGATCAGGTGATGACCGCGTTGGGCGAGGTGGATCTGATCTTGCCCGTGGGGCTGCATGCGATCCGCTATCACCTTGGGGTGAAAACTGCGTTGACAGAGACAGTGCGCAATTGGCGCGACTGGCGCAATCATGCGCCGCGCGTCTTTCCCTTGCCTCATCCGTCTTGGCGCAATACGGGTTGGCTTAAGAAAAACCCGTGGTTTGAGGCCGAACTTTTGCCCGAGCTGCGCGTCTGCCTTCGGGCCAGCCTTAAGGACCTGCCATGACCGAACTCACTGCTTCCGCACAGACCCCCATTGACCGTGCCCATGCCGCGATGCAAGCCGCCCCGGATGACGACACCGCCCGGTTGCGGTTTTTTGAACGTGTCGCGGATGGCGAATGGTTTTTGCTTTTGGACGAAGAACATGACGGCGAAGGTCCGATCACGCCCAAAGTGTTTCCGGTCGAAGAGGATCAGTTCGTCTTGGCCTTTGACCGTGAACAGCGTTTGGCCGAATTCGCCGGTGGCGCGCCCTATGCGGCGATGTCCGGGCGGGTGCTGACCGAAATGTTGGCGGGCTCTGGCTTTGGCTTGGGGTTGAACCTGTCTGTGGCCCCTTCCGAAATGCTCTTGCCGGGGACTGCGGTCGATTGGCTGCACGCCACTCTGGGCAATGCCCCCGCTGAGACCCATGGCAAAGCCAAAGAGATTTTTCCGCCGCATGGCCTGCCCGAGATTTTGGTCACCGCGCTGGACGCCAAACTGGCGATTGCGGGTGGATTGGCGCGGTTGGTCTACCTGTCAGGGGTGACATACGAGGACGGGGTGCGCTCGCATCTCTTGGCCTTCGTTGATCACATTCCCGGTTCCGAAGATGTCTTGGCGCGGCTTGTGTCCGAGGCGTTGATTTTTTCGGGCGTCGAGGCCGGGGCGCTGGATGTGGCGTTTTTCAAATCCTCCGATCCGCTCTGTGCCGCCTTTGCCCGTTTTGGCCTGCGGTTCGATTTGCCAGACCCCGAACCATTGCAAACCGGCCCCGCCGCGCCCGGCATGGACCCGAATGCCCCGCCGAAACTGCGGTGATGTGAGTATTTAGGTCACGGTAAAGGGGGGCTGCGGGGCTCAGTAACCGGCCGCGCGATCGACCAGATGTAAAAACGGTTCACCCGCCTCGCCACGGCGAATGTTTTCCGCAATGACCTCTGAGGCGGTTTTTGCGCGGGTTTCCGCGGCGATATGCGGCGTGACGGTGACGCTGGGGTGAGCCCAATAGGGGTGCTCTTGCGGCAAGGGTTCGGTGCGGAACACGTCCAAAGTGGCGTGACCGATCTGGCCTGCGTCCAAGGCGGTCAGCAGGGCATCATCGTCGATCAAACTGCCACGTCCGGGATTCACGATCCGTGCGCCCTTGGGCAAAAGCGCCAGTGTTTCTGCGTTCAGAGTGTTTTCCGTCTGTGGCGTGTTGGGCAGCAACAGCACGACGATTTCTCCGGTCTTTAACGCCGATTTGAGGCCTTCGGGGCCGTTGACACAGGTCAGGCCTGCGATCTGTTTCGGACGCCGCGACCATCCCGTGACGTGAAAGCCAAGGGCGGCCAGCGCCCGCGCGCAGCTTTGTCCCAGTTCACCCAAACCCAGCACCGTGACAGAGCGGTCGCGCGCCAAAGGCGGGGTGATGTGATCCCATGCGCCATTGAGGCCATGAATATGACGGTCCATCCCAAGGTGATAGCGCATCACATGCCCGACCACATAATCGCGCATCCCCTCCGCCAGGCCGGGATCGACCATTCGGCAGAGCGGCTGGGTGAGCGTGGGGTTGGGGGCGATTTTTTCGACGCCTGCCCAGAGGCTTAGAACCGCTTTGGTGCGGGTGTAGGGGGTGAAATCCGTGAGCATGTCGTTCGGGGCATAGAGGATGTAATCGACCGCATCCGGGCCGGCGCTGCGCGTCAGATCGGCGTCAATCCCCGCCGTTTTGAGCGCCTGAGGCAGCACCGTTTCATAGGCGGGCCATGTCCGATCCGGGGCGGAAAACAACAGGGTCAGGGTCATCGTTTGCCCCTTGGGCGATGGATATGCGCTGATTGGACGATGCCGAAGGCGGCCAAAAGCACCAGCATGGCAGAGCCGCCATAGGACACGAGTGGCAAAGGTACGCCAACCACGGGAGCAAGCCCCATGACCATCGACATATTGACTGCGAAAAACAGGAAAAACGTTGCCGCGATGCCGATGGTCACCAGCGCACCAAAGCGATCTTTGTTGTTCATCGCCGAGACAAGACAAAACAGGACAATCCCCGCATAGAGTGCCAAAAGGGAGATGCCGCCGATAAAGCCGAATTCTTCGGCCAGGGTGGTAAAGATAAAGTCGGTGTGTTTTTCAGGTAGGAAATTCAACCGGCTCTGCGTGCCCTGCATAAACCCGCGACCTGTCCAACCACCTGATCCCAAAGCAATTTTCGATTGAGTGATGTGATAGCCCGCCCCCAAGGGATCGGTGGAGGGATCGAGAAACGTATCAATCCGGGCAAATTGATAGTCTTTCAAAAGCTGCCAAGAGGTGCCGCGCGAGGCGAACACAGCGCCGACAAGACCAACCGCAATACCGGCGACGGCGGCGAAATACCACCAACTGACGCCAGCGGCGAACATCACGATGGCCCCACCCGCGAGCAACAGGATCGAAGTGCCAAGATCGGGTTGTTTGAGCACCAAAGCTGTGGGCATGAGGATCAACACAACAGGGATCAAGACCCACAACGGCTTTGAGACCTTGTCGATGTCGAGCCAGTCGTAATAGGCCGCCAACAACATCACCAGCGAGATTTTCATCAATTCGGAGGGTTGAAGTTTGATCGGCCCGAGATCAATCCACCGTTGCGCACCCATGCCGACATGGCCGAAAAATTCGACGAAAATCAACAGCGTAAACGAGGCGATATAGGCCAGACCGGCGATGTTGCGCCAAAACCAGATCGGCACCATGCCGATCATCAACATCGCCACCATGCCAAGGGCAAAGCGTTTCATCTGTGGCTCGGCCCAGGGTTGGAACGACCCCCCCGCATTGGAATAGAGCATCAAAAAACCGACCGAGGCGGCGGCAGCCAGCAACAGCACCAGCGCCCAGTTGACATAAAGGACTTTTGACAGACCGGTTGGGATGGTTTTGAGGGTGCTTTCAAGATAGCTCATGCACGGCCTCTTGTGGTCTCGTCGCCATCGAGGTCGCGCAGGGGCATGGCCTTGAACCGTTCGCGGATGGTGTTGCGTTGCGAGCTTGGATAGGCGGCCAGAGGTGGCACCGCACCATGGAGGGCATAGAGCATCAAGTCGCGGGCAATCGGGGCGGCGACAGAGGAGCCGCCGCCGCCGTGTTCGACCACGACCGAGACGGCATAGCGCGGCGCATTATAGGGCGCGAAGGCGACGAACAGTGCGTGATCGCGTTCGATCCATGGCACGTTATTGTTGTTCACCACGGCGGAGCGGACCTGTGCCGTGCCGGTTTTTCCCGCCATTTTCGTGGTGTCGTCTTCGATGCGCGCAGAAAAGGCGGTGCCACGATTTGAGTTGATCACCTCAAACATGCCCTGACGTACCGAGCGCAACATGTTCTCATTGAGCCCCAAAGGCGCGCCGCCGAGGATGTGTTGTTCCACCCCGTCGATGGATTTGATCATCCGGGGCAAGATCTCGCGGTTGGTTGCCAAACGCGCGGTCATCACCGCAAGCTGCATGGGGGTCGCTAGGACAAACCCCTGGCCAATGGCGGCGTTCAAACTGTCGCCCACCACCCATTCGGCACCGCGGTTTTCCAGTTTCCATTGCTTATCGGGCATGAGCCCGGAATTGATCCCCGGAAGCGGCAGATCATAGCGCAGACCCAGCCCAAGTTTGCGGCCCATCTCAGCGATGTTTTCAATGCCTGCGCGCTGGGCCATCTCGTAATAATAGACGTCACAGGAATGGCGCAAGGAGCCGACCAAATTGACGTTGCCATGCCCGGCACGTTTCCAACAGTGGAACCGTCGTCCGCCAATTTCGGTGTGACCCAAACAGCGGACCGTATCTTCGGGGGTGACAACGCCCGCTTCAAGCGCTGCCATGGCCGTGACCATTTTGAAGGTTGATCCGGGCGGGTAGGCGCCCTGAACCGATTTTGACGGCAAGGGCCGGTGGTCGTTTTCCAACAGCTCATTATAAGCGGCCGAAGAAATCCCACGCACGAACAGGTTTGGATCAAAGGCCGGGGTCGATCCGGCGGCCAAAATGTCGCCCGTTTCCACATCCATGATCACCGCAGAGGCGCTTTCACCGGCAAGTCGGGCTTGCACGAAATTTTGCATGTTGCGATCCAGGGTGAGTTGCAGGTTCACCCCCGGTTCGCCTTCGTGACGGTCCAATTCGCGAATGATCCGACCATAGGCGTTTTGTTCCACCCGCAGCGATCCGGCCTTGCCGCGCAAAACATCCTCAAGTCGGCTTTCCGCTCCGGATTTGCCAATCTGGAATTTCGGAATGCGGTAAAGCGGGTCGATATTGTCCATTTTCGAGAGGTCATAATCGGACACGGGGCCAACATAGCCGACGACATGGGCGAAATCCTCATGCAGCGGATAATGGCGCGACAGGCCGACCTCCGGCGTTACCCCCGGAAGGGCCGGACCATTGGCGGAGACGGACGAAAACGCTTCCCAACTCAAACGATCGGCGATGGTCACGGGGGCAGAAGGGCCGGCTTTTTTCAACTCGGCGCGCACACGCTCCTGTTCTTCAAGCGGCAGGCCGATCAAGCGCTCCAGTTCGACCAAAACTTGGTCCAACTCACTGGCGTCCTCTTTGCGGATCACGATGCGAAAGGTCTGTTCGTTTTCAGCAATCACCGCGCCGTTGCGGTCATAGATCAACCCGCGCGCCGGGGGTAAAAGCCGGAATTTGACACGGTTTTCCTCGGCCAAAAGCCGGAATTCATCGGCTTGATCGACCTGCATATAGCGCATTCTGAGGCCAAGAATGCCCATAAACGCCAATTGGCTGCCGCCCAAAAACAACGCCCGACGCGAGATTTTGCGGGCAGATTGCGCGGTGTCTGCGGGGGAACGCCTCATCGCACATACCTCATCTCATCGGCCTCAGACGGGGTGATCTTGGTCACATTCATCGCCAAGGCGGATATCAGAACGACGGCCGGATAGGCGATCACCGTCGAAATTTGTCCCAAAATCGTCAACATGAGAGGCGCTTGATCGACCATGAAGAGTGCCAGGACGAAACGGTACAGAAGCGCCATGGCCAGCATCACCCCGGCCACCATCGCCCATTCGACAACAAAGGACATGTCGCGCGATGTCGGTTCGCGCCGACGCAGGAATTCAAGGCCGATCACAGCCAGCGCGGTCCATAGTCCGGGCGGGCGCATAAAGATGAAATCCGCCAAAAGCAGGATCGCGGCGAACAAAAAGACCGGGACATAATCCGGGCGTCTGAGCACCCATGCAAAGGCAAACGCCAACAAAAGATCCGGTCCCGGCCAATGGCCGTATCCGACCTTAAGAGGCAGAAGATAAAAGAAAAACGTTATCATAGAGAGGGCGAGAAACGCGACTCTGTAGCTCCACCGTCGTGTGGTGCGCGGGTCAACCATCGGGATTGGCCTCCGCGTCTTGCGGCAGGGTCGTCAATGGCGTGTCCGGCAGGATCAACCCACCCGGATCGCTGATCTGTTCGCTCTCATGGGTTCTGAGCACCCTCAGATAATCCAGACGTTCGTAATCCGCCGCCAAAATCACCCGCAGGCGCCGATCCGGGCCCATCGCAACCTGTCCGATCAGCAGATCGGTGGGAAACACGCCGCCATCGCCCGACGACACCACGCGGTCGCCGGGACGGACAAGTTCGGGGCTTTCGATGAAATCCAAAGGTGGGCGGCTGCTGTTGTCGCCAGACAGGATGGCGCGTTGGCCCGAGGGTTGGATCGTGGCGGGCAGGCGCGAATTGCTGTCGGTCAGCAGGATCACCCGTGAGGTGTTGGTGCCAACGCCCGAAATCCGTCCAACCAGCCCGATTCCGTCCATCGTGGCCCAGCCATCGCGGATGCCATCGCGCGACCCGACGTTCAACAGCACGGATTGCCGAAAGGGCGAACCCGAATCCGCCATCACCACGCCGGTGACATAGGTGTATTTCGGGTCGATCCGCACTTTGTTGAGGTCCAACAGCTTGGCGTTCTTCTGTTCCAACTGTAGCGCCGCCTCTTTCCACGCCTGCATCTGACGCAGTTCCCGGCGGAGCTCCTGGTTCTGGTCATAGATGCGTTGATAGCTTTGGAAATTCTCTACCATGCCAACGGTTTTGGTCACGGGAACCAAAGCCCATTCGAAAGAAGGCACAAATTTATCAATGAGTTGCGCGCGCATGCGCTCAACGCGCGGACTGTCAATCCGCCAGAGGATGAACAGCCCGACAAGGCACAGCAACAGAATCCCGATCAGCAAACGCCGGATCGGGCGGACATAGTCCTCTGAATTGCCTCTGTCTTTGGCCACGGTTCGCTCCCGACGTCTTCGTCACGGCTCAGCCGAAAAAAAGGCTCTGCACGCGGCAGGGCTTAGCTGTCGTAATCAATAACGTGCCGGAGTTGTTTCTCAAATTCCAGCGCTTTGCCAGTCCCCAGCGCTACACAATTTAGTGGTTCGTCCGCGACGGAGATCGCCAAACCGGTCTGTTCGCGCAGCGCCAGATCCAAATCGCCCAACAAAGCCCCACCGCCAGTCAGCATCACGCCACGGTCGACAATATCGGCGGCAAGATCGGGCGGGGTGGTTTCGAGCGCGGCCATCACGGCCTCGCAAATCTGTTGCACCGGTTCGGCCAAGGCTTCGGCCACCATCGCTTGGTTGATTTCGATTTCTTTCGGCACACCGTTGAGCAAATCCCGTCCCCGGATGACCAAAACCGAGCCACGCCCATCGTCAGGCATTCGCGCGGTGCCGATGGAGGTTTTGATCCGCTCGGCGGTGCCTTCGCCGATCAACAGGTTCTGTTGGCGGCGCAGATAGGCGATGATCGCGTCATCCATCCGGTCGCCACCGACACGCACGGAGCGTGCATAGACGATGTCACCAAGGGACAAAACGGCTACCTCTGTGGTGCCGCCGCCGATGTCGACAACCATGTTGCCGGTCGGGTCGGTGATGGGCATGCCTGCCCCAATGGCGGCTGCAATCGGTTCGGCAATCAGACCGGCGCGGCGTGCGCCTGCGGACAAGACAGATTGACGGATCGCACGTTTTTCAACGGGGGTGGCACCGTGGGGCACGCAGACAATGATCTTGGGCTTGGAGAAGGTGGTGCGTTTGTGGACTTTGCGGATGAAATGTTTGATCATTTCCTCGGCGGTGTCAAAATCCGCGATCACCCCGTCACGCATCGGCCGGATCGCCTCGATGGAGCCGGGGGTTTTGCCGAGCATGTGCTTGGCGTCTTCGCCCACGGCCAAAACCTGTTTGCGGCCATCTTTGACGTGATAGGCGACCACGGAGGGTTCATTCAAAATGATCCCCTTGCCTTTCACATAGACCAGCGTGTTCGCTGTCCCCAAGTCGATTGCCATGTCTGAGGAGAAAATCCCGCCAAATCCCGCCATAGTGTCCCTGATGCCCCGTCGTCGTTCAAAAGGAGAGAATCCCCCATGTCGGAGGACTTATAGAACCGTCATAGGTTTTGTAAAAGGGCGTGGTTGCCAGAGGGTGGCGAAGTCTCGCCACAGGCGACGTAGAGAGGCCTGCCACGTCTCACACGCGACAGGCCGAAATGTTGGGTTTGTCTTATTTCAATTATCTTTGAAGCATAACTCGGGGCACATGTGCCCGATATGTGCATGTTGGCGTTGCGCTACATTTTTACGCGTGCCTCAGAAACCTTCGTTACGGGCGCAATAAAACCTTGCCTTTATGGCTCGGAATCAGGGCGGATTTGACCGCGTTCTGGATTTTTCCAAGCGGGAAAATCGCTTCTGTGTCGAGGGTTAATTTGCCCTGCGCGGCCAATGACATCAGCCCTACAATGAGAGTGCGACGCTTTTCTGGGTCCATCTTTTCGATGACTTTCGCGCCCCAAAATCCCTTGATCGTGATGTGTTTGGTGATCAGCGTCCCGGACGACAGTTTGAGCGGCGCGCCTGTTGCGGTGCCGAAAGTGACCAAAAGCCCCTCCCATCCGAGCAAGGCGGTGAGGTCTTCGGCCAAAGCGCCGCCGACGGAGTCGATGGCCGCGTGCGCACCCATGTCGCGGATAAGCGCCTTGGCTTTGGCGATCCAATCCGCGTTATCAGTGGAGCGGGGAGGGTTTGGTGCGGGAGTGATCAGATACTCAGATACCATGTGCGCAAACGCGTGCCGGGTATGAAAAGGGGCGCACCGAAGCACGCCCCAAAGGATCAAGCCATGTAGCTGTATTACCCGGCGTCGGTGTATTTCACCGTTTTGACATCCGCGTCAGGCGCGGATTTTTCGCGGCGCACCAACAGGCGGTTGAGCGCGTTGACATAGGCCTTGGCCGAGGCCACCACCGTGTCGGTGTCCGCCGATTGCCCGGTGACGATTTTGCCATCTTCCTCCAAACGCACGGACACGGTCGCCTGCGCGTCCGTCCCCTCGGTCACGGCATGCACTTGATAGAGTTGCAGCCGCGCGGTGGTCGGAAACAGCTCTTTGATCGCCTTGAACGTGGCATCGACCGGGCCGTCGCCTTCACAGGTTTTCTGATGCTCGACGCCGTCGATTTCCAAAATCAGATCGGCGGATTGCGGGGCTTGCGTGCCACAGATCACGCGCAGGAATTTCACCTTGATCCGTTCGTTTTGCTCGGCCGCACCAGAGTCGCGCAAGAGCGCGATCAGGTCGTCGTCAAACACTTCTTTCTTGCGATCTGCGAGGTCTTTGAAGCGCACAAACACGTCTTTGAGTTGGTTGTCCGCCAGCGCAAACCCCATCTCATCGAGCTTGGCGCGCAGTGCCGCACGGCCCGAATGTTTGCCCAAAGGCAGCGACGTTCCCGCCAGGCCGACGTCCTGCGGGCGCATGATTTCAAAGGTTTCTTTGTTTTTCAGCATCCCGTCCTGGTGGATGCCGCTCTCATGGGCAAAGGCGTTTTTGCCGACGATGGCCTTGTTATATTGCACCGGGAAGCCCGACACCTGCGACACGCGGCGCGAGATGTTCATGATCTTGGTGGTGTCGATCCTGGTGCTGTAGGGCATGACGTCGTTGCGCACTTTCAATGCCATGACGACCTCTTCAAGTGCTGTGTTGCCCGCCCGTTCGCCCAAGCCGTTGATGGTACATTCGATCTGACGCGCCCCGGCCTCCACGGCGGCCAGCGCGTTGGCGGTCGCCATGCCCAGATCGTTGTGGCAATGGGTGGCAAAGATGATTTCATCCGCGCCCGGCACACGTTGCAACAGCATTTTGATGATGTCGGAGCTTTCGCGCGGGATGGTGTAGCCGACTGTGTCGGGAATGTTGATCGTGGTTGCCCCGGCCTTGATCGCGATTTCTACGACGCGGCAGAGATAATCATGCTCGGTGCGGATCGCATCCATCGGAGACCATTGCACATCGTCGGTCAGATTGCGGGCATGGGTCACGGTGTCGTGGATTTTATTGGCCATCTCATCCATGGTGAGCGCGGTGATGTCGCGGTGCAAGGGCGAGGTGCCGATAAAGGTGTGAATGCGACCACGCGGCGCGTGTTTCACCGCCTCCCAGCAGCGATCAATGTCATTCGTGCTGGCGCGCGCCAAACCACAGATCACCGAATTTTTCGCGTTCAGTGCAATGTCGCGCACCGCCTCAAAGTCGCCCTCAGAGGCAATCGGGAACCCGGCTTCGATGATGTCGACGCCCATTTCATCAAGCAGGCCAGCGATCTCGACCTTCTCATTGTGGCTCATTGTGGCTCCGGGGCTTTGTTCGCCGTCGCGCAGGGTCGTGTCGAAGATCAGGACGTGATCCTGTTTGGAAGTCTGGGTCATTTTGAAATCTTTCTCATAGTCCTCAACGCGTTTTGCGAAAAACCTAGCGCACAGATTTTTGTAAAACGCCGTTCAACATTGCAATGTTGCAGCCCTTTTACACATAATCCGTGTCTCAAATGAATGGCAAAAGGCTTTAGCTGCGTGATCCGGCGCATTTGGTCACCTCTGAGCCTCGCGCCGAAGGCACGCTCAGAGGCAGCTAAGAAGAAGGAGGCCACGACGAAAGCCCGCGCAAAGGCGCAGGGGCTGGGCAGCGATCGCTAAAAGGATATGTGCCTGGTTCGTCATGGGGCGACTATACGCGCCAATGCGGCGTTGAAAACCCCAAAATTGGCTTTTCACTGAATTCAAGTTTATGAATATCAATGCATACAAATCCCGATTGCGCAAAGACTCAGATCAAGTCGGTTCTCTTTAATCGGTGGTATACTGAACCAAAGACCGGGCCCGCGCCCGGATCAAAGCGTTGCGGGAAAACACAAAGGGGAGAAGATTATGGCGCATATCGTTGTACTCGGAGCAGGCCTTGGGGGGACCATTCAGGCCTATGAATTGAAAGAAACCGTGGGGCCGAACGACACAATCACGGTGATTTCCAACAAAAGTTATTTTCAATTTACGCCGTCAAACCCCTGGGCGGGTGTGGGTTGGCGCAAAAAGAAAGACCTGATCATCGAGCTTGAGCCGGTGATGAGAAAGCGCGGCATCGCGTTTATCTGTGATGGCGCTAAAAAGCTGATCCCGCAGGAAAACAAGATCATTTTGGACAGCGGAAAAGAAGTCACCTACGACTACCTTGTCTTGGCCACGGGTCCCGATCTGGCCTTTGACGAGATCGAGGGCTTTGGTCCCAAAGGCTTCACCCATTCCGTCTGTCATGTCGAACATGCCGAAGTGTCGGGCGACGGTTGGGATGCGTTTTGTGCCAATCCCGGTCCGATTGTCGTCGGCGCGGTTCAGGGTGCGTCCTGTTTTGGTCCGGCCTATGAATATGCCATGACCATCGACACCGATCTGCGCCGCCGCAAGGTCCGCGATCAGGTGCCGATGACCTTTGTCACGCCTGAACCCTATATCGGCCACCTTGGCCTTGGCGGGGTGGGCGACACCAAAGGGATGCTCGAATCCATCATGCGCGAACGCTCGATCCGCTGGATCACCAACGCCAAGGTGAACCGGTTTGAAGAGGGCAAAGTGTTCGTGACAGAACATGACGAGGACGGCAAACCGAAGAAAGAGCATGAATTGCCCTTCAGCTATTCGATGCTTTTGCCCGCCTTCCGGGGCATCCCGGCGCTGATGGGGATCGATGGGTTGGTCAACCCGCGCGGCTTTGTTATCGTTGATGAATTTCAGCGCAACCCGACGTTTCCGAACATCTTCGGCATCGGCGTGTGCATCGCGATTGCCCCGAAAGAGCCGACCGCCGTGCCGACAGGCGTACCAAAAACCGGGTTCATGATCGAATCCATGGTCACCGCCACCGCTCATAACATCCCGCTGGTGATGGCAGGCAAAGAGCCGCAAAAACTCGCGACATGGAACGCGC
Source organism: Roseobacter sp. TSBP12 (assembly GCF_009129705.1). Lineage (NCBI taxonomy): Bacteria > Pseudomonadati > Pseudomonadota > Alphaproteobacteria > Rhodobacterales > Roseobacteraceae > Roseobacter > Roseobacter sp. TSBP12. The sequence continues at coordinate 26,183 of NZ_PYIB01000044.1, forward strand.
TGTGTCTGGCCGATTTTGGCGATGGCGGGGCGGCATTTTTGGCCATGCCGCAAAACCCACCGCGCAACGTCAACTGGGCGGCGTCTGGCAAATGGGTGCATTGGGCCAAGCTGGGCTTTGAATGGTACTTCATGCGCAAAGTTCGCAAAGGCGTCTCCGAGCCGTTCTATGAGCGGATGGTGATGAAAATGCTGAAAGTGAACAAGCTCAAGAACTGAAACTTGTGCTCTGTTAAGACCGGCCCCTTCCGATCCGCATCGGGAGGGGTTTTCTTTTGGCCAAGCCGCGCCATCTTTAACGCATGTTTAAAAATGCACTCATTCTGGGGGCCTCGGGCGGGATTGGCGGCGCGTTGGTCGCCGCACTCACCGAAAAAGGCACAAACGTCACCGCCCTCTCGCGCAGTCGCGATGGGTTTGATGTCACCGATCCGGCCTCTGTTACGGGTCATCTTGGGGCTCTCAAAGGCCCGTTTGACCTGATCATCCTAGCAACAGGAAAACTCGATGGGGCAGGGCTGCCGCCCGAGAAATCTCTGAAAGCGCTCAGTGCCGAGGCCATGGTGGATCAATTCGCCACCAATGCCATCGGTCCGGCATTGGTGCTGCGCGAACTGCCGCGGCTTTTGCCAAAGGACGCGCCCTCGACAGTGGCCATCTTGACCGCACGGGTCGGATCGATTTCCGACAATCATCTGGGCGGTTGGTACAGTTATCGTGCGGCGAAAGCGGCGGCGAACCAAGTGATCCGCACTGCCGCGATCGAGATTGCGCGCAGCTATAAACAGGCCTGTTTGATTGCCTATCACCCCGGCACCGTGGCCTCCGATTTCACCAAAGACTATGCCCGTGATAAGCTCCCGCCCGAGGCGGCAGCGGCGCATTGCCTTTGCCTGATGTCCCGCCTGAGTGCGGCTCAAACGGGACGGTTTTATGACTGGAAGGGCGACGAAGTGCTTGGTGAGTTACTCAGACGCAGGCGTTTCCGCTGGGGTGTCCTCGGTGTCAGGCGTGGTGGCGGGCGTGTCCGCAGACACCAAAGCGCCATCGACCCAATCGCCCGAAACGGTGCGGCCATCGGCATAGGTGATCGTGCCGCGCCCGTTGGATTTTCCGGCCACAAACAGCCCCTCATAGACATCGCCATTGGCATAGGTCGCCACACCGCGCCCCTGAATTTCACCGCCCGCCCATTCGCCGGTATAGGTGAACCCTGAGGGCATGGTGATCGTGCCCATGCCGTCGCGTTTGCCGGCCACGTAATCGCCCTCATAGACCGTGCCGTCGGCATAGGTGGCGCGGCCTTTGCCTTGGCGCTGACCCTCGACCCAATCGCCCTCATACACAAAGCCATCGACATAGGTCATTTTGCCGGTGCCGTGGTTTTGCGCGTTCTTGAATGTGCCCTCATAGACAAGCCCATTGGCATAGCGCGCCACACCGTCGCCGTCGATCACGCCATATTGCCACTGACCCTCATAGGTGGTGCCATTGGGATAGGTGATCTTGCCGGTGCCGTGCGAGAGGTCATCGAGGAAATCTCCAACGTAAACAGAGCCATCCGGGTAGGTCACCTGACCCTTGCCTTCAATGCGCCCGTCGATCCATTGGCCGGTGTAAAGATAGCCGTCCGAGCCGGTGAAAACGCCCTGGCCGTGGCGTTTGTCATCGTCGAAATCGCCCTCATAGACATCGCCATTGGCATAGGTCACGCGGCCTTTGCCCTGACGTTTGCCAGCAACCAGATTGCCGACGTAGACATCGCCATTGGGCTGGGTGACCGTGCCGGTGCCATTGCATTGGTTTTCAACCCAGTCGCAATCCAGAATCAGCCCGTCTTGGGTGGTCAAAACGCCTTTGCCATGGCGGGTGTCGCGCGACATTTCACCCTCATAGGTGGCGCCTTCGGGATAGGCGATTTTGCCCCGGCCTTCTTTGGCACCATTGACCCAGCCGCCCTCATAGACATAGCCGGAGGGGCTTTCCATCCGGCCCTGACCATGCAGCTTTGCGGCCAAAAATCCGCCCTCGTATTTCACGCCATTGGCATAGACCGCCACGCCTGATCCCGTGGCCTCGCCATTGACCCAATCACCCTCATAGGTGCCGCCATCGGCATAGGTGATTTTGCCAAACCCATGCGGTTTGCCTTTCTCGAACGCCCCCTCATAGACCGATCCGTCGGTGAACCGCGCGATGCCCTGACCTTTGATTTCGCCCTTCACCCATTCGCCGGTGTACTCATAGCCATTGGGCAGGCGGTAGGTGCCAACGCCATCTTGTTGGCCATCGGTAAAGGTGCCCTCATAGACGCCGCCCTCGTCAAATTGGTGGGTGACCACTTTGCCATTGTCCTGAGCGAGAGCCGTCATGGGACTCCATAGGGGCATCCATGCCACCAAAGCCATCAGACTTGTCAGGCCCATCCGGGGGCGCGCGAAACGCTTGCGTGTCACTATGTTGTCCTCATCCCAGTCATGCTGGTCCGTCATATGGGTGGTGGTCCATGGGCCGATCGCCGCACAGCCCTGCGCGCCAAGCCGTTTACTTCAACTCTCGCCGCGCGGTCACGCGCAGCCTAAGGATAAGCGCGGGCCTCTTCAAATGTTTTTGCCCCAATCGGCTTTCCCTTGCCGGTCTTTCTGCTAAACCCAAGGGCAAGGCCAGCGGGTCCGGCCCAAAGGCATGGCCCAACGGTACGCAGAGACAGGACCTGTGAGCATGACCGAGACATTCCGCCTGAGCATGGCGCAACTCAATCCCACCGTGGGCGCGATCGCCGCCAATGCCGAGAAAGTGCGCACCGCTTATGCCGAGGCCAAAGCCGCCAAGGCGGATATGATCGCTTTTCCCGAACTGTTCCTGATCGGCTATCAGCCGCAGGATTTGGTGATGAAACCGATCCTTGTGAACACGGCCATGGCGATGATGGAAGAGCTTGCGGCGCTGACGTTGGATGGCCCGGCCATTGGTCTCGGCGCGCCATATGCTTACGGTGATGCGCTTTATAATGGCTATTGGATTCTGGCGGAGGGCCGGGTCAAACAAGTCCTGCGCAAACATCACTTGCCGAATTTTAATGTATTTGACGAAAAGCGCCTGTTTGCCGAAGGTCCGATTGAGGGACCTTACGCGATCAACCTGTTGCGGATCGGTTCGCCGATTTGCGAAGACGCCTGGCACGAAGATGTGGCCGAGGCGCAGGTTGAAAGCGGGGCGCAAATCCTACTGGTGCCCAATGGGTCGCCGTATTTTCGCAACAAATTCGATGTGCGCCTGACCCATATGGTGTCGCGCGTCACCGAGAACGATGTGCCTCTGGTCTATCTCAACATGGTTGGCGGGCAGGATGATCAGGTCTTTGACGGCGGCTCTTTCGTGCTCAACCGGCATGGTCGCCCGGCGCATATCCTGCCGGTGTTCGATGAATGCCTCCGCCATGTCGATTTCACCCTGACCGACGGGAAATGGGTCGCCGAGGAGGGTGAGATTGCCCATCACCCCGACGCGTGGGAGCAAGATTACCGGGTCATGGTCGAGGCCCTGCGCGATTACCTTGGCAAGACCGGGTTTAAAAAGGTGATTTTGGGCCTGTCCGGCGGGATTGACAGCGCGATTGTTGCCACCATCGCCACGGATGCCATCGGTGCCGAAAACGTTCATTGCGTGATGCTGCCGTCCGAATACACCTCGCAAGGCTCGCTTGAGGATGCCAAAGACATCGCCACGCGGCTGGGCTGTCGCTATGATTTTGTGCCAATCAAGGCGGGGCGGGACGCGATCACCGACACGCTTGCGCCGATCTTTGGCGATCTGCCGTTTGACACCACAGAAGAGAACATCCAATCGCGCCTGCGTGGTCTGTTGCTGATGGCGATGTCCAATAAATTCGGCTCTATGTTGTTGACGACAGGTAATAAATCCGAGGTCGCTGTGGGCTATTGCACGATTTATGGCGACATGAACGGCGGCTATAACCCGATCAAAGACCTCTACAAAACCCGCGTCTTCGAGCAATGCCGTTGGCGCAATGCCAATCACCGTCCGTGGATGAAAGGCCCCGAAGGCGAGGTCATCCCGGTGGCGATCATCGACAAACCGCCCTCGGCCGAGCTGCGCCCCGATCAGCGCGATGACGACAGCCTGCCGCCCTATGAGGTCTTGGACGCGATCCTCGAAGGGCTGGTGGATCATGAGGAATCGGTGGCCGATCTGGTGGCCAAAGGCTATGCGCGCGAGACGGTGAAGCGGGTCGAGCATCTGCTCTATATTTCCGAGTATAAACGCTTTCAATCCGCCCCCGGTCCGCGCCTGACGCTCAAGGCGTTTTGGCTTGATCGCCGCTATCCGATTGCCAATGGCTGGCGTGATCCGAGTTAAACCGTTTCGACGAAAACCTGAGACAGGTTTGAATGGAAACGTCGTGCCACATATCAAGGGTGCGCGCGGTGGGGTCAAAACCGGTGAAGAAGGATTTTTGCCCCGCCGCTTTAAGGCGGATTAAGGCTTTACGCCCACCGCCTCAACGCCTATGACCGCGACTTTCTGATTGAGGAGCGCGTCATGGATCTCACCGTTGGTCTCGATTTCGGCACGTCCAACTCCGCCGTCGGCGTGGCGGTGAATGGGCAGCTTGGCTGGTCGAACTGGAACCCGGTGAAAAGACTTTGCCGACGGCGGTGTTTTTTGATCCGAAAGGCGGGATGCGGCTTGGCTCTGCCGCCAACCGCGCGCTGATTGACGGCGAAGAGGGGCGCTATATGCGGGCACTCAAATCCGTTCTGGGCACGCCTTTGTTGCGCGAAACCCGGCCCATTGGCGGCAAAAGGCAAAGCCTTTTGGATGTAATCGCGCTGTTCCTGCGTGACTTGCGTGTGCGCACCGAAGATCAACTGCGCAACCCGGTCACTGGTGTGGTCTCTGGCCGGCCGGTGCATTTCCATTCCCGCGATGCCGCGATGGACGCACAGGCCGAACGCGACCTGCGCGAGGCCTATACGATGGCCGGATTTTCCGATATTCGCTTTCTGCCCGAACCCGAAGCGGCGGCGCTTTCTGCACGCGATTTGGCCGCGGGAGAGATCGGTTTGGTGGTGGACATCGGTGGCGGTACGTCCGATTTCACTCTGTTTCGCAAAGCGAATGGCCGCGCCGAGGTCCTCGCCTCCCACGGCATCCGTCTGGGTGGCACGCATTTCGACCGTGCGCTCAGCCTGCGCCACGCCATGCCCTTGCTCGGTGCCGGGACCGAGGTGCGCCGCGCCTTGGCAGAGGGGCGTTTGCCCGTGCCCGCCAGCCTGTTCAACGATCTGGCGACTTGGCAGAAAATCCCGTTTCTCTACACCCGTGACACCCTGTCTCTGGCCCGCGATCTGGCCCGTCACGCGGTTGAACCGGAAAAATTGGTGCGTTTGATCGAGGTGCTTGAGGCCGAGCTCGGCCATGACATCGCCTTTGCCGTGGAAGCGGCCAAGATCGGTGCCAATGGCGGCAAGGATGCGGCCGTGAACCTGTCTTTGGTGGAAAAGGGCCTGTCTGCGCCCTTAACACCTGCCGATTTGGCGGTCTGTTTGGCGGGCAACCGGGCCGAGCTGTCCGAGGCGATCCGAGATACACTCGCACTTGCGGGGCTTGCCCCTGACGCCATTGGTGCGGTGGTTTACGTTGGCGGATCTAGCCTGATGGATGTGGTGGCGCGCGCGACCGAGGAGGTGCTGCCACAGGCGCGGGCCTTGCGTGGCGAGGCCTTCACCGCCGTGATCGACGGGCTGGCCTTGGCCTCATCCGAGGCGCGGCAAGGCGCTTAAACCTCGACCAAGACACAGCCGGGCAAAAGCCGCGCCACATCCTGCGCTGAACAGAGCTGCGTGCCCGCCGTCAGCACAGCAGCCGAGGCCGCAGCCGTGCCAAAACAGAGCGCCTGTTGGAACGTATCGCCCCGCGTCAGGGCCATGGAAAACGCCCCGACAAAACTGTCGCCCGCGCCCACGGCAGAGACCACGTCAGCCGGATCAATGGCGCGCGAGGCGTGCCAGCGGCCTGTGGCATTGGCCAAGGTCGACCCGTCCGATCCGCGCGCCACGATGACATTTTCGGCCACGCCGCGCTCGACCAGGGCCTGCGCGAAATCGGCGGTGTCTGTGCGGGTCGGCAAGGCGCGCCCGGCGAGGTCTTCGGCCTCCACATCATCCATTCGCAACACATAGGGATTGGCCGGATGTTTGACCAATTCATGCAAGGGTGCCCCCGAGGTGTCGACAAAAAGCTGAATGCCATGGGCCGAGAGGCGCCGGGAGAGGCGTGCGGTATAATCTATCGGCACGCCGGGAGGTTGCGAGCCGGACAGCACCACGATCCCGTCAACGGTGGCCGCGGCGGCGATGGCATTGAGCGATTCGTCCACCATGTCGTGGTTCCAATAGGGGCCGGGCATGACAAAGCGGTATTGTTCGCCGGTAGATTGGTCGGTGATCGCCATGGATTGCCGGGTATCGCCGCCGGAGACCGAAAAGGCGGTAAAGCGCACGCGTTCTTCGGCCAAAAGCCGCAACAAAAGCGCCCCTGTTTCGCCACCAACAGCAGTGAACGCCGTGCTTTCCCCGCCCAAAAACCGGATCGCGCGCGACACATTGATGCCGCCGCCGCCGGGGTCCGCCTCAGGAGTTGTGCAGCGCAATTTGGGGCCGGGGGTCACAGAGGCGGCACTGGTGGACAGGTCCACAGTCGGGTTGAGTGTGATCGTGAGGATCTGTGCCATCTGCGTCTCCAATTCTGGGTGAGTCACATTTTACATCACTCTAGGCGTGGTAGCGTTAACATCTTTGATGCAGGTCACGAACAACGATTTTTCATCAATTTTTTCGCAAGCTGCGCGCAACAATTAAGCGGAAAGTAATCTGTGGACGTCAGAAAGCAACGAGACGTGCAATGCATGTTCGAGTTTTAATTTTTAGGGAGATGCAAATGGTTCCTGCTGCAACTGACCCGCGCTGGCAGCGCGTTTTGACCTCGGATGGTGATCTTTCAAGCGCCAGCCTCGCCACAAAAATTCTGATCACGCGCCTGCGGCGCGAGGTGCGCAATGCCCCCGCCGCAATTCAGGAAAAGATTGGCGAACTGCGTGCCTATTTTGAGAAAAACGCCTTTGCCCAAGCCGATTTTGCGGCATTTTGAGAGGATAACGACATGAAGAACTCCATGATGTCTGTGGCAGATGCCACGCGTAAAATCAATGAGGGTGCGGTGCTGCTTTTGGCGGGATCGCAAGAGGCTTTGTCGCAACTGCCGAAAGGCAAATGGATTGGTGGCACCTCGGTTTATTTCGTAACCGAAGAGGGCGGTAAAGTGGATCGCGAAAATGTCTTCGTGACCGAACTTGATCAAGCCACCGATGCGCGCGCCGTGATCTATGCCGGGGATGATCTCGCCAACCTGTCGATGAACCGCTTTGACAACGGCTTGTCGATGATCTTGATCCCGGCCTTCTCACAGGCGCATTCGGAATTTGCCATCAAGGGCGCGGAATTTCCGGGGGTTTTCGACCAGCCGCTTTTGGGCTGGATCACCGGTGTGCATCTGGATGATCTTGGTTCCACCACGCCAAAAATCTTTGACGGCGCAACCGGCGCGTCCTTTGAAGAGGGGGCTGCGGTGCTTCACGTCGAAATGCCTGCGGGCTACGTCGCAGACATTGGTATTCTGAACCTGTTCCAACCCGATACAGAGGCGGATCTCATCACCTTCTCCGAGAACGGTTTCGGTGCAAAAACCGCGTCTGTGAATGGCGAGATCGTTGATTTTGCGGCCTATTTGACGCAAAAAGGCATCGACACGAAATTGCCTTTGGTGGCCAATTACGCTGGCGCTATGGTCAATGTGTCGTTCCAGTCGGTGGATGCAGAAAACGGCGTGGCCTTTTATGCGCCGGTTGTCGCCGGGGCGGAATATCACATTGCCAAGCCGACGGGCGACTATGCGGCCAGTTTCGCTGCAAAAGTTGAAGGCGACGGGGCCAATGAATTGTCCTGCAACTGTATCCTCAATTATCTCTATGGTGAGCTTGAGGGCAAAAGCACGGGCACGTTTACCGGCCCTGCGACCTTTGGTGAGATCGCCTATATCCTGCTCAATCAAACGATGGTGCGCGTCGGCGTTCAGCCTTTGGTACAAAGCGCCGTGGCCTGAATTTATTCCAACAATGGCCGCAGAAGCATCTGCGGCCATTGTTGGCCTGAAATTCGTTGGGGGTCAGCCCTCGATCATGGTCTGATAGGACGCCGGGACATAGTCAAACCCACCATCGCGGGCGGCGACATAGCCAAGCGCCGGGAACGGCATGTGATATCCAATGAAGGGCACGCGATCCGTGGCCATCATGTCCAACATGTTGCGCCGGGTTTGTGCGGCCATGGATTTGTCGGTGTCATAGAGCACCTCCCAATCCGGGTGGGCCAATGAATAGACATAGTGGTTGGCGAAATCGGCGCCCAAAATCAGGCGTTCACCTTCGCTCTCGACGTGAAAGGCCAAATGGCCCGGTGTGTGGCCAAAGGCTTCCATTGCGGTGATGCCGGAGGCCACCGCAGAACCTTCTTTCATCAGGTCGAATTGATCTTGGATTGGGCGGATTTTGGCCTCAAACCCGTCGTTGCCGGACATGTCCCAATGGTCCATTTCAACCTCACCTGTGGAATAGCTGGCATTGGCAAAGGTCGGCGCGCCCTCATAGATGCCGCCAATATGGTCGCCATGCATATGGGTGATCACCACGCGGTCGATTTGATCGGCGGTGTAACCCGCCGCCTCAATCGCGGCAATTGTGCCTGCGGGCGATAGACCGGTGTCAAACAAGATCACCTCTGAGCCGGTGTTGATTAATGTGGGCGTAAAAAAGAACTGCGCCGCATCTGTTGGGATGAAATTGGCCTTCGAGGCGGCCGCAAACTCTTCGTCACTGGCGTTGAGACCAAAGATTTTATGGGGATCTGGCACGGTGCGGGTCCCGGCCAACAAGGTGGTGACTTCGAACGCGCCCAGTTTAAAGCGACGATAGGGGGCCAGGCTTGCACCCATCATCGGCGCATCGGCACGGGCAGAAAAGGGCAAGGCAGAGGCCAAGGGCGTGGCAGCGGCGGCCAAAAGCAGATGGCGGCGAGACAGATAGGGTGTGGTCGTCATGTGCGTCCTCCCGGAACAGGTTTCTCGTGTTGGAAACGGGTTTCGTGAAGGCAAAGATAGCACGGTTTGGGCAAAGCCAAACATGAGATCACGCGGTCGTGAGCGGGGCGTCAGTCCCATTCCCACCATTTGTCTATCGAAGCGATGTCCTCGTCCGACCAGCCAAAATGATGCGCCAATTCATGCACGGTCACATGGGCCACCATTTGCTGCAACGTCACATTGCCACGCGCCGCCCATTCATCCAAAATCGGACGGCGAAACAGCCAAATCGTGTCCGGCGCCGTCGCCTGATCCATGGTCGATTTTTCGGTCATCGGGATTCCGGTGTAAAGCCCGGTCAATTCAAACGGGTCCTCGATACCAATTTCTGCCAACAAATCCTCGGGCGCGAAATCCATCACCGCCAGGCCCAATTGCACGGCCAGCACTTTGAACGCGGGCGGCAGGGCGGCCATGGTGGCGCGGGCGATGTCTTCGATCTGATCAAGGTCGGGGGCAATGGCCGCAAGCGGGGGCAGGGATGGCACGTCTGTCATGGGGCTTTCCTTTGCGGCTTTCTCACATCTGAACACAGGTTGCGATATGGACTCTTTGCCTGCGATATGAAAGAGGAAGCGCAACAGGAGTTCGAAAATGATCGTCACACGTTTCGCCCCGTCTCCCACGGGTTTCATCCATGTCGGCAACCTGCGCACAGCGTTGTTCAACTACCTCATCACGCGCAAGGCCGGGGGGCAGTTTATCCTGCGTCTCGACGACACGGATCAGGAGCGGTCGAAACAGGAATATGCCGATGGGATTCAAGAGGATCTCGAATGGCTGGGCTTCACTTGGGATCGCTTTGAAAAGCAATCCGAGCGCATTGAGCGCTATGAAGAGGCGGCGCAGGAATTGCGCGATAAGGGGCGGTTTTACGAGGCGTTTGAAACGCCGACCGAACTGGATCTGAAGCGCAAGAAATTGCTCAATATGGGCAAGCCGCCTGTTTATGATCGCACCGCACTGACCCTGTCCGATGAGGAAAAAGCCAAACTGCGCGCTGAGCGCGGCAATGGCCATTGGCGGTTTAAGCTGATCCAAGAGCGGATCAACTGGGCCGATGGCATCCTTGGCGATATTTCTATTGATGCGGGCTCGGTCTCCGATCCGGTGCTGATCCGCGGCGACGGGCAGTTTCTCTACACGCTGGCCTCCGTCTGTGATGACGTCGATTTTGGCGTCACCCATATCGTGCGCGGCTCGGATCACGTCACCAACACCGCAACGCAAATTCAGATCATCGAAGCCTTGGGTGGCACTGTGCCGAGCTTTGCTCACCATTCGCTTTTGACGGGGCCGCAAGGCGAGGCGCTGTCCAAACGTCTTGGTACGCTGAGTCTGCGCGACCTGCGTGCGCAAGGTGTTGAACCGATGGCGCTTTTGTCGCTGATGGCGCGGATTGGATCGAGCCAGCCGGTTGAGGTGCGCACGTCCATGGACGAGCTGATCGAGGGCTTTGATCTCTCGACCTTTGGCTCTGCGCCGACGAAATTCGACGTGCAGGACCTGTTCGCCCTGACCGCCCAAGTCAATCACGCCCGTCCTTTTGCGGATGTGGCCGACGAGGTGGCCGCCCTTGGCGTGCCTGCTGAGATTGCCGAACCGTTCTGGACCGTGGTGCGCGAAAACATCACCGTCAAAGCCGATATGAAAGGGTGGTGGGAGCTGTTCCGCGATGGCGCGACGCCGCTGATCTCTGACGAGGACAAGGATTTCATCCCCGCCGCCTATGCGCTTTTGCCGGAACCGCCCTACACCAGCGAGACATGGAAAGAGTGGACCAGCGCCGTCAAAGACGCGACAGGGCGTAAGGGCAAGGGCCTGTTCATGCCGCTGCGCAAGGCGGTGACGGGCATGGAACGCGGGCCGGACATGTCCCATGTCATGCCGTTGATGCAGAAAAAGCCAACGCTTTAAACGCTGCTTTTGAGAAAGACAAACCGCCGCCGGGAGAACCGCGCGGCGGTTTTTTCATGTCGTGTTTCCGATAGGAACTTCCCCTCTTGCGCCGAATCCACGGCTCGCATATCGTCGCGTTCAATCGCACGTTGGGAGAACGGGAGACTCGCAGGTCAAACCCGTACCGAAGGAGCAACCGCCCCGGTAAACTCTCAGGTAAACGGACCTTCGTGCGCGCAAAACTCTGGAGAGAGGTGCCTGTTTGCAAAGAGGGCATCCGCCGAAGGGATAACGATCTCAGGCGCACAAGACAGAGGGGGCATCGGGCGGGCGTAGACCCGTCAAGGTGCCGGGCGTCATCGACCCTTCGGCTTTATCTTAGGCGCAGACCCTTAGGCGCAATGGCGCAAGGAGACGGAACAGATGAGTGAGATGACGGGGCTCAAACGGACACCGCTTTATGATTTTCATGTCGAGCAGGGCGGCAAAATGGTGCCCTTCGCGGGCTATGACATGCCGGTGCAATATCCGCTGGGCGTGATGAAAGAACATCTGCACACGCGGGCTGAGGCGGGGCTTTTTGATGTCTCACATATGGGGCAGGTGATGTTGACCTCGCCTGAGGGCATCGAGGCGCTGGGTTTGGCGCTTGAGACGCTGGCGCCTGTCGATGTTTTGGCGGTGAAGCCGGGGCGGCAACGCTATGGCGTGTTCACCAATGACGCGGGTGGTATTTTGGATGATCTGATGATTTCCAATACCGGAGACGCGTTGTTCCTTGTGGTCAATGCCGCCTGTAAACAGCAAGACATCGCCCATCTGATCACCCATCTGCCCGGCCATGTCACTGTGACAGAGATCACAAATCGTGCACTTTTGGCGCTGCAAGGCCCGAAAGCCGAAGCTGTTCTTGCACAAATCGTGCCGCAGGTGGCTGAAATGCGGTTCATGGACTCGCTGCGCATTGCTGTGGGCGGTTCCGAGTGGTGGATTTCACGCTCGGGCTACACTGGCGAAGACGGGTTTGAGATTTCTGTGCCAGCGGGTGAGGCGGTCGATTTTGCAAAGACATTGGTCGCGATGGATGCGGTCGAACTCATCGGTCTTGGCGCGCGCGACAGCCTGCGACTTGAGGCCGGGCTGTGTCTCTATGGTCATGACATCGACAGCACCACCTCACCGGTCGAGGGCAATATCGCTTGGGCGATGCAAAAGACGCGCCGTTCCGGGGGCGCACGCGCGGGCGGTTTCCCCGGCGCGGATCGCATCCTGTCTGAACTGCACAACGGCGCGGAGCGCAAGCGCGTCGGGCTTTTGCCGCAAGGCCGTGCGCCGATGCGCGAAGGCACGCCGTTGTTTGCCACCAGTGAGAGCGCGGATCAGATCGGTGTGATCACCTCGGGAGGCTTCGGCCCCTCGGTGGAACGCCCCATCGCAATGGGCTACCTGCCCGCAGAGTTCACAAAAATCGGCACCGAAATCTATGCGGAATTGCGCGGCAAACGGCTGCCCGTTACGGTCGCGGATATGCCGTTCCGGCCTTCCACTTACAAACGCTAAATTGATCAAAGGGACACTCCCACATGGCACTTGAAACCAAATTCACCGAAGAACACGAATGGCTGCGCATCGAGGACGATTTGGTCGTCGTCGGCATCACCGAACATGCCGCCACGCAATTGGGCGATGTCGTGTTCATCGAACTGCCGGATGAGGGCACCGTGGTGTCGAAAGACGACGAAGTGGTGGTGATCGAGTCCGTGAAAGCGGCCTCCGATATTCTCGCGCCTTTGGACGGCGAGATCGTTGAGGTCAACGAAGCGCTGGCCAATGATCCGGGCAAGGTGAACGAAGACCCTCTGGGCGACGCTTGGTTTTTCAAGATGAAGATCGAAGACCTGTCTGAGCTCGACGACTACATGTCCGAAGCTGAATACAAAACCTATATCGGCTGAGGAGCATCAGGCGTGGCCTATACCCCATCGACGTACAATCCCTATGATTTTGCCAACCGCCGTCACATCGGCCCCTCTCCCGAAGAGATGGATGCGATGTTGGCAGTGATCGGCGCGCCCTCTTTGGATGCGTTGATTGACGAAACCGTGCCCATGGGCATTCGGCAGATGGAGCCCTTAAACTGGGCGCCGATGACCGAACATGAGGTTCTGGGTCACATCCGCAAAGTGGCGAAAAAGAACGTGGTCATGACCTCGCTCATCGGTCAGGGGTTTTATGGGACGGTCACGCCGCCCGCCATTCAGCGCAATATCTTGGAAAATCCGGCATGGTATACGGCCTATACGCCCTACCAGCCGGAGATCGCGCAGGGGCGTCTTGAGGCGTTGTTGAATTTCCAGACCATGGTCTCCGACATGACCGGACTGCCGGTCGCCAACGCGTCTTTGTTGGACGAAGCCACCGCCTGTGCCGAGGCGATGACCATGGCGCAGCGTGTGTCGAAATCGAAAATGACGCGGTTCTTTGTCGATGAAAACTGCCATCCGCAAAACATCGCGGTGATGCAGACCCGCGCCGCGCCTTTGGGCATCGAGATCGTTATGGGGGACCCGCGCGATCTGGACGCGGCCAAAGTCTTTGGCGCGATTTTTCAATATCCGGGCACCTATGGTGAGGTCACGGATTTTACGCCACAGATCGCAGCCCTGCATGAGGTCAAAGCCGTGGCGATCATGGCGACCGATTTGATGGCGCTGACGTTGCTCAAAGACCCCGGCGCAATGGACGCCGATATTGCCGTCGGCTCGGCGCAACGCTTTGGTGTTCCGATGGGGTTTGGTGGCCCGCACGCGGCCTTTATGTCCTGCAAGGACGAGATGAAACGTGCCATGCCGGGGCGGATTGTTGGCGTCTCTGTCGACGCCGCAGGCAACCGTGCCTATCGCCTGTCGCTTCAGACCCGCGAACAACATATCCGGCGTGAAAAGGCGACCTCCAACGTCTGTACCGCACAGGCTTTGCTCGCCGTTATGGCCTCGTTTTATGCGGTGTTTCATGGCCCTGCGGGCCTGCGTGCCATTGGCGAAATGATCCATTTCAACGCGGTGCGTCTGGCCGAAGGCCTCAAATCCGCCGGTTTCAAAATCGCCCCTGCGGCGTTTTATGACACGTTCACGGTGGAGGTCGGCGCGATGCAGGGTGTGATCCTGCGTTCGGCGATGGCCGAGGGGATCAACCTGCGCAAGGTCGGCACGGATAAGATCGGCATTTCGGTCGACGAGCTGACCTCGCCCGAAATCATCGCCCAGGTCTGGCGCGCCTTTGGCTCTGACGCCGAGGTGCCGGGCGGCTTTCCGGGGCTTGGGGTCCCGGAAAAAATGCTGCGCAAAAGCAGTTACTTGAGCCATCCGATTTTCGGGATGAACCGAGCCGAAGGCGAAATGATGCGCTATATGCGGCGTTTGGCGGATCGGGATTTGGCGCTCGATCGCGCGATGATCCCGCTGGGCTCTTGCACGATGAAACTCAACGCCGCGGTCGAAATGATGCCGATCACATGGCCGGAATTCAACGCGATCCACCCCTTTGCCCCCGAAGATCAATCCGAAGGCTATGCCTTTATGATCAAAGACTTGGCGGACAAACTGTGCGACATCACCGGCTATGACGCCATGTCGATGCAGCCGAATTCCGGCGCGCAGGGCGAATATGCCGGGCTGTTGACGATTATGGCCTATCACCGTGCCAACGGGCAGGGCGGGCGCAACATTTGCCTCATTCCGATGTCGGCGCATGGCACCAACCCGGCCTCGGCCCAGATGGTCGGTCTCAAGGTGGTGGTGGTGAACACGGCGGCCAATGGCGATATTGATCTTGAGGATTTCCGCGCCAAAGCCGAAGCGGCGGGGGACAAACTGGCCGCCTGTATGATCACCTATCCCTCGACCCATGGCGTGTTCGAGGAGACAGTGAAGGAGGTCTGCCAGATCACCCATGATCACGGCGGACAGGTCTATCTCGATGGCGCGAACCTCAATGCGTTGGTGGGCTTGGCCAAACCCGGCGACATTGGTTCGGACGTCAGCCACCTCAACCTGCATAAGACCTTTTGTATCCCGCATGGCGGCGGTGGGCCGGGCATGGGGCCGATTGGGGTCAAGGCGCATTTGGAACGGTTCTTGCCGGGTCATCCTGAGACCGGTGGCGAGACCGGTCCGGTGTCGGCCGCACCTTATGGCTCGGCCTCGATCCTGCCGATCTCATGGGCGTACTGCATGCTCATGGGGGGGGCGGGCCTGACGCAGGCGACCAAGGTGGCGATCCTAAACGCCAACTATATCGCCGCGCGTCTGGATGCGGCGTTTCCGGTGCTCTACAAGGGCAAACAGGGGCGCGTGGCGCATGAATGTATCGTCGATCCGCGGGGGTTCGAAAAGCCGACAGGCGTGACCGTGGATGACATTGCCAAGCGTCTGGTCGACAGTGGATTTCACGCGCCGACCATGTCGTTCCCGGTGCCCGGCACGCTGATGATCGAACCGACCGAGTCAGAGACCAAAGCCGAGTTGGATCGGTTTTGTGAGGCGATGCTGTCGATCCGTTCCGAGATTGCCCAGATCGAAAACGGTGAACTGCCGCAGGACAACAACCCGCTCAAACATGCGCCGCATACGGTCAATGATCTGGTTGCTGAATGGGATCGTCCCTATTCGCGTGAACAGGGCTGTTTCCCGCCGGGATCGTTCCGGGTCGACAAATATTGGCCGCCTGTGGGCCGGGTCGACAACGCCTATGGCGACCGCAATCTGATCTGTCTCTGCCCGCCGCCGGAGCATTATATCGAAGCGGCAGAATGATCATTTGCGCCGCGGGAGGTCGTCCAGATCAAAGGACACCCCCTGCGGCGCGAGCCAGGCGTTAAAGCGGGCGATTTTTTCGTCCAATGAACAGGTCTTTGCCTGTGGTTCCATCTCTTTGGCATAGGTGTCACGCAATTGTGCCTGAACCTCGGGCGGCAGGGTTTTGAACGGTGTCATTTTGACCTCTTGAACAGGGCAGGGGCAGGGTACATATATTCCTTAACTGGAATGTGAAAAGCCCGAATATGAAAAGGAGGCCATCATGGCCGCGACTTTGCAAAAAGATGCCGTCAAACTCGCCTGTGCCACCTGTGGTCAGGTCAACCGTGTGCCAACCGACAAACTCAGCGCCGGGCCGAAATGCGGCACCTGTGGCGAGCCGTTGATGTCCGGCAAAGTGGCGGAGCTGGACCCGAAGGGGCTGACAGCGCTGTCGAAAAAGGACGACCTGCCGGTCTTGGTGGATTTCTGGGCGCCGTGGTGCGGCCCCTGCCGGATGATGGCGCCAGAATTTGCGAAAGCGGCGCAGGAGCTGAAAGGCCGTGCGCGTTTTGCCAAGATCAACACTGAGGAGCACCCGAAAGTGTCGATGCAAAACGGCATCCGGGGGATTCCGGCGCTGATCCTGTACCAAGGCGGCCAAGAGGTGGCGCGCATTGCAGGTGCCCGTCCGGCGCGTGATATTGTGGCCTTTGTGGTGGAAAACGGCAAACTGCCCGCCTGATATCTGGCGCGATGGGCGTGACAGTCTGGCGCAGAACCCTCTCCCATGCCCGTCTTGACTTTGGCGTCGGAGAGGGACAAAAATCGCGCCATATGGGGTTGTAGCTCAGTTGGGAGAGCGCGTCGTTCGCAATGACGAGGTCGTCGGTTCGATCCCGATCAACTCCACCAAAATCTCAGTTTGTCATTGTCATTGGACCATAAGAGTGCATTTTTGGAGCATAAACGTGCATCTCAGTGTCAAGAAAATTCTGAAACACAAGATATAGTAGCTGTTTCGCAGGTCCAACACAAACGCGCTCCGTTTTACGCTCTCTCCGAAAGGTCTCCGATGTCCGAAAATCGCTATGGCGTGATCTCTGGAGTGCGAAGCGCGGAGGATCGGCAGCTCGCGATTGCACGGCTTGAAGCGGAAGGTGTTCCGACGGAGCGGATTCTCGCGACCGACCCAGAAGAGCCAAATGCACCGCCCGTCTGGCTTAACGATCTGAGTGCAGACGCGGAACTCATCGCCCCGTCTCTGAGCGACCTCAATCTTTCAACACAAGGCATCGCCGCCACGGTCGAGGCAGCGCGGGAGTTGGGCATTCATGTTCGCTGCCTTGATGAGGCATTCGACAGCCGAAACGATTGGCAGTCCCAAATCGGCACTCTGCTGACCGCCCTCAACCGCCTCGACCGCAAAGGCTTCTCCGACCGGACCAAGATCGCGCTGCAAGAGGCCAAGGCCCGTGGCCAACGTCTGGGGCGCATGCCGAGCATGACAGACCTGCGAAAAGCCGTCGCCATCCAAATGATTGAGGCCGGGTACAAAAGGGACAAAAATATGGAAAACCCTCGCGGTTCTGGAAGGCCCGCCGATCAGCCAATCAGCCTATTACCTCTGGCAGAAAACGTGGTAGGCTGAGAGGGAGTGATCAGACACGAGGGGCGGATTGTGTTGAAAAACTCTCATGCAGCGCTTTGGGGCCAATTGGCAGAACAATATTCCGAATTATTCAAATTCTAGCAGCATCACGGGGTGCGGAATTGGACTCTTTCAAGTCTATCCTGAAATCCGAGATCCGGCCTTTCTTGCTGGTATTGTCGGGCATCCCTGAGCTGGATGACAATATCCAGAACTTTGAGCAGCTGGGCCGGAAGGTGGGGAAAACGGAACCTCGAAGATTGCGGAAGAGCCTGCTTTGCGCATGCTTCTCCTTGTTCTGTCTCTTATTGTTTTGGATTTCTGGGTAAGACGTCATCTCCGCCATTACTCATGGCAACGCATTGGGTCTTAAGGAGATGCGTCCGTCTTCCTCAGCCAGCGCCGCCAAGTCATTGAGGCGCTGAGCGCAGGCTTTGTGTCGATCCGGTTCAGGTCAGGAAAAATTGCGAGAACATCGGTTCGGCGGCGGCCCCGATCACGCGGGCATTGCCGCCGATTTGGGCGGGTTCGATCCGGGGTGTGATCAAGCCGCGCAGATCGAGCGCCTGAAGTTCCGTGCGGGTTTCGGCCACAAGCCGCTCGCGTACGTCGGCGGGAAAGGCTCCGTCGATCAACACCGCTTCGAAATCAATCACGCTACAGACCGTGCGGCTGGCGGAGGCAAGGGCCTTGGCGGACTGGGTGATCCAGTCATCCAAATCTGTGCCAAAGCCGGTCCAATCTTGTGGCATGCGCCACATCGCGGCGGTGTCGCCCCCGGCTTTAAGCACGGCGGCCTCTAACAGATAGAGCGAGGCGGCGTCGATCAATTGCACCTCTTTGCCCTCGGCGGTGATGTGGGGCAGGGAGCCAAAAGCCCCGGCATTGTGTTGCCGGCCTTCGACGACCGAGGAGGCCATGACAATGCCGCCGCCGATGAAGGAGCCAATGAAGAAATAGGCGTAGTCGGAAAAGGCGCGTCCGCGGCCAAAAAAATGTTCGGCGCGGCAGGCGGCCGTGGCGTCATTGTCGGTATATTGCGGCAGGTCGGAGAATGTCGCGATCTCTGTTGCAAAGTCGATTTCGCGCCAAATGTTGAAATCCTCCGGCGCGCCCAAAGCGTCGCTCCAGCGCCAAATTTCCGACGGCGCCGCGACGCCAATGCCGCACAGGCGCTTGCGTTGATAGGGGGTCAACGCCCCGGCGAGCGCCTCCATACCCTCACGCAAAAAGGTAAAGATTTGGTCGGGCATCGGATAACGGTAGGTGATCAAGCGCTGTTCCAACACTCGGCCAGACAGATCCATCACCGCCAAATCTGACGAGCGTCGCCCGATTTTAAGGCCAAACGACAGCGCTCCGTCCGAGTCGATTTCCATCGGAATTGAGGGCTTTCCTACCTTGCCACGCTTAGGGGTTCCGCGTTTGAGAAAGCCTTCATTTTCAAGTTTTCTCAATATGTTAGATACGGTTTGAGCCGAAAGATCAGTGCGCTTGGCAAGCTCGCTTCCGGGCATGCCTCCATGGCGTTGAATGAGCGAGAGGATCAGTCTTTCGTTGATCTCACGCACGCCAATCTGATTGACGCCGGATCGAAGCTGGCGCACCTCAATATCATTCATCTGTCGTCCTCCCGTAGGTCATATTGTCGAACTCGCATTAATAAATCAAATGGATTTATTTATTGACGGGACGTTAGGAATCATGTCTTTTCACCGTGAGCCGCTCGGAGGAAGTGGTGAGAGTGATGCGTGATCCTGTAAAGGCAGCGCGACGATATTTTGGGAGGACGACCATGAAAAAACTTCTGACTGGAAGCGCAATTGCGCTGGCTTTGACGGCATCCGGGGCCTTTGCTGAGGACATCAGCGCATGCCTTGTGACCAAGACGGACACCAACCCTTTCTTTGTGAAAATGAAAGAGGGTGCAAGCGCGCAAGCCGAGGCTTTGGGCATCAAACTCAATACTTATGCGGGCAAACTTGACGGTGATGTGGAAACACAAATCGCAGCCGTTGAATCCTGTATCGCAGGGGGTGCCAAAGGCATCCTGATCACCCCGTCTGACAGCCGCGCCTTGGCACCTGTCGTGACCCAGGCCCGCGAAGCCGGTCTATTGGTGATCGCGCTCGACACCCCGTTTGAGCCGACCGACACCGCAGACGCGACCTTTGCCACCGACAACTTTTTGGCTGGCGAATTGATCGGCCAATGGGCGGCGGCGAAAATGGGCGATACGTCCAAGGCGAAAATCGCGCTTTTGGACCTCAATCCCTCCGAAGTGTCCGTCGATTACCTGCGTGACAACGGCTTCTTGCAGGGGTTTGGCGTCGACATCAAAGACCCGAAAGACATCGGTGACGAAGACGACGAGCGCATCGTTGGCAATGACGTGACCAACGGCAACGAAGAGGGCGGTCGCACTGCGATGGAGAACCTGCTGCAAAAAGACAGCGGCGTGAATGTGGTTTACACCATCAACGAACCGGCCGCAGCTGGAGCTTATGAAGCGCTCAAATCCATGGGCCTTGAGTCTCAGGCCTTGATCGTGTCGGTCGATGGCGGTTGCCCCGGCGTGCAAAACGTCAAGGACGGCGTGATCGGCGCGACCTCCATGCAGTTCCCGTTGTTGATGGCCTCCAAAGGCATCGAGGCGATCAAAGCCTATGCCGACACGGGCAAAAAGCCGATGAACTCCGAAGGTCTCGATTTCTTCAACACGGGTGTTGAGCTTGTCACCGATCAACCGGTCGAAGGTATCCCGTCGATCACCTCCGAAGAAGCGCTCGGCAAGTGCTGGGGCTGATCTGATCTGCATCGTTTCACCGGGAGAGGCAGCGTGCTGCCTCTCCTCCCTCTTTTCGCCCTCCGACCTCGAAGGACAGGGAAATGAGTGACACCACCTCGGCCAAAAAAGGCCAAGATTTTGAACAGGTTCTGGATAAAAGCGACCGGTCTGTCGCCTCGTTTGAGACCTCCCAGAAAAATATCATCGAACGGCTTCAGTCGGCTTTGCATGGCAATCCGACGCTGGTCCCGGTGATCGTTTTGGCCGCCGCCGTTGTTGTGTTCGGCCTGATTGCAGGCGGTAAATTTTTCTCTGCCTTCAACCTGACTTTGATCATGCAGCAGGTGTCGATCATCGGTATCCTCGCCGCCGCGCAATCCCTGATCATCCTCACCGCAGGGATCGACCTGTCGGTTGCGGCGATCATGGTTTTGATGGCGGTGATTGCGGGCAATTTGGCGGTGTATAACGGCGTACCTGCGCCCATCGCGCTCATCGTTGCCTTTGTTGGCGGGACCGTGGCGGGGCTGATCAACGGCTTCTTGGTCACCAAGATCAAATTGCCACCTTTTATCTCCACCTTGGGCACGTGGTCGATCTTTTTCGCGCTCAACCTATGGCTATCAGGTGCGCAATCCATCCGCTCGCAAGACATCGACGCCAATGCGCCTTTGCTGAAATTCTTTGGCCAGACCATCGAAATGGGCGGCGCGCGCATCACCTATGGCTCGATCCTAATGGTGCTGGTCTTTGCGGTGCTATGGTACATGCTCAACAAAACCGCCTGGGGCCGTCATGTTTACGCCGTGGGCGACGACAAAGAGGCGGCGGAATTGGCGGGCATTCGCACCGACCGCACGCTTTTGTCGGTCTATGCGCTTTCCGGTTTCATCTGTGCCGTCGCCGCATGGGCCTCTATCGGTCGGGTTGGGTCTATTTCGCCGCAGGCTTCTATGAGGGCAACCTGCAATCCATCACCGCCGTTGTGATCGGGGGCATCTCGCTCTTTGGCGGGCGCGGCTCGATCCTTGGCGCTCTGTTTGGCGCGCTCATCGTCGGCGTGTTCCAATCCGGGTTACGTCTGGCCGGTGTGGATGTGCTCTGGCAGGTCTTTGCCATCGGTTGGCTCATCATCATCGCGGTCGCCATCGACCAATGGATCAGAAAGGCTTCGGCATGACACAGTCCAACACTCAGCCCATTCTTTCGGCCAAGGGCCTGACCAAACGCTATGGCCGCGTCACCGCGCTCGACACCTGTGATTTCGAACTCTATCCGGGCGAGATTTTGGCCGTGATCGGGGACAACGGCGCGGGCAAATCCTCCTTGATCAAAGCGCTGTCTGGCGCGGTCAAACCCGATGCGGGTACGATCAAACTGGATGGTGAAGAGATTCATTTCCGCTCGCCGCTTGAGGCCCAGGACGCAGGCATCGCCACGGTCTATCAAACCCTCGCGCTCTCGCCTGCGCTGTCCATCGTCGACAACATGTTCCTAGGGCGCGAGATTCGCAAACCCGGCTTTGCGGGCAAGTTCCTTCGGGCTTTGGATCATGGGGCGATGCGCGATTTCGCCCGTGAAAAACTGTCCGAGCTGGGTCTGATGACGATCCAGAACATCGACCAACAGGTGGAAACCCTGTCGGGGGGGCAACGGCAAGGCGTCGCCGTGGCCCGCGCCGCGGCCTTTGGCTCAAAGGTGATCATTTTGGACGAACCGACAGCGGCTCTTGGCGTCAAGGAAAGCCGCCGGGTGTTGGAGCTCATTCAGGATGTGCGCTCGCGTGGCATTCCGATCATTTTGATCTCGCACAACATGCCGCATGTGTTCGAAGTGGCGGATCGGATTCACATCCACCGCCTTGGTCGCAGGCTTTGCGTGATTGATCCGAAAGAATACACCATGTCGGATGCCGTGGCCTTTATGACCGGGGCAAAAGAGCCACCGGCCGAGGCCGCAGCCGCCTGATGGAGAGCCGCCTGAACGCTTTGGTTGCCAAAATCCGCGCCGCCGCAGACGGGCGGACGCGGCTTTTGGTTGCCGTTGCCGGACCTCCCGGCGCGGGCAAATCGACGCTGGCCGAGGCGTTGGCCGATCAGATCGGACCAGAGGCGCAGGTCATCCCGATGGACGGGTTTCATCGCGACAATGACTGGTTGAGCCAGCACGACCTTCTGGCGCGCAAAGGTGCGCCAGACACCTTTGATGCGGCGGCTTTTTTGAGCCTGATCACACAGTTCGCCACGGGTGACAGCCCGCGCTTTCCGCTGTTTGACCGTACCAAAGATTGCACCGTGCCCGAGGCGGGGGCGCTGTCTGACGCCACGCGTATTCTGCTTATCGAGGGCAATTACCTCTTGCTCGACCGCCCCATTTGGCGCGATCTCGCCCGGTTTTGGGATATGACGGTCTTTATCGACGTGCCAAAGGCGGAGCTTGAACGCCGCCTGATCGCGCGTTGGTTGGATCACGGCTTGGACCCGGATGCGGCGCGCGTGCGGGCGCAGAGCAATGATTTGATCAACGCCGACACAGTGATCACGCAAAGCACGTCCGCCGATTGGACCATATCGAGCGATTAAAGGCGGTTATTACAGGCCGCGCACCGCTTGCGGCAGGTCCGTCCGCCGCCCGCCATTGTCCAAATCCAACGCGCCAAACCAGACCTCGCGCGCGCGCAGCATGGGCAGAGCGCGGACGGTGGTCGCCGCGCTATCAGGCAGTGTCAGCGGCATGTCCCAATGCGCATCGGTGAGGTCACGCCAACAGACGTTCAAATGCACCTCCGAGTGATGAAACAAGTGCCGCAGGGCGCGCGCCGGCAAGGTCGCGGCCAGGTCCAAAGCGGGCATTTGGTGCTTTTCGTCATTCGGCGGCGTATAGGCCACGCCCTTGACCAACGCCTCAAGCAGCAAAGCCTGATGGCGGGCATGATAGCTGACATGGGCGATCACATGCCGTCGGGTCCAGTCGGGGCGCAAGACTGCCCCGTCCAGATCGTTATCCGACAACTCATTGAGTTTGCGGGCAAAATAGGCGGTGCCACGACGCGCCATCAACAGGTCTTCGGCGGGCGCACCGGCGGCGTCATAGCGCGCGCCCTTGCCTTGGCGGGCCTTGAGCGCTGCGCGGGCGACCTGATCGGTCTCGCCAAGCGTCATCAGCTTTGCCCCTCGACTTTCGTGCGCATGAACGACAGCGCTTCCATGATCGGCGCGTCAGAGAACCGGAACAGATCGAATTGGCTCTCCGCTTGCAACGACCATTTGACCCAGCTCGGCACGACGAACATATCGCCGGTTTCAAGTGGGGTGGTCACGCCGTTGAGCACCACCGAACCCTTGCCCTCGAACACTTGGAACACACTCGATCCGACCTCTTGGCGCGGTGCGGTTTCAACGCCTGCGCGCAGACGGTGGAACTCGCAACGGATCGTCGGCATCACATCATTGCCGGTGGTCGGATTGACGTAACGGATCGCGGCATGGCCTTGGGCGACGGTGGCGGGTTGGCCTTCGTCCTCCAACAAAAGCTGCTCGGTCAACGCCCGGTCGGTGAACTCCCAGCGATAGGCCCCGATCGGTGAGGACACGGTGTTTTGCAACTGCGACAGTGGCCGCAGGCCCGGATGACACCAAAGCCGCTCGCCACGCGAAAAATTCGGCGTGGCGTAATCGGTCACCCGGTCGGAGCCGAATTCAAAAAAGCCCACATCCATTTGCTGGCTGAACGGAATATCGAGCCCGTCGATCCATGCCATCGGTTTGTCCGTGTCATTGTGGTGGCCATGGAAATTCCACCCCGGGGTGAGCAACAAATCGCCGCGCGACATCCGCACCGGATCGCCGTTGACCACGGTCCACACGCCTTCGCCCTCGACGACAAAGCGAAACGCATTTTGGCTATGGCGGTGTTCGGGCGCGGTTTCTCGCGGGCCGAGATATTGGATCGCGGCCCACATGGTCGGTGTGACATAGGCGTTGGGCGCAAGGCCTGGATTGGCTAGCCCAAGGGCCCGGCGCTCGCCCCCGCGACCCACCGGCACCAGTTCGCCGGATTTTTCCGCCAAGGGCAGCAGGTTCGACCATTTCCAAACATGCGGCACAGCTTTGGATTTTGGATGGATCGGCATCAGATCGCCAAGCTGGGTCCAAAGCGGGATCAGGCTTTCGGCCTCAAACCCTTTGTAAAGCGCGCGCAATTCTGGCGTGTCGTCGGGCTGCATCGCATGGTCTACACTGTCGTGATCAAGCTGTTCATTCATGGGAACCTCCTTGCGGGTTGGGGACGCTCAGGCTGCGTCCGGCTGTTGGGGCGGGGCCGCCTTGGCAAAGGCGGGGAGTTGGTCGAGGGCGGCATAAATGCGCGCAATCGTCGGCCAGGGATCAAGCGGAATGCCGAAGCGTTTGTTGTTCCAGACCTGCGCGTAAAGGCACACATCCGCCAAAGTGGGCGTGTCGCCGTGGCAATAGGTGCCGGTGTCTGCGCTGTGCGTCAGGGCCGCTTCAAACGCGTCAAAAGTGGTGGTGACCCAATGGGTGAACCAGTCTTTTTGTGCCTCTTCGTCGGCGTCGAATTGATCGCGCAGGCGGAACAGCACCCGCAGATTGTTGAGCGGGTGGATTTCGCAAGCGATCATGTAAGACAGCGCCCGCACCCGCGCCCGCCCGTCGGCATCTTTAGGCAAAAGCGCGGGTTCGGGGTGGGTTTCCTCCAGCCATTCGATGATGGCCAGAGACTGGGTCATAAACGTGCCGTCTTCACGCTCCAAGGTCGGCACCAAGCCTTGCGGGTTTTTCGCCAAATACTCCGGCGTGCGGGTTTCCCCCGTCCGCAGCACATAGGGGATATAGTCAAAATCCACCCCCTTGAGGTTCAACGCGGCACGCAGCCGCGTTGAGGTGGAGGAGCGAAAGAAGTTGTGTAACTTCAATGTCATGGCATTCGGCCTCGCTCAATCTTCTTTGGGGCCAATAGGGGTCTCGATCGACCCTAGGCCCTCAATGGAGACGACACAGACATCACCAGAAACGAGCGGGCCGACGCCTGCGGGCGTGCCGGTCATGATCAAATCGCCGGGGGCCAGCGCAATGGAATGCGACAGGATCGAAATAATCTCTGGCACCGACCAAATCAGTTCATTGAGATCCGCATCCTGTTTCACATCGCCATTGACGGTGAGCGTGATCGCGCCGCTGGACGGGTGGCCGACCTTGGCGACCGGGAACACCGGGCCAATCACGGCAGAGCGGTCAAACGCCTTGCCCCAGTCCCACGGGCGGCCCTGTTCACGGGCTTTGAGTTGCAGATCGCGCCGGGTCAAATCGTTGCCCACCGCATAGCCCCAGACATGGGACAGGCTGTCGGCCTCGGTAATGTTTTTACCGCCGGTGCCGATTGCCACGACCAATTCGGCCTCGTAGTGAAAGTTCTCGGTCTCGGGCGGGTAGGCCACGGTCTCGCCACTGTCCACAACCGCATCCGCCGGTTTGGTAAAGAAAAACGGCGGATCGCGATCCGGGTCTTTGCCCATCTCGCGGGCATGGGCGGCGTAGTTGCGGCCGACGCAGAAAATGCGACGCACGGGGAGGCGCTCGTCGGTGCCCTCAACTGCAATCGTGGCCTGAGGCGCGGGGGGGAAGACATACGTCATCT
Source organism: Roseobacter sp. TSBP12 (assembly GCF_009129705.1). Taxonomy (NCBI): domain Bacteria; kingdom Pseudomonadati; phylum Pseudomonadota; class Alphaproteobacteria; order Rhodobacterales; family Roseobacteraceae; genus Roseobacter; species Roseobacter sp. TSBP12. The sequence goes on from NZ_PYIB01000044.1 coordinate 52,190, forward strand.
GATCTGTCCTTTGGTTTTTGGGGAGGTTACTCAGCCGCCAAAGCGGTTTCGTCGAGGCCTGTGGAGCCATAAATCCATGAGAGTTGGTCGTACCATTGTGCGGGGGACATGCCCTTCATCACATGGTTGCGCACGGCCGCTTTGGCGTCATCCGGGTGGTAGATATATTCACCGATCAGGCGGGAATTCATCTGAACCCGGGCGGTGCGCACGCGGCGCATATCTTGGTAGCGCTGAAGCGCGCTTTCGACATGATCGCCATAGTTTTCAATGCAATGGGACAAGGCCACCGCGTCTTCCATCGCCATGCAGGCACCTTGGGCAAAATATTGCAGCATCGGATGCGCGGCATCACCCAGCAGAGCCACACGGTTCTCAACCCAGTTGGAAATCGGCTCGCGGTCGCACAAAACCCAAAGCTTCCAATCGTTGCCATGTTCGATGATCTGACGCGCTTTCGGGTGGATGTGCTCAAAGCCCTGCGCGACTTCTTCTTTCGACACAGGTTTGCCGGCAATCGCCTCTTTGACGTCACGGTGATAGGTCACCACGAGGTTGAACATTTTCCAGCCCTTGAGCGGGTAATGAACGATGTGGCATTTCGGACCGGCCCACAATGTGGCGGCGTTCCACCGCAGGTCTTCGGGCATTTGTTCGGTCGGGATCACTGAGCGATAGGTGGTGTGGCCGGAAATGCGCGGCTCGCCATCACCGATCATCTGGGCGCGAACGGACGAGCGCAGCCCCTCAGCCCCGATCAAAAACGAGCCTTTGATCGCATCGCGGTCTTTGAGTTTGAGCGTGACCGAGGTGCCGTCTTGGTCGTAGCCTTCGACAACATGGTTGGTGCGGATGTCGATCAGCGGGCTGTCTTCGCAATATTTCAACAAGACCCCATGCAAATCGGCGCGGTGGACCACGGCGTAGGGGTTGCCAAAACGCTCGCGAAACGGCGCGTCGAGCGGGATCGAGGTGATGTCTTCGGCGGTTTGCGCATCCATCAGACGCAGGGCGTCGATATAGACCGCCTTGTCGCGGGCCTCGTCACCGATGCCGAGATAGTCAAAGCAATGAAAGGCGTTCGGGCCGATTTGAATGCCCGCGCCAATCTCGCCAAGCGCGGGGGCCTGTTCGACGACAATGGAGCGATGACCTTTGCGGGCGAGGCCACAGGCGGCGGCGAGCCCCCCGATGCCACCACCGGCGATGAGGATAGGAAGATCAGACATGAGATGTCTCCTTTTTCGGAACTTAAAGCGTTTCGTGAAAGGCCTGGATCACAGATTTTCGCGAAACGCCGTGCAAGATTTAGATGTTGTGCGCGTTTCGCATCAAACTTGTGTCTCAAGTTTAACGCGAAACGCTTTAGCCGCCGATCAGGCGCGGAATGGTGAGGGTAAGGGCGGGGATCAGGATGATCAGCGCCACACGGATGACTTCAGAGCCAAGGAAGGGCATGACACCGCGAAACACGGTCGACATCGGCGTGTCCTTGGCCAGAGAGGAGATGATGAACACGTTGAGACCGACAGGCGGCGTGATCAGGCCAAGCTCGACCACGATCAGCGCCAGAATGCCGAACCAGATTTTCAAATCCTCGATGTCCATGCCAAAGGCGGCATCGGCGGCACTGACATATTCGCCGCCATTGAGGGCAATCAGGGTTGGCCAAAAGAACGGCACGACGACAAGGATCATCGCCAGGCTTTCCATGAAACAGCCAAGGATCACGAAGGCGATCAACATGATGACCAGCACCAACATCGGGTCCAAGCCAGAGGTCGCGGCCCAGTCAGACAGAGCTTGCGGCAGGCCGGATCGGGTGAAAAAGCCCTTGAGCACTTCGGCGCCAAACAGGATCAGATAGATCATGCCGGAGGTGATCGCCGTCGCCTGAACCGCGCGTCTGAGGCCTTTGAGGTTCAGCCCCTCGCCGGTCAGTGCCCGCAAAACAAAGCCATAAGCGGCGATCATGAACACGCCAATGGAGGCGGCGGGGGTGGGGGTAAACAGGCCAAACCCCAGCCCCAAAATGATTGCGCCGAAAATGGCGATGACCGGGAACAGGCGTTTGAGCGCGATGTTGCGTTCGTCGCGTGGCATCGGGCGCGGTTCGGGGGCCAGGGACGGGTTGATCCGCACCTGAATGGCAACCACGAGGATAAAGGACAGCACCGCCAAAAGGCCGGGGAGGACCGCGGCTTGGAACATTTTGAGGATCGATCCCTCAACGATGATCGCATAGATCACCAGCGCGACAGAGGGCGGAATGAGAATGCCCAACGTGCCGCCTGCCGCCAAGGCGCCCGCCGACAAACGATCCGCGTAGCCGAGTTTTTTCAACTCCGGCAGGGCGACTTTGCCCATGGTCGCGGCCGTCGCCAAGGACGATCCGCAGACCGCGCCAAAGCCACCACAGGCCGCAATGGCCGCCATGGCCACGCCGCCGCGCAGACGCGAAAGAAGCGCTTCTAGCCCTTTGAACAGGTCAGAGGACAGCCGTGCTTCGGCGGCGATATAGCCCATGAGCACGAAAAGCGGCACGACCGAGAGGTCATAATTGGCCACGTTTTCCCAAAGCAAAGACTTGAACTGGCGAATATAGGGCACAAACCGCACATATGGCACAGACAGAGACAGCGCATAGGTGCCGCCGACGCCGACCAAGATCATCGCGATGCCCACAGGCATCCGCAGCATCAAAAGGGCGAACAGGACAACAAGGCCGACCACGCCGATGGTGATGGGATCAAGCATAGCGGGCATCTCCGAAAATTTGGCTCACAGAGACGATGGCCCAAAGGATCATCGAGGCGATGCCAGGGATATAAAACGGCCAGATCGGCCAGCCGAGCACCCCGGCCACCGCTGCGTCCGAGCGCGATTCCAGCAAGCCGTTGATCATCCAATAGGCCAAAAACAACGCCACAGCGGCGGTGAGGATCAGCCACATGTGATCCAGCACACGTTTGACCACCATCGGCGCGTTGGCGACGAAAAGGTCGACCGCGACATGGCCGCGCGAGGCCTGCGTGTAAGGGAAAAACATCAAGGCTGCGCCGGAAATGGCGAGTTGAACAAAGTCTTCATAGCCGGGCAGGCCAGAGATATTGACGCCAACGGGCGCAAGGATGCGGTCGAGGATGAAAGCGCCGGTGTTGGTGGTGGTGACCATCACGATGACAAAGAGGATCACGCCTCCAAGCATCGCAAAGATGTCAGCCAGACGCGTCACATGAGCGTGCATAGCAGGCCTCCCGGTTGGGTGGTGGTTTGGGGGTCGGTTCAGCGGGGGTATTGGGCGAACCAGCGCCCCCGCTTAGGTTTGGTTTATTGGGCTTCGGCTTTGGCCACTGCGGCACGGGCCGCTTCGACAAGCGCCGCGCCATCAATGCCTTTGCTGGAGACTTCGTCGATCCAGCGGGTCACGACAGTGTCATTGGCGGCGTCAAATTTCGCGCCCTCTTCGGCAGAGAACACGGTGCGGGTCACGCCCGCCGCGTCCAAGGCGGCAATGCCTTCGACTTCGAAATCTTCCCACATCTGGCCGATTTCTGCGGCGACATTGACGGTGGAGTTGGCGTCGATCACGGTTTTGAGATCATCCGGCAGCGCGTCATAGGCGTCTTGGTTCATCGCCACCATGAAAACGGCGGTGCCAAACCGGTCGCCATTGGGCAATTCGGCGGTGTATTTTTCAAGTTCCTGCAATTTCAGTGCGGGTACGATTTCATAGGTGGTCAGGGCGCCGTCGATCACGCCTTTGGCCATGGATTCCGGCACGGCAGGCACGGGCAGGCTGACGGGTTCTGCGCCCATGGCCTCAATCGTCCAGGCGCCAGAACGACCCGGCGTGCGCAGTTTCATGCCCGCGACGTCTTCGAATGTGTTGATTGGTGTGCTGGCGGAATGGATCAGGTTGCCGTCATTGGCGTGCAAAAACAGCACGTGGATGTCCTTGAAATCCTCGGCCAACAGATCAAGCGAGGCATTGAGCGCGATGGTGGTGTCGCGGGCGGAGCCTTTGTGAACGCGAGGCAATTCAAACACTTCGGTGCGCGGGAATACCCCCGGCGTGTAGCCCAAGAGGGTCCAAACGATGTCGGCGGTGCCGTCGCGGACCTGACCGTACAACTCGCTGGGTTTGCCACCCATTGACATGGCCGGATAGATTTCAATGTCGATGCGACCGTCGCTTTCGGCTTCTATGGTCTGGGCCCAAGGTTCCAACATCACCTTATGGGCATTGGCCACCGGCGGCAGGAAATGGTGCATGATCAGCGTGACGTCCTGCGCCATGGCGGTGGTGGCCGACAGGATCGCGGCGGCCGTGAGTGTGCCGAGAATTTTGGCTTTAGAAAACATATGAGCTCCTCCGAATTTTATCTGGGCGCACTCCCGTTGCGCAGATAGTGGGTATACTTACTATTGATCTGGGTCAAGTCTGTAAGCATACTTATTATTGACCTGCCTCAAGTCCCGTGGGCTATGGAGGAGGCATATGGTGGCAAAAATAATGATAAGAGGGCCGATGAAACTTGAGATCCACAACATGGCAGGACATTTGATTCGCCGACTGAATCAGATCTCGATGTCGATCTTTAATGAGCGGATGCGGGCCACGGGCCATGCGCTGACCTCGGTGCAATTCGCCGCGATGAATGCGCTGCACGCCAAACCCGGTCTGGATCAGGCCAGCCTTGCCGGGGTGATCGCCTATGACCGGGCGACCATCGGCGGCGTGGTGGATCGATTGGAGGGCAAGGGGTTGGTCAAACGGATCGTGAATGAACGCGACCGCCGCGCCCGCACGATCACGCTGACGCCCGAGGGGGAGCAGATTTTGCAAGAGTTGATCCCGGTGGTGAAGCGGTTTCAGGATGAGATCCTATTGGGGCTGAACGAAGCGGAGCGGGCGGAGTTTTTGCGGCTTGCTGCCAAGGTTGCGGATGCCGGCAATCACCTCAGCCGCGCGCCACTGATTCTTGATCGAAAGCCCTGATCTGATTTTTCTGCGCTGCCGCGTCTTGTCTGTTTTAAGGCCGAAGAAACCACACAGCCTGCGTGCCGTGTGGTTTTTTATTTGCCTTTTCAAATCGCGCTGCAGGGACGTCTCTCATGCTGCATCTGCGAGATAGATCACTCCATTAATTGTTCATTGACATAACAATTAAATCTTCGCATGGTTTGCTCAAATGGGAGGAGATCACATGAAGATCGAAGGGCATGTCGCCGTTGTGACGGGTGCGGCCAGTGGGCTTGGCCTTGCCACCGCCAAACGGCTCGCGGCGCTGGGCGCGAAAGTGGTCGTGTTGGACCTGTCAAAAGAGGCCGCCGAACATGCCGCCGCCGAGATCGGTGGTGTGGGATTTGGCGTTGATGTCAGCGATGCCGCCGCCGTTGAGGCCGCGTTTGCCAAGATCGAGGATACCATTGGCACCCCGCGCGTCACCGTATCCTGCGCCGGGATCGGCACCGCCGCGCGTATCCTGCCGCGCAATGGCAGCCTGACGATTGACGCCTTTGCCAAGGCGCTGAACGTCAATCTTTTGGGCACTTATGCGGTGATGAACATCGCCGCGCGGGCCATGGCCAAAGCCGACCCGCTGGACGACGACGGCACCCGCGGCGTGATCATCAACACCTCTTCTGTCGCCTTTGAAGACGGTCAAATCGGCCAAGCGGCCTATTCCGCCTCCAAAGGTGGGGTGGCCTCGATGACCTTGCCCGCCGCGCGTGAACTCGCGCGTTTCGGCATTCGGGTCATGGCGATTGCACCGGGCTTGTTTGAAACCGCGATGAGCGCGGGCCTGCCCGAGGACATCAAAGCCGACATTCTCAAATCCGTGCCGTTCCCCTCGCGCATGGGCCATGCGGAAGAATATGCGCAGCTTGTGCAGTCGATTGTGGAGAACCCGATGCTCAACGGCACGGTGATCCGACTGGATGCCGCCGCGCGTATGCCGATCAAATAACTGAATAAAAAGAAGAAAATAAAATGACAGCTGATACAGAGATCCTGAAGGTCGAGATTGAGGGCACCATCGCCACGCTGACGATGAACCGCCCGGCCAAACGCAATGCCATGTGCGACGCGCTTTTGGACGCGATCGACGCGTTCTTTTCTCGCCCGCCAGAGGGCGTGCGCGTGGTGATCCTGACCGGGACGGCGGGGCATTATTGTTCGGGCCTTGATCTCTCTGAACATGTTGCCCGCGATGCCGAAGGCACGATGCGCCATTCGCGCAATTGGCACGGCGTCATGGACAAAATTCAATTCTCCGGCCTGCCGGTGATCTCCGCCATGTTTGGCGCGGTGATCGGCGGTGGCTTGGAATTGGCGGCGTCGACCCATGTGCGCATTGCCGAACCTTCGACGATGTTTCAACTGCCCGAAGGGATGCGCGGCATCTTTGTGGGCGGTGGCGCGAGCGTTCGGATCGGGCGCATTCTTGGGGCCGACCGGATGTGTGAAATGATGCTGACCGGGCGCAAATATAACGCAATTGAGGGGCTTGATCTCGGGCTGGCGCATTATGCGGTGGGCGAGGGCGAGGCGATGGATTTGGCGCGCAAACTGGCGACCAAAATTGCCAAAAACGCCACCCTGTCGAATTACATGATGATTCAGGCGATCAGCCGGATTTCCGACATGTCCAAATCCGATGGTCTGTTCATGGAAAGCATGTGTGCGGCGGTGTCGCAGACCAGTGAAGATGCCGGGGAGGGCCTGAAAGCCTTTCTCGAAAAACGCGCGCCGGTCTTTCGGTAACGCGCGGTGAGGGGCCTTGCGCGGAGGAGCGCGGGGCCGCTGCAGGAGGATCAAGGCTCGGGCGAGGGGCCAAATGTCATCAATGGGAGGAACCAATATGACGACTATGACACGCCGGATGGCGATGACGACACTGGGGGCGGCTTTGGCCACACCCGCATTCCTGAAAAAAGCCCATGCCGCAGAGGTGACCCTGCGCGTGCACCATTTCCTGCCGGGCGTCGCCCCGATGCAGACGCGGTTCTTTGACGTCTGGGCCCAGGAAATCTCTGAGGCCTCGGGTGGCGCGATCGAGATGCAAATGTTCCCGTCGATGCAGCTTGGCGGCAAACCACCGCAGCTCGCCGATCAGGCCCGCCAAGGCATCTGTGACATTGCATGGACCCTGCCGGTCTATACGCCGGACCGGTTCCCGGTGGCCGAAACCATGGCGATGCCCTTTATGGTGACCAATGCCGAAAAGACATCGGTGGCGATGCACACGCTGATGGAAGAATTCGGTCAAAACGAATACAAAGGCATGAAACCTTTGGCCTTCCACACCCATGATGGTGGCAAAATTCACACCCGTGGTCAGGTCGTCTCCTCCGCCGAGGACATCAAAGGTCTGAAACTGCGCGCACCGAACCAAGCGACCGGCGAAATGCTGGCCTTGATGGGGGCGGAAACGGTGTTTTTCCCGGTGACCGAAATGGTTGTGGGGCTCTCAAACGGCGTGATTGATGGCTGTTGCCTGCCCTATGAGGTGGTGCCGGCGTTCAAGCTGCAAGAACTGACCAAAGTGACCAACGAACCCGAAGCGGGCGGGCGCGGCATCTATGCCAACACCTTTGCCCTCGTGATGAACGAACGCAAATATGAAGGCCTGTCCGATGATCTGCGTGCGGTGATCGACGCCCATTCCGGGGCCGACCTGTCGCGTCGTCTGGGCGCGCAATTCGATGAATTCGAGGCCTTTGGTAAATCCGTTGTCGAAAAACAGGGCAATGAAATTCACACCATCGCGGCCTCTGAAATCAATACATGGCGCGAAATGGCGGCCCCGATTTATGACACATGGATCGGCAAGCTCAATGACGCAGGCCATGATGGCGCGGCGATTGTGGCGCGGGCCAACGCCCTGTTGGACGCGGGGTAACCCATGGCCGAGCGGCTCCCAAATGAGACGGAACAGGCGCCGCATGGCCGCGTGTTCCTGATCCTGCAACGGGTCTGCCTTGGCGCGGCTGGCGTGGGCGGGGCGGTGATTTTTGCCGCCTCGATCACGGTCGCCGCCTCGGTGATCATGCGTAACCTTGGCCTTGGCGGTATTCGTGGCGATTTCGAGCTGGTCGAATTGGCCTGTGCCGCCTGCGCCTCGCTGTTTTTGCCTCTGTGCCAATTCAACAAAGGCCATGTCATGGTCGATCTTTTCACCCTTTGGCTTTCGCCTTTGACCCAACGCCGCATGGATGGGGTTTGGACATTGCTCTTCGCGTTCGGCTGGGCCTTTTTGGCGTGGCGTTTGTCGGTGGGGCTTGGTGAAATGCACGAGTATGGCGACCGCACCATGTTGCTGCGCGCGCCTGTTTGGTGGGTCTATCTGCCTGCCCTGTTCGGCACTGCGCTGTCGGCCGTTGTCGCATTTTTGCAAAGCCTGCCAATGTTGAGCCACGCTTTTCGTGCCATGGAGGTCCGCTGATGGAACCGCTGACAATCGCGATCATCATGGTCATTGTGCTGTTGATCCTGATCTTTGCCCGGATGCCGATTGCTTTGGCGATGGGGATGGTGGGGGCCGTGGGCTATATGGTGCTCGCTTCGCCCTATGCGCTCATGGCCTATTTCAACACCGCCTGGGTCGACAAATTCATGTCCTATGAGTTGGCCATCGTGCCGCTCTTTATCCTCATGGGTCATCTTGCGACCCGCTCGGGCATTTCCGCCTCGATCTTTGCCGCCTCCAATGCCTGGATCGGGCATTTGCGTGGTGGTTTGGCGATGGCATCGGTTGCGGGCTGTGCGATGTTCGGGTCCATCTCGGGGTCGTCCTTGGCCACCGCCTCGACAATGGCGCGGGTGGCTTTGCCGGAGATGCGCAAAAACGGCTACTCCGGTGCTTTGGCGTCCGGGTCCTTGGCGGCGGGCGGCACATTGGGCATCCTGATCCCGCCCTCCGTCGTGCTGATCATCTATGCGCTTCTGACCGAGCAAAACATCGTCAAACTGTTCTTGGCGGCGACCATTCCAGGCATTTTGGCGGTCATTGGCTTTTTCATCGCCATTGCCATCTACGTCCGCCTGTTCCCGAACGAAGGCCCGACCCACGCGCCCGCCGATATGAAAACCCGGTTCAAGGCACTGCGCGACATTTGGCATGTGGTGGCAATTTTTGTCGTGGTTTTGGGCGGCATCTATGGCGGCTTCTTTACCCCGGCCGAAGGTGCATCCGTGGGCGTCGTCCTGATGCTGATTGCGGGGCTGTTCACCGGCGGGCTGACGCCAAAAACGATCCTTGATTGCCTGATCGACACCGCCGGATCGACCGCAATGATCTTTGCCATCGTTTACGGCGCCGATATTTTTAACGTCGCTTTGGCACTCTCGCGGATGCCGTCTGATGTGGCTGCGTTTTTCTCCGCCGCAGATGTGGCGCCCATCGTGGTGCTTTTGGGCATCATCGCCTTTTATCTGGTGATGGGCTGTTTGATGGACAGCCTGTCGATGATCCTTTTGACCGTGCCGGTGTTTTTCCCAACAATCATGGCGCTGGATTTCGGCCTCATGCCAGAACAACAAGCGATGTGGTTTGGCATCATCTCTTTGGTGGTGGTCGAAATGGGGCTGATCACGCCGCCGGTGGGGATGAACCTGTTCGTCATCTCGTCGATGGCCAAAGACATCCCGACCAGCCAGATTTTCCGGGGCACCACGCCCTTTATCATCGCCGAGTTCTGCCGGATCGCCATTCTGGTGAGCTTCCCGGTTCTGAGCTATTGGTTGGTCGATATCGTGGCCAATTGATCGGGAGAGAGACGTGAAAAAAGAGTGTGCCGCCAAAGAGATCACCGACGAGAACCTGCGTCAGTTCGTGGGCTATAATATGAAACGCGCCTTTCTCAACGTGCGCGCGGATTTGGCCGATACATTGGAGCCGCTCGGGCTGCGCATGACCTCGTTTTCGGCTTTGGCGGTGATCATCGAAAATCCTGACATTTCCCAAAGCCGCCTCGCCGAGGCGCTTCGTATCGAACGCTCCGGCGTGGTGGTTTTGGTCGATGAACTGGAAAGCGCCGATTTGATTTCGCGCGGACGGGTTGAGGGGGATCGACGCCAATACGCCCTGCGCGCGACCAAGGCCGGAATGGCAAAATGGAAAGAGGCAGAGACCGCCGTCAATGCACATGAGGCGGCGATGTTTTCAAAGCTCACAGAGGCGGAAGTGACTGTTCTCAAAGAGCTGTTGCGCCGGGTCAGACGCCCGGAGGCATGATCGGATACCGGCCCTCAATAAGGGCCAAGGGAGGAAATGATGAAAGATCAAACCACGGGGCTCACGCTGGTTGGGCATTCTGTTCGGCTGGAAAAACGTGACGATACGAGCCTGATTTTGACCTCTGACGTGCCGCTCGACCCGGTCGTGGCGCACACGGGCGTGTGGTTGGAAAAATGGGCCGCAGAAACACCTGATACGGTGTTTTTGGCCGAACGCGACGGGGCAGGGTGGCGCGAACTGGGCTATGGTGAGGTGTTCGCGCGTGTCAAGGCCATCGCCGCCTCGCTGGCCGCCCGCGGGTTGGGACAAGACACGCCGATCCTGATCATGTCCGGCAACTCGGTTGATCACGCCTTGCTCTCCTTTGGCGCGCAATGGGCCGGGGTGCCGACCGTGCCTTTGGCCGAACAATATTCGCTCATTGAGGAAGCCCATTTCCGCCTGCAATACGCGATCAAAAAGACCAAACCGAAACTGGCCTTTGTCGATGACGCCGCCCGCTACGGCAAAGCCATCGCCCTTGCCGATCTCGACGGGATCGAAATTGTCGCCTCCAACACCGAAGGCGCGCCGCGTCCGGTTACGGCCTTTGCCGACCTGCTCAAAGGCGACGCTTCTGTTGATCTTGACGCGGTCCATGCCAAGGTCGGTCCCGACACTTTGGCCAAAATCCTCTTCACGTCGGGGTCAAGCTCTGACCCCAAAGGCGTGATGACGACCCAGCGGATGATGTGTGCCAATCAGGCGCAAATGGCCTCGGTCCTGCCATTCATGAAAGAGCGCCCGCAGCGCATCGTTGATTGGCTGCCGTGGAACCACGTTTTCGGCGGCTCGCATAACGTCAATATGATGCTGATGCACGGCGGGTCTTTCTACATCGACAATGGCAAGCCAACCAAGGCGCTGTTTCAGCATACCATTGATAACGTAACGGAAAAATCCTGTACTGCGGCGTTCAACGTGCCGGTGGGCTTTGCCATGCTGGTGCATGAGATGGAGCACAATCAAGCCCTCAAAGAGGCCTATTTCAAAGACCTCGACATGCTGTTCTATGCCGGGGCCTCCCTGCCACAAGATGTTTGGACGCGACTCGAAGAGATGGCCATCGAAGTGCGGGGCAAGCTGCCGCTGATGATCTCAAGCTGGGGCCTGACCGAAACCGCCCCCGCCAACGTCATGGTGCATGAACCGATCGGTCGCTCGGGCGTCATCGGCGTGGCCTTGCCCGGCGTTGAGGTCAAACTCATCCCCGATGCCGACATGCGCTGTGAAATCCGGGTCAAAGGCCCGAATGTCATGCCCGGCTATCTCAACGATCCCGATAAAACCGCCGAGGCCTTTGATGACGAGGGCTTTTTCATCACCGGCGATGCGGTCAAGTTTCTCGATCCCGTGGATATGAACCGCGGACTGGTGTTTGATGGTCGTGTGTCCGAGGATTTCAAACTCTTGACCGGCACTTGGGTGCAGGCGGGCAAGCTGCGGCTTGACGCTTTGGAAGCGCTGCGTGGGTTGGTGATGGATGTGGTCGTTTGTGGTCACGATCGTGGCGAAATTGGTCTGATGGTCTTCCCGCGCCCCGATCATGTTCATGGTGACAACAGCTCTGAAGGTGCCGTGATTGACGAGCATCTTCAGGCCGAAATTCACCATGTGTTGCGCAAAATGGCCCGCGCCGCCTCCGGCTCCGCCAAACGCATCGCGCGTGCCATCATTTTGGCCGAACCGCCCTCGGTCAAAGACGGCGAGATCACCGACAAAGGGTCACTGAATACCCGCAAAATTATCACCCGTCGTGCCGCGCTTTTGGAGCGGATGTACGACAATGAAGACCCCGCATTGATCCGGGTATAAGGAACTGAACATGGTCGATTTTACCTCTGTCCGCGCGATTGATTTTCACACCCATGCCGAAGAGGCCTGTGGCTGTCATCATGATGACGGTTACGATGATCTTCAGCCTCGATGGCGTCCTATTTTGGTGCGCCCTGGTCGCATCCGCCGACGATTGATCAAACTGCCGCGCATTACCGCGAGATGAACATCGCAGCGGTGATTTTCCCGGTCGATGCCGAGCGCGAAACCGGCTACCGCCGCTACAACAATTACGAGGTGGCCGACGCCGCGGCCAAGCATTCCGACATCCTCATCCCCTTTGCCTCGATTGATCCGGCCAAGGGCAAATTGGGCGCGCGTGAAGCCCGCGATTTGGTCGAAAATCACGGCATTCAGGGCTTTAAATTTCACCCGACGATGCAGGGGTTCTATCCCAATGATCGCAATGCTTACACGCTCTATGAGGCCATCGCCGAGTCTGGCAAACCGGCGCTGTTTCACACCGGTCAAACCGGCGTTGGATCGGGAATGCCCGGCGGCAACGGGATGCGGCTAAAGTATTCAAATCCCATGTATATTGACGACGTGGCTGTGGATTTCCCCGACATGCCGATCATCCTCGCTCACCCGTCATTCCCCTGGCAGGAAGAGGCGTTGTCGGTGGCGACCCACAAGCCCAATGTCTACATTGATTTGTCCGGTTGGTCGCCGAAATACTTCCCGCCGATCCTTGTGCGCTATGCCAACACGATGCTGAAGGAAAAGATGCTCTTTGGCTCCGACTGGCCGATGATCGCGCCGGAAAAATGGTTGGCGGCGTTTGAGAAAGCCGAGTTTCGCGACGAGGTCCGCCCGCTGATTTTGAAAGACAACGCGATGCGGCTTTTGGGGGTGGCTGAATGACCCCGTTTCAGGCCCCTCTTGAGGATATTCTCTTTTGTTTGAAAGAGGTTGCAGGCGCAGATCGCCTGCCCGATTGGGATGATGAATTGGCCGAGGGCATCCTGTCGCATTTTGCCAGTTTTGCCGAGGGCGTGATCGCGCCCTTGGACGAGCCGGGCGATGCGCGGGGCTGTGCCTTGGTGGAGGGCCGCGTCACCATGCCGGACGGGTTCAAGGACGCCTTTGCTCAACTCGCTGACGGCGGCTGGCAGGGCCTCACAGCCCCCGAAGCCTTCGGCGGCATGGCGCAAAGCGCGGTGATCGCGGCGGGTGTGTCCGAGATGTTTTCGGGCGCAAACCACGCGTTGCAAATGGTCTGTAACCTCGTGCCCGGTGCCATTTCGACGCTGATGAAATTCGGCACTGAGACGCAGCAACACACTTGGATCCCGCGACTGGTGTCAGGTGAGGTGCTCTCCACCATGTGTCTGACCGAACCGGGGGCGGGCTCCGATCTCTCTCGTATCCGCACCAAAGCCACCCGTGAAGGCGATTTTTGGCGGATCGAGGGGGAGAAAATTTTCATCTCCGGTGGTGATCAGGACATGTCGGAGGGGATTTTGCACCTCGTTTTGGCCCGCACCGGCGCGCCGGACGAGGGGATCAAAGGCCTGTCACTGTTCCTCTGTGGCGCTGATATCGACGGCGCACGCAATGCCGTCACCGTGACCCGGATCGAGGAAAAACTCGGCCTTCACGCCTCGCCCACCTGCCAATTGGCCTTTGATGGCGCGCGGGCCGAATTGATCGGCCCAGAGGGCGGCGGGCTGATGGCGATGTTTACCATGATGAACCACGCCCGTCTGGATGTGGCGCTGCAAGGTGTCGCCCACGCCAGCCGTGCCCACCAGATCTCGGAAACCTACGCCCGCGAGCGGAAACAGGGCCGCAAGCCGGACGGCACAGACGCGGTGTTGGCCGATCACCCGGACGTGCGCCGGATGCTCGATACCCAGAAATCACTGGCCCTTGGCGCCCGCGCCATGACCTATTTGACCATGGTGGAATTGGCTTTAGGCGAAAATCGTGCGCTGGTCGATTTCCTCACGCCGATCTGCAAAGTGTTCTGTACCGATGCCGGGATTGTGTCGGCGGATTTGGGCATGCAGGTGCTGGGCGGCTATGGCTACCTGACGGAATATCGCGTGTCGCAGACCTGGCGTGATGCCCGCATCACTTCGATCTACGAGGGCGCGAATGGCATTCATGCCATCTCCACCGCCACGCGGGGCCTGCGTGCGCCTGAGGGGCCCGATGCGTTCGCTGCGCTGATTGAACGGCTTGCGGGCGGGGATGCGGCGTGTTTGGCGCTTTTGTCTGATTGGCAAGGAGAACGTGCGGCAATGTCCAAAGAGACCTTTGAGAAAGCCCATGATTTCATGACCTTAACTTCTGAACTTTTGTTTCAAGCCCTCTGGTGTAAACTCGCATCTACGGGCGATGCGGAGCTGATCCGCCTGTCCAAACGCGTGGCACGCCGTCCTTTGCCGGTGCGTCTGCCTTTGGCGGTTTAACCGGCCTCTCCCGCGACCCGGGCGCGGTATCTGGTGGGGGTTTCCCCCATGCGCGCCCGGAAGCGGCGGGAGAAATACGGCGGGTCAAAATAGCCCAAACGATAGCCCACTTCGGCCACGGACAGCCGCGTGAAGGCCAGGAGGCGGCAGGCCTCGGTCATCACGGTTGTTTCCAAAAATTGCGACAGGCTCGCTCCGGTCTGATGTTTGACAATCCGGTTCAAATGCCCCGTGGTCATATGCAGCGCGGTTGCAAACTCGCTTGGTCCCCATCCCTCATTCAGATGATCGGAAATCAGTGCTTCAAGCCGTTGCATTTGCTGGGTCGGGGCGTGATTTGGCGGCGCGCCCTCATCACTTTCCTCGGCCAGTGTCACCAGCAGGGCGTTTGAGAGGGCAATCAAGCGCTGTGTGCGAAATGTACCAGTATACGCATACGATTGTGCAATCGCATTGAGCAATTGCGTGCCCGCAGTGCCCAATGGACCGTGATGGGGCGTGTTCAGCCACGCGGTAAGGGCCGGCGTGCGGGGGCCCACGCGTTGCACCACTGGGGACGGGAGGGAAAGGACCAAACCTTCGGTGCCCTTTTGAAAGGAAAACCCATGCACGATTTTTGTCGGAATATATAGGAATTCTCCGCTTTTAAGGGCTTTTTCTTCGCCATCCAAGGTCGCGCGGGCGTGACCCTGTTCGATGTGGAAAATCTGGGTCATTTGATGGTGGCGGTGCGGCGAGATCACCCAATCATGCAATCCCGCCCGGTCAAACACCCGTTCGCAATGCACCACATCGGGAAAGGCGCTGGTTTCGCCAAAGAGGTTGAAGGCGGGGATGATGTTTGTGTCACTCATGCCTGAATAATACCATTCATTGCCGACCCCGTCCATTCTGGTGAGGGCGAGATGGCATTAATGTCATTCCTAAGAAAAGGGAGAGACGCATATGAAAACCCAAGTCGCCATTATCGGCGGAGGCCCATCTGGCCTCTTGCTGTCACAACTGTTGAACAAAGCGGGAGTCGAGACCGTCGTTTTGGAACGCTCCACCCGCGCGCATGTCCTGTCGCGCATCCGTGCCGGTATTTTGGAATGGGGCACGGTCGAACTTTTGAACGAGGCGGGCGTCGGCGCGCGTATGGCGCAAGAGGGCATCCCGCATGACGGTTGTTACCTCACCGACGACGAGTTGATGGTCCATATCGACTTTAAGGAGCTGACCGGAAAACAGGTCATGGTCTACGGTCAGACCGAGGTCACCACCGACCTTTACAATGCCCAAGACGCCATCGGCACCACCGTGATCCACGGCGTCGAAGATGTGTCGATCCACGATCTTGATCAAGCCACGTCCTATGTCGAATTCACCCATGAGGGTGCGCGCAAGCGGCTTGAGTGTCTTTATGTGGCGGGTTGTGATGGTTTTCACGGCGTGTCGCGCAGAACCATCCCCGAGGAAAAACGCAGCGAGTTCGAACGCGTCTATCCCTTTGGTTGGCTTGGGATATTGTCCGAAACCCCGCCCGTTCATGACGAGTTGATTTATTCCAATTCGCGCCACGGCTTTGCGCTTGCCTCGATGCGCAACGAAAATCTGGTGCGCTATTATGTGCAGGTGCCGCTGTCGGATAAGGTCGAAGATTGGTCGGATCAGCGGTTTTGGGACGAATTCTCCCGGCGTATTCCCTCTGACGCGGCCGCACGTTTGATCACTGGCCCGTCGATCGAAAAATCCATCGCGCCGCTGCGCAGTTTCGTGGCAGAACCTTTGCGTTGGGGCAATATGTTCCTTGTTGGGGATGCTGCACATATCGTGCCACCGACCGGGGCAAAAGGGCTTAATCTTGCGGCTTCTGATGTTTATTACTTGTACAAAGCGCTCATTGACGCGGTGAAGGGCGGCTCCAAGACGGGCATCGACGAATACTCTGCCCGCGCCTTGGAGCGGATCTGGAAAGCCATGCGTTTTAGTTGGCAAATGACCACGATGTTGCACCGGTTTGATGGCGAAGATGCCTTTGCCGAACAGATGCGCAAGGCCACGCTCACTCATCTCGCAACCTCGGAAACCGCGCGGCGCGATTTGGCGGAAAACTACATCGGCTTGCCGTTTTAACGCGTGCCGATCCGGTCAACATTTTTGATCAAGGTGATGGCCATGGCGAGAGACCGCCCCGTGGCCATCATCATTTGCGGCAGGACCATCCATTCCAGTGACCATGCCGCGCCCGAGCGTTCCTGTTCGTGGATCATGGCGTGATGCATGGCTGAGACCTGCGTGGCGTTGAACCGCGCGAGGGTGACGAGAAGCTCGGCCGCGACGGGGTTTTGTTTATGCGGCATGGCTGATGAGCCGCCGCTACCCGAAAGGGCAATCTCTTCAATGCCTTGTTGCGACATAAGGGCAATGTCTTGGCCGATTTTACCAAGGCTTCCGGTGATGAGGGAGAGGAAAGAGGCGTAGCCTGTGAGGCCATGCCGCATGCTGTGCCATGCCTTGTCTGTGGGAGCGAGACCAAGGGTTTTTGCGACCTCAGCGACAACCAGATCGGCCTGATCCCTAAGCGCCTTGCGGTCGCCCGAGGCGCCACCGATTTGCACTTTTTCAACATCCACACGTTTTTGGTCGAGCGTTTTGAGGTGATCCGCAAGCGGCAACCGCCAGCTCAAAACCCGATCCCACACGGTGATCTCGGTGGCTGCCTGCATTCGGGTACGACCCATCAAGGGCGTATCGCCAAACCGGTCTTCCAGCGCTTTCAATGCGGTTTCCAACGCCATCAATCGCCCGGCAATCAAAAAGGACGCCTCGCGGAGGCAGAGCACCAAAGCCGTGTCGACCACGTCTTGCGAGGTCGCGCCTTTGTGCAGAGCTGCGGCGGGGGCGATGGTTTTGAGTTGCGCAATCAGGCGCGGGATGGGCACGCCGTCTTGCGCCATGCCCTCGGCAATATCGGCAAAGTCGATTGTCGCGCGTTCAATCGCGCGCGCGGCTTCTTCCGCCAGCGCCGGATCAAATATGCCCGCTGTGCCACAGGCGCGCGACCATGCGGCTTCGAATGCCAACATATGCGCCATCTGCCGCTCAGGCGACAGGATCGCGGCCATCTCAGAATCGCCAAACAGACCGGACAACCACGGGTGATCAAAAACAGAGCTGCTCATCGAATTGTCCTTGTTTACGGCGAAAGGGGCGGTGGTTTCCGCCCCTTATAGTTTGAATTGTGCAAAAGTTACAGGTCGAGAAACACTGTCTCACCGGCGCCCTGAAGGCGAATGTCAAAGCGATATGTGCCCTCGGCGGTCTTTTTTGCGATCAATGTGTCCACGCGCGGGCGCTGTTCGATCCGGTTCAACAGCGGGTCATTGGCATTGTCCTCATCCTCGAAATAAATTCGGGTGTTGAGACCAATGTTGATCCCGCGCGCCACCACCCAAAGGGAGATATGCGGTGCGCTTTTGACGCCGCCCCGGCCCGTATAAACGCCGGGTTTCACGGTGCGCAGCGTAAATTCGCCGGTCTCGGCATCGGCGGCAAACCGGCAATGTCCGGTAAAGGCCGGATCGGCACACTCAGCGCCCGGGAACACGCCATTCCCATCGCATTGCCACGACTCAATGAGCGCATCGCGCATCGCCCAGCCGGTGCCATCAAACACCGATCCGACGATCTCGATGACTTCTCCTTGGGCTTTGCTCTCGTCCAAAAAAGGCGTCGTGGCGATTTCTTCGTCGTAATAGCCGCCATTGCCCGCGTAGGTCGGCATCAAGCCGATGTGGACATAGGGGCCCGCCGTTTGAGAGGCGGTTTCAATCAATGTGTCAAGTTTCTGGACCATCTTACATGCCCTCCAGCTTGTTCTCGAACATGGTCTGGCGGCGACCGCGCAGCACGATGTCAAATTTATAGGCGAGGAAATCGAGCGGACGCGATTTCGAGAAATCCAGCGGCGCGACCAGACGATCCAGCGAGCTGCGGTCTTTGATTGTCGCCGCAATGGGGCAGTGATTGATCAAAGGATCGCCCTCAAAATACATTTGGGTGATCAGGCGCTGGCCGAAGCTGTGGCCATAGACCGAAATATGGATGTGCATCGGTCGCCAATCATTGGCGCGGTTCGGCCAAGGGTAGGCACCGGGGCGCACGGTCAGAAACTCATAATATCCGTTTTCATCGGTGATGGTCCGACCGCAGCCGCCAAAATTCGGATCAAGCGGCGCGAAATAGCTGTCTTTCTTATGACGATAGCGCCCGCCCGCGTTGGCTTGCCAAATCTCGATCAATGTGTTCGGCACTGGGCGACCCATTTCGTCCAAAACCCGACCATGCATCAGGATACGTTCGCCCACCGCGGGGGCCGCGCCCTTGGTCCAGTTCAGGATCAGGTTGTTGTCCAAAGCGCCGAGTTTGTTGTGGCCGAACGTCGGGCCGGTTTCCTCGGACGGGCTGCTTTCCATCGACAAAAGCGGCAGGTTGGGCGAGCGCGACACGCTCGTCTTGTAATCCGGGTCGTAAGGCACCGGATGGATCGCGCGATTGCGCGGGATCAAGGGACCCATATCAGTCATTTCCACTCTCCTCCATTTCGGCAAAGGTCTGCTTGGCCAATTTCAGCGCGTGATTTGCCTTTGGCACACCCGCGTAAATCGCCACATGTTGCAACGCCTCGGCCACATCCTCTTTCGATGCGCCCGTGCGCGCGGTGGCGCGGATATGCATCGGAATTTCCTCAAAATTTCCGGTCGCGGCCAAAAGCGCGATGGTCAACATCGACCGCTCGCGACGCGAGATTTTGTCCGACGACCACACCGTGCCCCAGGCCCCTTCAGTGATCAGCGTTTGAAACGGCAGGTCAAATTCGGATTTCGCAGCCTCGGCGCGGTCGACATGGGCATCGCCCAAGACCTCGCGGCGGGTTTTCATCCCCTGATCGAATGTCTTGCTCATGCGGTGATCCTTTCGACAAATCGGACAAGCGCCTGCGTAAAGGTGTCGGGTGTTTCAATTGCGGGCAGGTGCCCGGTGGTGTCGAACATCATGAAATCGGCGCGGGGCAGGGCGCGCGCGAGGGCCTCGACCACCGGCGCGGGCGTGGCCAGATCGTGTTTGCCCGCGATGACCAGCGCGGGTTGGGGGATTTCGCTCAGGCGCGCGGTGATGTCGGTGCCCGCAATCGCGGCACAGGTGGCGATATAGCCGACCTGATCGGTGCGCGCGAGCATGGTGCGCCAAAGTGCTGCATCGGGGTGGGTTAGGAAATCCGGCCCGAACCACCGCGGCAAAATCCCCTCGGCCATCGCGGCCATGCCAGTGCTGCGAATGGCCTCGATGCGCGCAAGCCAACCCTCAGCCGGGCCCAGTTGCGGCGCGGTGTTGGACAGCACCAGACCGGTCACCCGTTCGGGTGCCATCAGAGCGACATGTTGCGCAATCAGCCCGCCGATGGAACAGCCGACGATCACAGCGCGCTCAATCCCGGCGTGATCCATCGCGGCCAAAACATCTTCGGCCAAATCGGGGATGCCGTAGCCTTCGGGCGCAGTTTCGGACAGGCCATGCCCGCGTTTGTCCATCCGTAGCGTGGTCCACCCCTGCGGCAGGCGCGTACAAACCGCGTCCCACATCCGCAGGTCGGTGCCCAGAGAATTCAGGAACACCAAAGCGGTGCCCTCGCCCTCTGTCTGGCTCAAATGCTGTGTGCCCCAAGGGCGGGTGAATGCGTGCATGTGATCCTCCTTGCCTCAGATTGCCATAATATTTTCATTGGAAAAAATACAATATCGTGCAAAAAGCATAACCAAATGAATATACCTAACGGTCTCAAACTCCGCCACCTTGAAGCCTTCCTCTCCGTTGCTGAGGCGGGCACAATCTCTGCTGCGGCGCGGGTGCGCAATGTCTCGCAACCGGCGCTCTCGAAAACCGTGTCGGAACTTGAGGCGCAGCTTGGCACGGAGTTGTTTGAACGCACAGGGCGGCGTGCGATCCTCACCCCCGGCGGCGAGGCCTTTCGCCGTCATGCTATAGCTGCCCTGCAAAGCCTTGAGGCCGGGTGTCGCGTGCTCAGTGGCCCGTCGCATCGCGATCTCGTCAAGGTTGGCGTCCTGCCCACGGTTGCGGGTGGATTTTTTCCCTCGGTCGCTTTGGAATTTCACGATCTGCGGCCAGAGGCGCGCATTGGCGTGATGACCGGCCCCAATCGCTACCTGATCGACATGCTGCGGTCGGGTAAAATTGATCTGATGATTGGGCGCATGCCGGGGTCCAAGGACATGCCCGGCCTGTCCTTTGAATATCTCTATGATGAGCCGATTGAATTGGTCGCACGCGCCGGTCATCCGGCCTTGAGGCGTGATCCGGTTCAGGCGCTTTCGACCTATCCGCTGATCCTGCCCAATCCCGGCGCGATCATCCGGGCCACGGTCGATCAATATCTCTCTGCAATGGGGCTGTCGGCGCTGCGTCCGGTGTTTGAAACCGTGGCTTTGCCGGTGGCGCTGACGTTGTTGGAGCACTCGGATATGCTGTGGTTCATCTCGCGCGGGGTGGTGGCGCGGGAATTGGCGGCGGGCACATTGGGGACGCTTGATATGAAGGCCGATTACATGTCCGGCGCGGTCGGTTTGACGCGCAAATTCGCCTTTGGTCAAAACACCCCTGCCGATCTTTTGGCGAGCTTGCTTCATCGGCGGGCAGAACAGATGTCCGCCCGCTGATCTTCGATCTTACACGGCCTCCAACGCGATCGCGATGCCTTGGCCGACGCCGATACACATGGTGGAGAGCGATTTTTCACCCGGTTTCAGTTCCAACATCGCCGTGCCAGTGATCCGTGCGCCGGACATGCCGAGGGGGTGGCCGATGGCAATCGCGCCGCCATTCGGATTCACCCGCACATCATCGTCGGAGATGCCCAGATCGCGCAGCGTCGCGAGGCCTTGGGAGGCGAAGGCTTCGTTCAACTCGATCACTGCAAAGTCCGCTTGTGTGAGGCCAAGCCGCGCCATCAGTTTTTTCGACGCAGGTGCCGGGCCAAAGCCCATGATCCGCGGTGCAACTCCCGCCGTGGCCCCGCCGAGCACCTTGGCAATCGGCGTAAGGCCATGTTTTTCGGCGGCCTCGCGGGTCGCCAAAATCAAAGCCGCCGCCCCGTCGTTCACGCCAGAGGCATTGCCCGCCGTCACCGTGCCGTCGGCTTTGACAAAGGTTTTGAGCTTTTGCAAATCCGCCAATGTGGTCGAAGGGCGCGGGTGTTCATCGGTGTCGACGACAATCGGGTCGCCTTTGCGCTGTGGGATCGTCACCGCGACGATTTCGCGCGCCAGACGCCCGTTGGCCATCGCCACCCCTGCCTTTTGCTGCGAGCGCAGGGCAAAAAGGTCTTGGTCCTCGCGGTTGATATTGAAATCCTCGGCGACGTTTTCGGCGGTTTCGGGCATCGAATCCACCCCATGCGCCGCTTTCATCAGCTTGTTGACAAACCGCCAGCCGATGGTGGTGTCATAGACTGCATTGGCACGGGCATATGCCGTTTCGGCCTTAGGCATCACGAAGGGCGCGCGGGACATGCTTTCGACCCCGCCCGCAATGATCAATTCGGCCTCTCCCGCCTTGATCGCCCGCGCGGCGGTGATCACCGCGTCCATGCCGGAGCCGCACAAACGGTTCATTGTCGTGCCGGGCACAGAGTCCGGGAAACCCGCCAGCAAAAGCGACATCCGCGCCACGTTGCGGTTGTCTTCGCCCGCCTGGTTGGCACAGCCAAAGATCACCTCGTCAATCGCCGCGAGATCCATTGACGGATTGCGCTCGGCCAAGGCTTTCAAGGGGATCGCGCCCAGATCATCGGCACGAACAGAGGAAAGCGCACCGCCATAACGGCCCACAGGCGTGCGGATATAGTCGCAGATGTAAACGTCTTGCATTACAAATCCTCCGGTACATTCAGGTCGGCCACATCGCCGTCAATATGAAGCGTTGCGCCCGTGACGGCTTGCAATTGCGCCAAATTGATCCCCGGCACTTTTTCGCGCAGGATGAATTTTCCATCTTCAATGTCGACGACCGCCAAAGAGGTGTAGACGCGGGTCACGCAGGCGACGCCGGTGAGCGGAAAGGTGCAGGTCTCGACCAATTTCGGTTTGCCGTCTTTGGTGACGTGATCTGTGACCACGGCGACGCGTTTGGCGCCATGGACCAAATCCATCGCCCCGCCGACCGCAGGCACGCCTTTGGACCCCACGCGCCAATTCGCCAAATCGCCGTTTTGCGCGATCTGATAGGCACCCAGCACGGCGAGATCGAGGTGCCCGCCGCGGACCATGGCGAAACTGTCGGCGTGGTGGAAAAATGACGCGCCCGGATTGAGCGTGATCGCCTTTTTGCCCGCATTGATCAGGTCCCAATCTTCCTCGCCCTCAAGCGGCGCTTTGCCAAAGCCCAGCACGCCGTTTTCGGTGTGATAGGTGACATCGCGGCCTTCGGGTTGGAACTTGGCGATCATCTCGGGAAAGCCGATCCCAAGGTTCACATAGGAGCCATCTTCGATGTCTTGGGCGGCGCGCCAGGCGATTTGGGCGTTGTTCAGCGCCACGTCGGAAATGTTGAAATCGGACATTTAATGGACCACTCCCGTGCGTACGAGCACTTCTTCTTGTTGAGGATGTGCAACTTCGACCACCACGTCGACAAACAGGCCGGGGGTGATGATCTGCTCCGGGTTGATGCCGCCGGGGGCGACGAGTTCGGAGACTTGGGCGATGGTTTTGTTCGCAGCCATTGCCATCAGCGGATTGAAGTTGCGGCCTGCAAGGCGGTAGGTCAGATTGCCGACCGTGTCGCCGATTTGGCCTTTGATCAGCGCAAAATCGGCCTTGAGCCAGCGTTCACGGACATACATTTTGCCGTCGAACTCTTCGGCCGGTTTGCCGATCGCGAGTTCGGTGCCAAACGAGGAGGGCGTGTAAAACGCCGGGATGCCCGCACCGGCCGCGCGGATGCGTTCGGCCAATGTGCCCTGCGGCACCAGTTCCAATTCGATCTCGCCCGCGAGGTATTTCTCGTTGAAGGCTTCGGCGTTGGAGCTGCGCGGGAAGGAACAGATCATTTTAGCGACCATGCCCGCTTTGATCATTGCGGCAATGCCGATGCCGCCATTGCCCGCGTTGTTGTTGATCACGGTCAGGTTTTTCGGGCTACCCGTTTCGCGAAAGCGGTCGATCAGCGCGTGGATCAATTCGATCGGCGCGCCGGAGCCGCCGAAACCGCCGATCATGACCTGTGCACCGTCCGGAATCTCGGCGATGGCCTCGGCCACGGTAGAGATGGTTTTGTCCATGAGACTCTCCTTTTCTTAACGCTGATCTAGCTTTGCCATCGCGAAAGGCCGAGTCATTTTGTGCGTATCTTGACATTTGTTCGCGTTGTGACAATTGTCGTGCGCATGGCGAACAAATCATCCGATACCATCTCTTCTCTGGCCAAGGGCCTGCATGTTCTCGAATGTTTCGGGGCGGAGACGCCGAAACTGTCGATCACCGATGTGTCGAAACAAACCGGGCTGGATCGGGCCACCGCGCGGCGCTGTCTTTTGACACTGCATGCGGAGGCTATGCCGAGTATGACGGTAAATTCTTTACGCTGACCCACCGCGCTTTGCGACTTGGGATGGGGGCGATATCCGCCTTGCCGCTGCCGCAAATCGTGCAGCCTTGGTTGGATCAACTGACGGAAAATATTGGCGAAAGCTGTTCGGTGTCGATTTTGGATCGCACCGAAATCGTCTATCTTGCCCGCGCGGCGCAAAAACGGGTGATGTCGATCGGGTTGATGCCCGGCTCGCGCCTTCCGGCGCATTGTACCTCGATGGGGCGGGTGCTTTTGGCCGCTTTGCCGCGCGACGAAGCAGTGGCGGTGGTCGAGGCCTCTGACCTTTCGCCGCGCACGAAATTTAGCGTCACTGACCCCGAAGAGGTCATGGCGCGGGTCGATTTGGTGCGCAGCCAAGGCTATGCGTTGATTGATCAAGAGGTCGAGATCGGGCTGCGCTCCATCGCCGTGCCCTTGGTGAACAGCCATGGTGCAGTCGTGGCGGCGCTCAACACCGGAATGGCCGCCACACAGGCCCGCGTGGACGCCCTGATCCCGATCTATTTGCCGAAATTGTTGAAGGTACAGTCGGGGTTGAAGCGGGTGTTGTAACCCGCCTCAGATCCGAAAGATCGGTTGCAACAGGCGCGGCACAAGCGACAAGAACCGCAATTTTGCGTCGGTCGCGGCCAGACAAATACAGGCCTCTCCCGGCTCTGCAATGGGCGTGTGCTCCAAACTGCCATCGGCAGTCTCAAGATCGCCCACGCCGTACCGCCCGGTTTCATCGCGAAACGCGCCTTGCAACACCAAGGTCAACTCCAACCCGTTGTGGCCATGATCGGGCACGGCCATGCCGCCGGGGATATACAAAAGCCGCACGCTTCCGGCCTTGTCATGCTGCAAAATCGCCTGTTTCGTGCCGAGCCCCATGTGTTTCCACCGCGGTTCAGAGCCACCAAGTGTGGCCATCACCGGGGCCGGGTAGGGGCCTTTGGTTTCATACTCGGGCTCTTCCTCCAAAACGGCGTCGAGTTCGTCAAACAGCCGCGATTTTAATATGCCCGAGACATCAGACACGGCACCCGTGTCCATCACCACACCACCTGCATGGGCATGGGCCTCAGAGCGTGCGCGACAGTCGTCGCAGAGCGACAGATGGCTGGCGACCACCACCGCATAGGGCTGAGGCAGGTGACCCGACACATAGGCCAAAAGAACATCGTCAGAGACGTGATGGGTGATATGGCTCATGATCGTGCTCCTTTCATGTCGTGTCTGAGTTTTTCCAAGGCGAGGCGGATGCGGGATTTGATGGTTCCAAGCGGCAATCCGGTCGCTTCGCTGATTTCACTGTGGCTCAGTTCGCCCATATAGGCCTGTTCGACCATCTGCCTTTGATCCGGGCTGAGTGCCGCCATCGCGCGTTTGAGGTGCTGAACCTCTTGTTCGAGCGCAATGACGTGGCTGACGTCTGGTTCGGGCGGCTCCGGGGTTTTCAACGCCTCTGGCACAGGCCGCGCGTTTTTGCGGAAATGATCGGTCTGTTGGTTGCGGGCGATTTGATAAATCCACGCCGAGACCTGCGCCCGTTCGGGATCAAACAAATGTGCCTTGCGCCAGACCTTTAACATTACCTCTTGCACCACATCTTCGGCCTGCGCCGAGGAGGCGCCAGAACGCATCACCATGCCTTTGAGGCGCGGGGCGAAATGGTCAAACAGGGCAGAAAACGCCGCCTTGTCGCGCTGATCGCGCACCTTGAGCATCCATTGGGTCTGATCCGATGGGGTGTCGGTCGAGGAGGATGTCACGTCGGTCGGCCCTTTCGCGGTGCTCCGTGGGCTGGTCGCGCGCCGTTGAGTGCGGGACGGGCCCGTCTTTTCAATCGGCACCACAAACGCCCCAGCCTCAAAGGAAGCAGTGGGCTCCAGCACGGATGCAAACATATGATGGTCTTGGGTCAACATATCTGGTTTACGCGGCCCGTCGAGGGATGGATCACTTTGGCTCTCCCTTTTTTGCGATTTATCGCACCACCTCTCCGTTCGGTTCGGTTTGTGATCATCGTTTTGATCCAAAAGCGCACGCGCCGCGTAGTGCTTTGTAACCAAGGAGATATTATATGTCATTTGACGCATCCCCCGCCCCCGTCCAACGGATCGCCATCATCGGCGGCGGCATTTCAGGCCTCGCAGCCGCCTACCGTCTGGCCGGAACGCATCATGTGACCCTGTTTGAGGCTGAGCCGCGTTTGGGCGGTCATGCCCGCACGGTGATGGCCGGGGCCAAGGGCGACAGGCCGGTGGACACTGGGTTTATCGTGTTCAACTACGCCAATTACCCGCATCTCACCGAGATGTTTGCCGCGCTTGATGTGCCGGTTGAGCCGAGCGATATGAGTTTTGGCGCGACGATTGATGGCGGGCGGGTGGAATATGGGCTGAAATCCTTGGCGGCTTTGGTGGGGCAAAAGCGCAACCTGCTGCGTCCCGGTTTCATTCGCATGGTCCGCGACATTTTTCGTTTTAACGCCGGCGCCGAAGCCGCCGCCAAAGATGAGCACATGACCATTGGCGAGATGGTCGAGGATATGAAGCTCGGGGCGTGGTTTCAACGCTATTATCTGATGCCAATCTGTGGCGCGATCTGGTCGACCTCACCCGAGGGCATCCGTGCCTTTCCGGCTCGCGCTCTGGTGCAATTTTTCCGCAATCACGCGCTGCTCAGCGCAACAGGTCAACACCAATGGTGGACGGTGTCGGGCGGATCGGTCGAATATGTCCGCCGTCTTGAGGCGCATCTTATGGGACGTGGCGCCGATTTGCGCACAGGCGCGCCGATTGCCAAGGTTCGGCGCGACGAAATGGGGGTTGAGATCACGCCTGCCGGGGGCGCGCCCGAGCGGTTTGATCAGGTGATTTTTGCCTGCCATTCCGACACCGCGCTCAAACTTCTGGAGACTCCTTCGGCACCTGAAACCGGCGCACTGGCCGATCTGCGTTATCAAGACAACCGGGTCGTGCTGCATCGTGACGCCTCCTTTATGCCAAAGCGCAAAACCTGTTGGTCCTCTTGGGTCTATCAGGCCAAATCAGACGAGAGCCGCACCCAAATCGGCGTCACCTATTGGATGAACCGGCTACAAAATATCCCCGAGCACGACCCGCTTTTCGTCACCCTCAATCCGGCCCATACACCGGACCCGGCCATGGTCTATGACGAAGTGACATTTCGTCATCCGGTGTTTGATCACGCGGCCCTGCGCGCCCAAGGCGAGATCGCAGCGCTTCAGGGTCAAAACCGCACATGGTTTGCGGGGGCTTACCTTGGCAACGGGTTCCATGAGGACGGGTTTGCAAGCGCGGTGCGTGTCGCCGATGCGCTCACCGCACAGGTTGCTGTGTCCGCGACCGCCGCCACGATTGCGGCACAATGATCGCCCCCGAACATATCGCGGGCCAGACGGTTCATGCCCGGCGCGGGGCGCTCAAACATCGCTTTCGCTATGGCGTTGACTATGTCTTGATCGACCCCGAAAGCCCCCGCCACCCGCGCCTGTTCTCGCGCAATCGCTTTAACCTGTTTGCCGTGCATGACCGCAATCATGGTGGCATTCGCGAGGCCGGGCAGGGCGCGGTTTGGGCGCGGGAGACGTTGGAAAACGCTGGTTTGTCAGAGGGCTACAGTCTACGCCTTTTGACGCAGCCCGCGTTCCTTGGATTCTCATTCAACCCGGTCAGCTTTTGGTTGGCCTGTCGCGAAGATGCGCTTGTCGCCGTGATTGCCGAGGTCAACAACACCTTTGGTGATCGGCACAATTACCTCTGCCACCTGCCGGACTTTGCCCCTATCGCCGCCACGGACGTGATCACCGCCCACAAAGTGTTTCACGTCTCGCCGTTCCAGGAGATCAAAGGCGGCTATCGCTTTAGCTTTGCCATTCACACTGACCGCATCGCTATCCGTATCCTGCATGACAATGGCCAAGAGGGGCTGATTGCCACACTCACCGGCGCGCGGCGCAAACTCACCAATGGATCGATCCTACGGGCCACGCTGCGCCGTCCTTTCGGGGCGTTGCGCACGTTGATTTTGATCTACGCCCAAGCGCTCCGGCTCAAATTCAAAGGCGCACGGTATCGTCCGCGTCCCGAGCCGCCAAAAGACAGTTTGAGCCCGCCCCAAATACCCCTCACATCCTCGGCCAAAAAGGTCCAATCATGAAACTCATCCTCATCGTGCTCGTCGTCATCCTGTTGCTGGCTGTGGTGGTTCTCTGGCGACCCGGAAATAATTTTCGCGCGCAAAAGCCTGCGGATTATGCCGACACATTGCCGGGGTTTGACCCGCAGGTTCACCTCAACGGACTGATTGAGTCCGAGGGCGTGATCTATGGTCTTGATGGCCGGGTCGCGTCGCGGTTCGTGGCCCGAATGAGCGGGACGTGGGATGGGTTGAACGGCACGTTGCGCGAGGAATTCACCTATGCCAGCGGCGGTCAGCAGATACGCGAATGGACGCTGTCCTTTGATGCCACTGGCGCGCTGACCGCAACAGCGCCCGACATCATCGGCACCGCCACCGGGCAATTGTCCGGGGCGACGCTTTCGATGCGTTACAAAATCAAACTCGAAGACGACGCAGGTGGGCATGTGTTGGATGTAACCGATTGGCTCTATCTGGCCCCAAATGGCGTGATCGTGAACCGCTCTGAGATGCGTAAATTCGGCATCAAAGTGGCAGAACTGGTGGCGACGATGCGGCCCGCTGAGGCGGCAAAATGATCTATCTTGGCAAGACCTATTGGATCATCGGTGGCAGCGAAGGATTGGGCCGGGCTTTGGCCGAGGCACTGGACGCGAAAGGCGCGCGGCTGATCCTGTCGGCGCGCTCCGAGGATCGGTTGAAGGAGGTCGCAGCCAGTCTCAACGCCGCCCGCGCCGTGGTGATGGATGTGACCGATGCGGCCTCTGTGGAACAGGCTTACACGGCGGCGGGGGCGGTCGATGGCGTGATCTATGTCGCGGGCACTTACGATCCGATGACGGCGCAACGGTGGCAGGCCAAATCGGTCTCCACCATGTTCGCGGTCAACCTGATGGGGGCGGTCTCCGTGCTCAATCATATCGTGCCGGAGTTTACCAAACGCGACGCCGGTCATATCGTTTTGATCGGCTCGCTGTCGGGGCATCGCGGCCTTCCGGGGGCCATCGGATATGGTGCGAGCAAGGCGGGGCTGATGCATTTGGCCGAGACGCTATACGCCGATTTGCACAAGAGCGGTGTGCGGGTGCAATGCGCCAATCCGGGCTTTATTCGCACCCGGCTGACCGACAAAAATGACTTTGACATGCCGATGTTGATGGAGCCGAAAGAGGCCGCCGCCCACGTCATGCGGGCGATGGACAGTGGCCGGTTCGAAACCAATTTTCCACGGCCCTTTTCATGGCTGTTCTCATTGGCGCATTTTATTCCACGTCGTATTTTCTTGAAAATAACAGGCGCTTGAGGGTCAGTCCTCTAAGGACCGCGCGTGGATCGCCTCTGAGATTTCGTCGGCGGATTTGAGAGTGCGCACAATAATCGGCACGAACAAAGCGGTCATGTTACGCCCCAGTCCGCGCGCACTTTGTGCCTCGCGCACCTCGTCAAAAATGCCGCGCACCATCGGGATAAACCGCCAGACCAAAGACATCGCCAGTGCGATTTTCGCCTTTGGTACCCAAGCGGGCGCATAGGTCAGCGCGGCCAAGATGCCGTCGATGAATTCGCTGGCTTTGGTGGTGAAGGTCACAAGGCTTGCCGCCATTAAAAGACAGGCAAATCGCGCGACGATATAGGCGGCCATGCCGGGGCCTTCGAGCCAAAGCTGCACAGCGAATATGATCACCAAGACGTAAAATGCCGGGCGCACGGCCATCACCGCGTGAGAGGCTTTCAGCCCGGAGAGGCCATAGCCAAGCGCGACCAAAACCGCGCCAATCGCCAACACGCCCGGATGCGGGATCACAAACAACAGGGTGCAATAGACGAACAACAGCCCCAGTTTCAGCGCCGGAGGCGCGAGGTGCAGCGGGCTTTGCCCTACGACGTAGAGTTCGGTCAGCATGTCGAGCGCGCGATATAGGCCGGGATGACCACGTCGGGCACGCCATCAGCGATGATATGGCCGTCCTCGATGTGGAGGATGCGATCAAAACCCGCCAGCAAATCGAGATCATGCGACACCACCACCGCAGGGTGCGGCAGAGCGTCGAGCACGGACATGAAGCGTAGCTTGTTGCGCAGGTCCAACAGTGTGGTCGGCTCGTCAAACACGATGAGATCGGGACGGGTGATAAGCACGCCCGCCAGCGCCACCATCTGCTTTTCCCCGCCCGACAATTGATGGGTCAGGCGTTCACGCAGATGGGTCAGGGACAGTTCGGTGAGCACGGCGTCGATCCGCGTTTTGATCTCGGGTTTCGACAGTTTGCGCGCCTTCAGCCCAAAGGCGAGATCCTCGTCCACCATCGGGAAAACGATTTGATTGTCGGGGTTTTGAAAGACAAAGCCAA
This sequence comes from Roseobacter sp. TSBP12, assembly GCF_009129705.1. Taxonomy (NCBI): domain Bacteria; kingdom Pseudomonadati; phylum Pseudomonadota; class Alphaproteobacteria; order Rhodobacterales; family Roseobacteraceae; genus Roseobacter; species Roseobacter sp. TSBP12. Next base: position 82,877 of record NZ_PYIB01000044.1, read on the forward strand.
CATGTTGACGCAGGTCGGTTTTGTCCTCTCCTTTGTAGCGCACGCGCCCCGAGGTCGGGCGTTCCAAGCCATTGAACAGGCGTAGAAATGTGCTTTTTCCGGAGCCATTGTTGCCGATCACGCCAATACGGTGTTCGGGCAAATCAAGGCTGATCTCCGACAGGATCGTGCGACCCTCTTTGGCAACAGTGACCCTGTCGAACTGCATCATCTGAGTGTCTGATCCAGATTACGCCACACGCGCGCCGATGATCGGATAGCTGCGTTTCACAGTGATCATGACACCCGCCGCAATCACGCATTTGACCAGATCGCCGGGAATAAAGGCGATGGAGCCGCCGATCGCCTTGGCCAAGGGCACGCCTGCGGAGAGGGTGATCCACGGAATACCGATCAGATACATCACAACGATGCCGCCAAAGGCGCAAATGAGGGCGGCGTGGATGAAGGACAAACCGTCCCAAAACCGCTCGGTCAGCCAGCCGATGACAAAAGCGGCGACGACCCAACCGGCCAAAAAGCCCGCGGACGGTCCCAGGAAGACGGCCAGACCGCCGCGCCCGCCCGACAAAAGCGGCAGGCCAATCGCGACCAGAACCAAGAGCAGGATGATCGACAAAGCGCCACGTTTTGCACCTAGAACGCCGCCAGCCAACATCACGCCCAGGGATTGCGCGGTGATCGGCACAGACAGGAGCGGCAAGGTGATCGGCGGAAAGATCCCCGCCACGGCGGTGATGGCGGCGAACAGGGCGATGAATACGATGTCGCGTGTGGTCATGGGGTGGGTCCTCTGTCAGGTGCGTTTTTGGTTTTGGCCGTGTTTTTGGTCGTGTTTTAGGTTGTTTTGCTTGGCGGACGAAACGGAGGTCTCGAGAGCCAAAGGTCTTGGCCCCGAGTGTTACCCGGCTGGGGCAGGCGCGGTAAAGCCTTATTTTATGGGATTTTACTCCAAACCGCTTTAGCAGGTCGGGTTTGCAAAAGGGTATTCAAACCCCGGATGGACCTGCCCGGATTGCAGAGAGATTGCAAAGCAGGGTGCTGTGTGGCCCGGATCAACGGGTCAAACGCCGGACCGAGAGAAAGCTCAATCCGGCCATGATCCCCGCTGTCGCCAGACAAAGGGGCAAGCCCCCCGCCTGATAGGAGAGGCCCGACAAAAGCGTGCCCAAAAGCCGCCCCCCGGCATTGGCCATATAATAAAATCCGACATCCATGGTGACGCGTTCGGCACCGGAAAAGGCGAGGATGAGATAGGAATGGACCGAGGAATTGATCGCGAAGACAAAGCCAAAGAGCAAAAGCCCGGCGACCAAAGAGAGCGTGAGCCAGAGCGTGGGGGCGCCAGCGAGCAGGGCCAAAGCCGCGAGGGCGAAAGGGATCGGTGTCAAAAATCCAGCCCAATGCATGGCGGATCGCGTGGTCTGCGTGACGCTATGAGCGGCGGCGTTGAGCAGTTTCGGAGCAAGGCCTTGCACCGCGCCATAGGCGATGATCCACAGGGCCATAAAGCCACCGACGATAAAAAACGCCTCTCGCCCGCCCTCGGGTGTGCCATCCGAGAGCACATCATGGAAATAGATCGGCAGACCGACGACAAACCACACATCACGCGCGCCAAACAGGAACATCCGCGCCAAGGAGAGTTGGTTGATGCGTCTGTCTTTGGAGAAAACGGCGGAGAATTTCGTACCTTTTTTGCCAATGGGCAAGCCTTTAGGCAAGAACAACACCACGGCGATCAGGATCGCCGCCAAGATCGCCGCCATACCCCAAACGGCGGGTTTGAACCCGACCAGAGCCAACAAGGCCGCGCCGATGAAAAAGCCCAGACCTTTGATCGCGTTTTTCGATCCGGTCAGCACCGCAACCCAGTGAAACAGCGCGCCATCATGTGAGGGTGCCAACAGTTTAACCGCTGATTTCGACGACATTTTCGCTAAATCTTTTGCCACGCCGGAGGCGCCTGAACGGCCATGACATAGACGACAGAGGCGGAGACAGACCATGCCGGATCGAGCCCCGCAAGCGCAATCAGTGCCGCGATTTGGATCGCCAGCCCGGCAAACAAGGTGGCCGCCAAACCAAACCGTGCGGCCAGCCACCCGGCGGTGAGGTTGGTCACAATCCCAGCCACTTCATAGAGTAAAAACAGCCATGCCAATTGGATCGGAGAAAAACCCAACCCATTGAAATGCAACAAAACCAGCATGCGCAGCGCGCCGTCGGAGAGCATGAACGCCCAATAGGAGGCGGTCACCGCCATATAGGCGCGTAAGGGGTTGTGCGCAGGCGTGGTCGGGGTCATCACATGGTCCCCACAACCAAACGCGCGACATCGGCCAAGCGGCAGGCATAGCCCCATTCATTGTCGTACCAGGCATAGATTTTGACCTGTGTGCCGTGAATCACCATGGTCGATTGCGCATCAACAATGCTTGAGCGCGGATCGTTGATATAGTCGCAAGACACCAGCGGGCGGGTCTCATAGCCCAAAATGCCTGCAAGTTCGCCTTCGGATGCGGCTTTGAACAGGGCGTTGACCTCTTCGGCTGTAGTTTCGCGTTCGACCTCAAAGACGCAGTCGGTCAAAGAGGCGTTGAGCAAAGGCACCCGCACCGCATGGCCGTTCAAGCGGCCTTTGAGTTCGGGATAGATTAATGTGATCGCCGTGGCCGAGCCGGTTGTGGTCGGGATCAGGTTCATCATCGCCGAGCGCGCCCGGCGCATGTCTTTGGCGGGACGATCAACGATGGTCTGTGTGTTGGTCACGTCATGGATCGTGGTGATCGACCCATGTTTGATACCGAGGTTTTCGTGGATCACCTTGACCACCGGAGCCAGACAATTGGTGGTACAGGACGCCGCCGTGACCAGATCATGCGTGGCCGGATCGTAGAGGTGATGGTTCACGCCATAGACCAGATTAAGCGCGCCGCCGTCCTTGACCGGGGCAGAGACCACGACTTTTTTCACCCCGGCCGCGTAATAGGGCGCAATCTTGTCAGCGGTTTTGAACACCCCGGTGCAGTCGATCACCAGATCGACGTCGAGTGCGGCCAAAGGCAGGTCTTCGATCCGGGCGTGATGGGTCATCCTCATCTGGGTGCCGTTCACGGTCAGGCTGTCCGCATCATGCGAAATCCGTGCGCCCCAGCGACCATGTACCGAGTCGAACTCCAACAAAAGCGCGTGCTGCTCCGTGTCCCCGGCGAGGTCATTGATCAACACGATATTCTCGCCAAGCCCGCGGTCAAACAGGTCGCGAAGGGCCAGTTTTCCCATCCGGCCAAGGCCATTGAGCGCGATTTTAGGAGCTGAGGTCTGGGTCATGAGAGGGTCCTTTAAGACTCTGAAATTTGGTCGATCTGAGCCTGAAGCGACAGCCGGCTCAGGCCATCAATCCGGCGGTTGTCGTCCAGCGCGACAAAGGCTTTGATCCGATGAAAGAGCTGGCTGTAGGTCTGTGCAAAGGCCAGGGCTTTCTCGGCCTCGGTGCCTGTCACTTTGACCGGGTCAGGCAATCCCCAATGGGCGCTCAACGGCTGGCCAATCCATGGGGCGCACTCTTCGCTTGCGGCCAGGTCGCAGACGGTAAACACGAAATCAAACGCAGGGGTGTCTTCGGTTTGGAATGTGGCAATGTCTTTGGATGTCAGACCCGTGATGTCATGCCCGTTGCGCTCCAAAAGCGCCAGGGTCATCGGGTGGACCGCACCATTGGGGCGGGTTCCGGCCGAATAGGCCACAAATCGGCCTTTGCCCAATGTGTTCAGGATCGATTCGGCCATGATGGAACGCGCGGAATTGCCTGAACACAGGAACAATACGCGGTAAGGGGATGTGTGGGACAAGCTGGCCTCCTGTGGGCAAATTTCGGGACGTCCGCGGCAACAATCGTTGACCAGATAACCGACCAAGCCCTCGCAGGCGGCCAAATCGACCTGATAATACAGCGATCGCCCATCGCGTTTGGCGTGGATCAGCCCGGCCTGCGTCAGATCAGACAGGTAACCGGACAGGGTATTGGCTTTTAGGTCCAGTGCTGCGGCCATTTCGGACGGGCGCACCGGATGTGGCGCAAAGCGCATCAACAGGCGAAACACCGCAAGTCGGCCTTCGTGACCGAGAGCGGCAAAGGCGGTTTGGGCCATGGGTGAGTCGAATGCTATCTTTTCCATAATTCACGAATAGTAGAATTAATAACAAAGCCCAAGTGAAGATTTTGTAACAGTCGTCCTGTTTCGCCCCAAAGGTGAGACACCCCGCCGCAGATTGGCCCCTAGACGGCATCAAAGATTGCGCTGCCTGTCTGAGCATGTCAGCAAAGGCAGATAACAATCAAAAACACCGCTCGGATCACGCGCGCATGACAAAAACGAAAAAAGACAAAACCGTCGCGCCCGAGCGACAGGTACTCGCAGTACTTTTGTCGCGCGAGGCCAAGGGGATCAGAACCGCCTCAAGGCTCACGGCCCTGTCTGCGCTGCTCTGGGTGCCGCAAGCGGCTTTGGTGGCCTCGGTGTTCTCTCGGCTTTTGGTGGGGGCAGGGGGCGTGTCCGTTCTCGTTGGCACGTTGGGCTTTCTGGCCCTCGCCGCGCTGCGCCTTGCGCTCTCATATCTTGCCGAGGGTCTCTTGTTTCGCGCAGGTCAGTCGATTGTGACCCACACCCGCCAAGAGATTTTGGACCGTGAAGCCCAAAGCGTCGGACCCTCTGCCTTTGGCGGTCCCGGCGCGCTGGCCGCGTTGGCTTGTGAAAAACTCGACGCGCTTTTGCCCTATATCACCCGTTACGCCCCGGCGCAGGCGCGAGTCAAAACCGTGCCCTTGGTGATCCTCGCGCTGGCGTTTTGGCATTCATGGGCGGTGGGCGTGGTGCTTTTGATCGCCGGGCCGCTCATTCCGGTGTTCATGGCGCTCGTGGGCTATGCCGCCAAGGAGGCCTCAGAGCGGCACATGTCCGAGATTGGCACGCTCAACGATTTGTTGGTCGATCGGTTGGCAGCCTTGGCGGATATGCGTCTTTTGGGCGCCAGCCCGCGGGTGATCGCGCAATTTGAAATCGCCGCCAATGACCTGCGCGCCCGCACCATGGCCGTGTTGCGCGTGGCCTTCCTGTCCTCGACCGTGCTCGAACTTTTCGCCGCTTTGGGCGTTGCGATGGTGGCGGTCTGGGTCGGGTTTTCGCTTTTGGGCGAACTGTCGTGGGGGACTTACGGCGCAGGGGTGACGCCTTGGGCTGGCATGTTCCTGTTGTTGCTCTCGCCGGATTATTTCCAGCCTTTGCGCGACCTGTCTGCGGCGTGGCATGACAAGGCGGCGGGGTTGGCTGTGGCCAAAGATTTGGCCGCTTGGCAAGAGGCAGACACGACGCCGCTTTTGGGCAAGGGCGCTGCCTCGAAGGCTTTGCCCGGCTCAGCAGAGATCACCCTCGCAGGCGTGTCGGCCCAACGTGGCCGGCGCCTGATCACCTATCCCGATCTCACAATCGCCCCCGGCGCGCGCATCGCGTTGTCCGGCCCGTCCGGGGCGGGGAAAACCACGCTTTTGCGTCTGATCGCCGGGCTTGAACACCCGGCCTCGGGCGAGATCACCGTGGCGGGACAGCCGCTCACCGACGAGAGTGCCGACGCATGGCGCGCCCGTCTTGGCTGGATGCCGCAAGCGCCGATGTTTTTGGGCCGCTCCCTGCGCCACAACATCACGTTTGGCGCGGCTTTGACGCCCAACTTGATCGACACGGCGGCGCTTGCGGACGTGCTCAAAACCCTGCCAAAGGGCGATTTGACCCCGTTGGGTGAGACGGGAGGAGGCTTGTCTGGCGGCGAGGCGCGGCGGGTGATGTTGGCCCGCGCGCTTGCGGCGCAACCGGACGTGGTGCTGGCCGATGAACCCACCGCCGATCTCGACCGCGACACCGCAGATCGCATCACCGAGGGGCTGATGGCACTGGCCGCCCGTGGCGCGACGTTGATTGTCGCCACCCATGATCCGGTGTTTATCGCGCGTATGGATCAGGTCGTTGATATTCAGCCCGAAGATCGCCCCGTTGATGCGGAGGCGGCCCAATGACCGCTTTGTGGCGCATTTTCACCCTCATGGTGCAAGGCGAAACCAAATCGCTGTTGCGGGGCCTGCTACTGTCCGCCCTCGTGCTGATGATGGGCGCGGCCTTGCTGGGCCTGTCGGGGTGGTTCATCACAGCGGCCTCCGCGGCGGGATTGATCGGGGCGGGGGCGGTGTTTGACGTGTTTCGCCCTTCCGCCATGGTGCGGTTTTTGGCGATTGGCCGCACCGCCACGCGCTACGGCGAACGCATTCTCACCCATGACGCCACGTTGCGGGCGCTGACCCGGCTGCGGGTGGCGCTTTTGAGCCGGGTTGCGGCGCGCTCTTATGATTGGCTGATCCGTCTGCGCGGCGCACAAGCACTCAACCGGATCGTTGCCGATGTCGATGCCCTTGATGGCGTGCCTTTGCGGTTGTTTTTGCCGCTGATTGCCGGGGCGGTGACCCAAATCGTGGCCTGTGCGATGATCGCATGGCTGGTTGATCTGCGCGTGGGATTGGCGATTTTCGGGCTGTTCACCATTGGCGGCGCGGCCGTGATGATCTGGGGGATTCGACGGGCGCAAACCCCATCAAAGCGGATGGAAATGGCAGCGCAGGCCTTTCGGTCGCGCCTGATCGATCTGATCAACGGGCGCGAAGATTTGGCGGTTTATGGCCAATTGACCACACAGACTGAGACCACCCGCGCCGCAGAAATGCGGCGTCAAGGGGCTGCCACGGAGACCGATCGTTTGGAGCGTCAGATTGGCGCGGCCCTTATGGCGGTCAGTGCGCTGGCCGCCGCCTCTGCGCTCTGGATTGGTGGGCATTTGGCCGAAATGGGCGAGATTTCCCCCGCTCGCGCCGCCATTGGATTTTTTGCCGCCCTTGCACTGATGGAAACACTTGTGCCTTTGCGCCGCGCCGTCGCCGAGATCGGCCGGATGATCGGCGCGGCACGGCGGGTGTCGGAGCAGCTTGGCCCGGAGGTCGCATCCATCGTGCATCCTGAGCCGGACGGCCCGGCGGATTTGGTTTTTTCTGACGTCAGCTTTGCCCGCAATGCGGGCACGCGTCGGGTGATTGACGGTTTTGATCTGACGGTTGCCCCCGGCGAATGGGTCGCGCTCAAAGGGCCGTCGGGTGTGGGCAAAACCACGGTGCTTTTGCTTGGAGCAGGGGCGCTTGTGCCCTCGGGGGGACAGGTGCGTCTTGGTGTTCATCCCGTCACGCAATGTTCACCCGGCACTGTCACTTTGGTCGGGCAACGCGCGGCGCTTTTGCGGGGCAGTGTTGCGGAGAATTTGCGGATTGTTGCACCAGAGGCCGATGATGATGCGCTTTGGGCGGCGCTTGCGGCGGTGGCTTTGGACGATGTGGTGCGGGCCAAAGGCGGATTGTCGATGCAGCTTGGGCCGCGTGGTGCGGGCCTGTCCGGTGGCGAAGCGCGTCGGCTTGTGTTGGCGCGGGCGGTGTTGCGCAAGCCTTTGGTTTTGCTTTTGGATGAGCCGACCGAAGGGCTGGATCACGCCACGTCCCTGCGGGTTTTGGCCGGGCTTCGGGCGGCTTTGCCGGACACCGGCGTTTTGATGGCGGCGCATCGGGCCGAAGAGCAGGGCGCGTCTGATCGGATTTTGACACTGGGCTAAATTGGGCCCGATGTCACATGAAATTGAGTGTCAATGGCGTGGGCGCGCGCCCATGTCGCGGTCACAAAAAGATATATCTATAATATTGCATTTATTGACATGAGTCAAAGTACCGATCTGTGCCGAGATTTATGCTACGTTTTAAATACATATCTGCGAGATATGTTTCTCGCGCAATAGGAGCATGAGACAATGGAGTTTGGATTGGTCGAGCTGTCGCGTCTGCAATTCGCGATGACAGCCCTGTATCACTTTCTCTTTGTGCCGCTGACGCTTGGTCTGTCGATCATCGTCGCGATTATGGAGACGGTGTATGTGATGACGGGCCGCCCGATTTGGCGGCAGATGACGAAATTCTGGGGCACGCTGTTTGGGATCAACTTTGTCCTTGGCGTCGCCACCGGTATCACGATGGAATTTCAGTTCGGGATGAACTGGTCCTATTATTCCCATTATGTCGGTGACATTTTCGGCGCGCCTTTGGCGATTGAGGGCCTGATGGCCTTCTTTCTTGAGGCCACATTCGTTGGGTTGTTTTTCTTTGGCTGGGACAAGCTGTCGCGCACCGCACACTTGGTGGTCGCGTGGTTGGTCGCCATCGGGTCAAATTTCTCGGCGCTGTGGATTTTGATTGCCAATGGTTGGATGCAAAACCCGGTGGGGGCCGAATTCAATCCCGACACGATGCGCATGGAAATGACCAATTTCTTCGAGGTGGTGTTTAACGAAGTGGCACAGGCCAAATTCGTTCACACCGTCTCGGCAGGCTATGTCACGGCCTCTGTGTTCGTGCTGGGTGTCTCGGCGTGGTATCTCCTGAAGGGCCGCCATACGGAATTGGCCCGCCGCTCGATTGCTGTTGCTTCGGCCTTTGGTTTGGCGGCCGCCTTGTCCGTGGTGGTTTTGGGAGACGAGAGCGGGTACTCCGCCTCGCACACCCAAAAAATGAAACTCGCAGCGATTGAGGCGATGTGGGAAACCCACGATGCTCCGGCGCCTTTCACCCTGATCGGCTTCCCCGATAAGGAAGCGCGCGAAACCCATTATGCCATTGAAATCCCCTATGTGATGGGGCTCATCGGTACGCGGTCACTGACCCAGGAAATCCCTGGCATCGACCAGCTTGTCGCTGAATCAAAAGACAAAGTGCGCTCTGGCATCATCGCCTATGACGCGCTGATGACGATCCGCTCCGAGCGCGATGCGACTCCGCCGGAGGTGCGCGCCACGTTCGAAGCGCATTCCGAGGATCTGGGCTATGCGCTTTTGCTCAAACGCTATGTCGATGATCCGCGCGACGCCACAGAGGCGCAAATCCAACTGGCCGCCGATGACACAGTGCCGGGGGTTTGGCCGATCTTCTGGGCCTTCCGTATCATGGTCGGACTTGGGTTTAGCTTCATCGCGGTCATGGCATTTTTCTTTTACCGGGCTTCGTTCAAAGGCATGCAATTCCCGCGCTGGGCGCTGCGTTTGGGCGTGATCATCATCCCGACCCCGTGGATTGCCGCCGAGCTTGGTTGGTTTGTCGCCGAATTCGGTCGCCAACCCTGGACAGTGGACGGCATTCTGCCCACCGCGCTGTCGGCCTCGAACCTGTCGATCACCGATCTTTTGATCACGCTGACGGGCTTTGTGGTCTTCTATACGGCGCTCTTCATCGTCGAAATGGGTTTGATGCTCAAATACATCAAAAAAGGCCCCTACATGGATGTTGAAGAAACAGACAAATGGATGGAACGCCATTCGCACCGTTTGCGCACCCATGATGGCCAAGGCCCCTTTGCTGAAACCCCTGCGGAGTAAATGATATGATCCTTCACGACTTGATCTCTTTCGACATCCTCCGCGTGATCTGGTGGGCGCTTTTGGGTGTGCTTTTGATCGGCTTTGCCCTGACCGATGGGTTTGATTTGGGCGTGGGTGCATTGCTGCCCTTCGTTGGCAAATCCGACACCGAACGCCGGGTGATCATCAACACCATCGGCCCGATTTGGGAAGGCAACCAAGTGTGGTTCATCTTGGGTGGTGGGGCGATTTTTGCCGCATGGCCGCCGCTTTATGCGGTCTCATTCTCGGGCTTTTATCTTGCGATGTTCCTGGTGCTGGCGGCGCTGATCCTGCGGCCCGTTGGCTTTAAATACCGCTCCAAACGTGAAGGTGCCGCATGGCGGACCACATGGGATTGGGCGTTGTTTGTTGGCGGTGCCGTGCCTGCGCTGATCTTTGGTGTGGCGGTCGGCAACGTGTTGCAAGGTGTACCGTTCTACCTCACCCCCGACATGTTGATGCCGATGTATGAGGGCAATTCGATCATGAAGCTCTTGGGCCTTTTGAACCCCTATGCGCTCTTGGCCGGTGTTGTTTCGCTGTCCATGTTGTTGATGCATGGCTCTGCGTGGCTTGGCCTTAAAACCGAAGGCGTGATTGCCGACCGGGCCCGTCGCATCGGGTCCATTGCCGGGATCGTCGCCGCCCTGTCCTATGCACTCGCGGGGCTTTGGTTGGCTTTCGGCATCGAGGGCTATCAAATCGTGGGTGAAGTGGTCAAAGACGGGCCGTCCAACCCGCTGTTCTCCGAAGTCGTCCGTGGCGGGAGTTGGATGGACGCCTATGCGATCCGGCCCTGGATCGCCGTGGCACCGATCATGGGCTTTGTCGGCATCGCTTTGGCCGTGATGGGGCTGCGCGCAGGCCGTGAAGTGTCCACGCTGTTGTGGTCCAAACTCGCGATCTTTGGCATCATCTCTTCGGTCGGGCTGACCATGTTCCCGTTCATTCTGCCCTCCACCGTCGATCCGTCCAGTTCGCTCACCGTCTGGGACAGCTCCTCCTCGCATCTCACCCTTTTCGTGATGCTGGTCTGTGCCGTGATCTTTATGCCGCTCATCCTTGCCTACACCTCTTGGGTTTACAAAGTCCTCTGGGGCAAAGTGGCCGAAGACGACGTCACCCAAAACTCGCAAAGCTACTGAGAAAGGAAAGACTTATGTGGTATTTCGCTTGGCTCTTAGGCCTCCCGCTCGCCGCCCTTTTCGCTGTGCTCAACGCGATGTGGCTTGAGATGCGCGAAGATGCGCGCCTGATCCGTGAGGCCGACGAAGACACGACCACCTGACCTGCGTCCCGGTCAGGGTCGACCTCCGAGGGCGGATGCCATTCCCCGCCCTCGGGGCCAATTTTCCAACATGGACCGCCCTTCGGGGCGGATTTCTTACACCAAAACAATGCATACATATGCATACGACAATGCGGAGACACCCATGAACACCCGTTCTTCACCTACGTTGGATCGGCCGTTGGATCGGCGCGGATTCTTAGGCCTCGCGATCGGCGCCACGGCCCTTGCCGCAAGCTCTGGCACGGTCCAGGCCGCGCCGCTTAAAACGGCCGCCAAAATCGTCATCATCGGGGCAGGCGCGGGCGGCACCGCCCTTGCCAACCGATTGGTCACCCGGCTTGACGGGGCACAGATCACCCTCATTGATCCGCGCCAAGAGCATCTCTACCAACCGGGTCTGACCTTGGTCGCCGCCGGTCTGAAATCTGCCAGCTATGTCACCTCAAAAACCACCGATTGGTTGCCCAAAGGCGTCACGTTGATCGCGCAAAAAGCCGCCGCCATCGACCCCGTCGCGAAAACCGTATCGACCGAAGGTGGTGACACGCTTGGATACGATTTCCTCGTCGTGGCCCCCGGGCTTGTGCTGGACCACGATGCGATCGAAGGGTTTTCCCTTGATATGGTGGGTGAAAATGGCATCGGCGCTTTGTATGCCGGGCCGCAATATGCCGCCGCCACATGGAAAGCCGCCTCTAAATTTATCGAAGAGGGCGGGCATGGCGTGTTCACCCGTCCGGGCACCGAAATGAAATGCGCCGGCGCGCCTTTGAAACACACGTTTTTGATTGATGATCGCCTGCGTCGTGCGGGACACCGGGGCAAAGCCGAAATCACCTACGCAGCTCATGATGGCGCGTTGTTCGGGGTGCCGATTGTGTCGGAAAAGGTCCGTATGCTCTTTGGTGATCGCACCATTGCGCCGGTTTATCATCACGTTCTGAAATCCCTCGACCCCGGCAGCAAACGCGCCACCTTCACCACCGCAGACGGCACGGATGAGATCGACTATGATTACCTCCATGTCATCCCGCCACAACGCGCGCCTGAGGTGATCCGCCAATCCGGTCTCTCCTGGGTCGACAAATGGACCGATCAAGGCTGGGTCGAATGCGACATGGCCACGCTGCAACACCTGCGTTACCCTGACATTTGGGCCTTGGGCGATGTGGCCGGTGTGCCAAAGGGCAAAACTGCCGCTTCGGTGAAATGGCAAGTGCCGGTGGTTGAGGACCAAATCCTCTCCGCCATCGCGGGTAGGGAACCGACCGAGACCTACAACGGCTATACCTCTTGCCCGATGATCACCAAAATCGGCCGCGCGATGTTGGTGGAATTCGACTACAACAACAACCTCACCCCCTCTTTCCCCGGCATCATCCCCCCGCTCGAAGAGCTGTGGATTTCCTGGTTGATGAAAGAGGTTGCCCTCAAAGCCACCTATAACGCCATGCTGCGTGGCAAAGCGTAAGGAGCGCGTGATATGAAAGATATGACATTCCAAACCCTTCTTGCGGTCTTCGAGGAAATCTTTGGCCGGGGTCTGTTTTGGATCATGGTTATCGCTGCTGTGCTGGTGACCGTCGGCTATGTCTATGTGCTGATCCGGGACCGGTCGGTGAGTTGGCACAAATTTCTTTGGGCGCAACTCTCCATGCCTTTGGGCGCGATTGCGGCCGTCTGGTTCGTGATGGCGATGACCCATTCGGCGCTTTCGGATATTGGCGGGGCCATTGATGTGATCGTGCTGTTGGGGGTGGCCGCTATGGGCGCGGTCGGCATGGCGATTTTGGTCTACACCGTTCAGTCGCTGATCAAAAAGCCGCACAGCGACCCCTCATCCTGACGGCTGCGAGAGCGACCCGAAGGTCAAGCCCCCCATCTCGTGCGGAGTGGGGGGCTTGTTCATAGGCGGCGTCTCTCCCCCGTCCAAAGGGGCTTGCTCTTTACATCAAGGCACCGCTCCTTTAATCGCACAGTGATGGACCGCGTGAACGGAAAAAGGCTTTGAGTACGAGATATGTGCGACACTTCCATCATCATTCCCGCCCGCAATGAGGCCGAAAACATTGAGGCTTTGCTCGATGGCATTGCGCAAGCCTGTGCCTCCATTGGCCCTTGGGAAGTGATTGTCATCGACGACGCCTCTGATGATGGCATGGCCGACATCCTTGCCCGCCGCATGACGCAGATGTCCGAGCTTCGGGTGATCCGTCACGACCGTTCCGGCGGTCAGTCGGCGGGCGTGCATTCCGGTGTGCGCGCCGCGCGGGGCACCTATATTTGTACCCTTGATGGCGATGGTCAAAACCCACCGTCGGAAATCCCCAATATGTTGGCACCTTTCAAGGGGCCGAACAGCGCGAAGATCGGGCTTGTCGCCGGTCAACGCGTGGCGCGGCAAGACACTTGGTCCAAACGCTATGCCTCGAAATTCGCCAATGCGCTGCGGGCGAAACTGCTCAAAGACGGCACCCGTGACACCGGTTGCGGCCTCAAGGCCTTTCGCCGCGATGATTTTTTGGCGCTGCCCTATTTCGATCACATGCACCGCTATTTGCCTGCGCTGTTTGCCCGCGATGGCTGGACCATCGCCCATGTCGACGTGTCCCATGCGGCGCGCGGCGGCGGGCGCTCGCATTATTCCAACTTTCAGCGCGCGCTTGTCGGTGCGATTGATCTGATCGGGGTGGCATGGCTTTTGAAACGCCGCAAAAAAGCCCGGCCCACCGAAGTTACCCGTTCCGAAAATCGAGGCTAACCCTATGCAAATGCTGATGAATATGCTTCATGTCGACAGCGTTGTCGAGCTGTGGTGGGTGGTTTTTGGACTGGCCGCGCAGCTCATGTTCACAGCGCGGTTCTTGTTGCAATGGATCGCCTCAGAGCGCGCCAAAGACAGCGTCATGCCGGTCGCCTTTTGGTATTTTTCCCTGATCGGCGGCGTGATGCTTCTGGCCTATGCGCTCTATCGGCGTGACCCTGTGTTCATTCTGGGGCAGGCCCTCGGCGTCTTTATCTACGCCCGCAACCTTTGGCTGATTTATGCAAAACGACGTGCCCAACCCACCCCGTCTGAATGAGTGGCTTCCAACCGCTCTGATCCTTGTGGTCGTCGCCGTTGGCCTGCGGCTTTTGGCACTTGCCTTTGATCAAACAGACCTGTTCGTGGATGAGGTTCAATATTGGTTTTGGGGCCAAAATCTTGATTTCGGATATTATTCCAAACCGCCTCTGATCGGTTGGGTGATCCGTTTGGTCACCGATCTGGCCGGGTCCGATGCAGCGTTTTGGGTGCGGATGCCCGGCGCGGTGTTGCATGGCATCACGGCTTTGATCTTGGGTGCCTTGGCCGCGCGATTGATCGGACGCGCCGCCGCGCTTTGGACCGTGGCGCTCTATCTCTCGCTGCCCTTTGTCAGCCTCGGTTCGGTGATGATCTCGACCGATACGATCATGGCGCCGTTTTATGCCGCCGCGCTTTTGTTTCTGTTCCGCACCGCCGACACCCGCCGCGCCTCGGATGCGTTGGCGGTCGGCCTGTTCGCCGGGCTGGCCTTTATGGCGAAATATGCCGCCATTTATATTTTGGCGGGGGCCGGGTTGGCGATGATCTTTGTGCCCATGCTGCGTCCCGGTTGGCGCAATCTTGCGGTGATGATCGCAGGCTTTGCCCTGGTGATTTCTCCCAATGTCATGTGGAACCTGTCGCATGATCTGACCACAGTGTCGCACACGATGGACAATGCCGGGTGGGTGCGTCACGGCGCAAAATTCGACCTTGGCTCACTCCTGACGTTCCTTGGTAGCCAGTTCGGAGTCTTTGGCGTGATCCCGATGGCGGCGCTGATCTGGGCATATCTGCGCCCGCGCACTCAGGCCCATCGCGCCCTTGTGCTCTTGTCGATCCCCGCTATTTTTGTCGTTTCTGTTCAGGCGCTTATGGACAAAGCCTACGCCAATTGGGCGATTGCCACTTATTTTGCCGGCACAGTTTTGGTGGTGATGGTCTTACCACGTTGGGGCCGCATTGCCGCCCTTGCGCTCAATGGCATTTTGGCTGTGGCGCTCCCGGTCTTACTCATCCTTGTGCCTTGGCCGATGTCAGGGGACAGGCCGCTTTTGAACCGCTATCTTGGCCGTCATGCCCTTTCCGAGAGCATACTTACCTTGGCCGAGCGTGAGGATCTGCCCGTCGTGACTTCAAATCGAGACATCTTGGCCGATCTGTTTTATACGGGCCGCGATCGTGACGTGGCCCTTTATGCCACGCCCGAAACGGGGCGTCCGTCGAGCTATTATGCGCAAAATTTCGCGTTGCCAGAGGATATAGCCGGTCCTGTCTTGGTGGTGTCCTTAGGCGACATCCCCTGTCCGGGGGACGCTTTGGACGGGTTGGTGCGTGACGGCACATGGTCGACCACTGAGCTGCATGCAACCCGTGTGGACGCCGGGTGTTTGTTTGCCAAATAATCGCTGAGGCTTGGGGCGCTCAGTGCCCGGTTTGTTTCAAAACGACCCCGGCCGTGCGCGCGATCAACGCCACATCCGTGCGCAGGCTCAGGCGTTTGTAATACAGATGATCGTAGCGGACGCGATCGGTGAAACTGGTCTCGCCGCGCCCTGAAATTTGCCAAACACCGGTGATGCCGGGTCGCATTTCAAAATAAGCCCAGCCATTGGCCGCCTCATAGAGCATTTGTTGACTGGTCATAAATGGACGCGGGCCGACAAAACTCATGTCACCTTTGATCACGTTCAAAAGCTGCGGCAACTCATCCAAACTTGTGGCGCGAATGAACCGTCCGACTTTGGTGATCCGGGGATCATGTCGCAATTTCTGATATTTATGCCATTCTTCCGCGATCTCGGGGTCCTCACGGCACAACCGTTCCAAAAGCTCATCGGCGTTCTGACGCATCGAGCGCAGTTTATAAAACTGGAATAATTTTCCGTTTCGGCCAACCCGGCGCTGCATATAAAAGGCAGGCCCGCCGTCGAGACGCACCAAAAAGGCGAGCATCAGGATCACCGGCAAAATGAACGGAGTCATTGTGGCGGCGAGCAGCAAATCAAAAGCGCGCTTGCCACCCTTTCGATACAAAATTCCCGACTGAGGAGGCGCGGGACGGACCCCCTTTGAAAACTGCGAATTTCCTTTTGATAAAATGGACATTTCCGCCCCCCGCGACGTGTACAGTAAACATAATATCAACCGTGCCGATGCACGATTCTTTTCACGGGGATAACAGTCCCGCGACTTAGTATCACGGTTTAATGGCATAAGCGTAGATTTATGTGGCATTTTTATTTTTAAGCCGCAAAAAATTGCCGATTTTCAGACGGTTTTACGCGATCATTGGGAAAATGGCGACAGGGCACAAAGCCCTGAGGGGGCTTGCACTTTGGTGCCTGCCAACCATTATGGGGCGAATTTCCGTGACAAGGGGAGAACTGATAGGGATCGGATGAATACGAGGCCTGAGGTCAGTCTTGCTTGGTGTCGGCTGACACGCGGTTGATACAAATGGGGCTGTGGCGATGACGGAGGACAAATGACCGAGCAGGTGGCACATTGGTTCGGCTTGGGCGCTGCGGAATGGCAGGCCGTGGCCCTGTCTCTCAAAGTGGCCTTTTGGGCGGCGCTTCTCAGCCTGCCTTTGGGGGTATTTGTGGCCTATGCTTTGGCGCGGTGGCGGTTTGCGGGGCGCGAAATTCTCAATGGTTTTGTGCATTTGCCGCTGATTCTACCCCCGGTGGTCACCGGCTATCTGTTGTTGATGACCTTTGGTGCGCGCGCGCCGTTTGGCGCGGCGCTCCAAGAGATCGGGATTGTCTTGGCCTTTCGCTGGAGTGGTGCCGCTTTGGCGGCAGCGATTATGGGCTTTCCTTTGATGGTGCGGGCGATCCGCCTGTCCATTGAGGCGGTTGATCCCAAATTGGAAGAGGCCGCCACCTCGCTCGGAGCCTCACCGATCCGGGTGTTTTGGACCGTGACGTTGCCCTTGGCCTTGCCCGGTGTGCTCGCCGGAGTGGTTTTGGCCTTTGCCAAGGCTTTGGGCGAATTTGGCGCGACGATCACCTTTGTCTCCAACATTCCTGGTCAAACCCGCACGCTGCCCTCGGCCATCTACGCGTTCCTACAAGTGCCCGGCGGTGAAAGCGCGGCCCTCAGATTGGTGATGATTTCGATTGTTTTGGCGATGGGGGCGTTGATCCTGTCTGAGTTTTTGGCCCGGCGTATGGCCAAACGGGGGCGTGGCGCATGAGCATTTCGGTTCAGCTCCGTCACCAGTTTCAGGGGTTTGCCCTTGAGGCGCAATTTGATGTGCCCTCGGGTGTGACGGCACTGTTTGGTCGGTCGGGCTCCGGCAAATCCACGGTGATACGCGCGATTGCCGGGCTGTTTGCCCCGGATGAGGCGCGGGTGGTGATCAATGGCCGGGTGTTGTGCGACACCGGGGCGGGGATTTGCTTGCCGCCGCACAAACGTCGGATCGGCACGATTTTCCAAGATGCCCGGTTGTTTCCGCATCTGTCTGTGCGGCAAAATCTCGACTATGGCCGCCGATTTTCCGCCCGCGATGTGCCCGAGGCTGAGGTGGCACAGATGGTCGAGATGCTGGGCATCGGACATTTGTTAGATCGGCGTCCAGCCGGGTTGTCTGGCGGTGAACAGCAACGGGTCGCCATTGGTCGTGCGCTGCTGTCCGGGCCGGATTTGATCTTGGCCGATGAACCTCTGGCCGCACTTGATGAGGCGCGAAAAGACGAAATTCTCCCATATTTTGAACGGCTTCGCGATGAGGTTTCTATCCCGATCCTCTATGTCAGTCACAGCCCCGCCGAGGTCGCGCGTCTGGCGACAACCGTGGTGGCCTTTGAGGCCGGGCGCGTCACGGGGCAGGGCGGGGCAGTTGAAATCCTTGGCGATCCAAACCTCATGCCCGCAGGTGTGCATGGCGCGGGGGCGCTTATTCCGGCGCGGGTGCAGGCGCATCATGCGGATGGTCTGACCGAACTGTCCGCCGGGGGCGTGCCGTTGTTTTTGCCCACATTGGACGCGGTCCTCGGCGCGCAGGTCCGCCTGAGAATTGCGGCGCAGGATGTGATCTTGTCGCCCGCGCGTCCAAAGGGGCTTTCGGCACTCAATATTATGCCCGGAACCATCGCGCAAATCCGCATGGGCGAGGGGCCGGGGGTCATGGTTTCGCTCGCAACACCTGCGGGTGTGGTTTTGGCGCGGGTGACCAAACGTTCCGCCGCCGCTCTTGACCTAAAACAAGGTATGCCTTGTCACGCTGTGATTAAATCCGTCTCGATTGCGCGTCAAACAGTGGCGCGTGGTGCGGTGCCGCTTGGGGCAGGCGAGGTGAGGGACGGAAAATAGAGTAATCCGTGACAGATTGCTTATTTTCTCCTACTCAAAGACCAAGCTGCGCTTGCACATGGCATATGATTTGCTACATATGCAAAAAATTGAATATTATGTGATGACACTCACAGAACCGAAATGAGGACCTTATGCGCCGCACCCTAATGCTCATCTTACCGCTGATGTCCGGAAGTTTTCTGGCCATTGACCCCGCCTTTGGCGAGACTTTGACTGTGACCCCACAGGCGGTCATCGAATGGAAACCGGTTTATGCCGAGGTTGAAACCCGCGATCGCGTCCCCGCCCGCGCCCGGATTGGCGGAACGATTTCCGCGCTCGATGTGACCGAAGGCGATATGGTTGAGGCTGGTCAACGGGTCGCCATCATCGAAGACACCAAACTGTTGTTCCAAATCGAAGGTATCGACGCCCAGCTCGACGCTTTTGGTTCGCAATTGGATCAGGCTCAGGCCGATCTGGAGCGCGGACAATCCCTCTCGGAACGCGGGGTGATTTCCAACCAAAGCCTGCAAGCCTTGCAAACCAACGTGAATGTGCTCGAAAGTCAGATCACCAGCCTGAAATCCGAACGCCAAGTCGTAGCACGTCAGATCGAAGAAGGCGAAGTGCTGGCGCCCGAGGCGGGTTTGGTGCTCTCCGTGCCGGTGTCCAAAGGCGGCGTCGTGTTTGCCGGTGAAGAGGTCGCAACCATCGGCGCAGGCGGTGCGTTCTTACGTCTTGGTGTCTCCGAACGTTACGCCGATACGCTCAAACAGGGCGACACCATCGAAATCACCGAAGCAGGCACCGCCACATCCGGCACGCTTGCCAAAATCTATCCACTGATTGAGGGCGGTCGGGTGCAAGCCGATGTCGAGGTCGAAGACCTTGAGACCACCTTTGTCGGCCGTCGGGTTCAAGTGCGCTTGCCGGTGGGCAGCCACGACGGGCTTTTGGTCCCTGAAACCGCGCTGACCCAATCTGGTGGGCTTGATTTCGTTTCCGTCGAACTGCCATCCGGCCCCTCGGACCGTGTGGTCGTTCCTGGCAATCGGGTTGAAGCAGACGGCATTGTTTGGGTCGAAATTCTAAGCGGGTTGACCGCTGGCGATGTGGTGGTGACGTCTCATGAATAATCCGCACGGTCCCTCGGGTGCGCTCGGCCTCGCCGGGCGTTTGACCCGTACATTCATTCTCTCCCCGCTCACCCCCTTGTTTCTCTTGGCCTCTTTGGCCGTGGGCATGATCGCGCTGGTGTCTTTGCCACGCGAAGAGGAGCCGCAGATCTCCGTACCCATGGTCGACATTCATGTCGATACCTCTGGGCTTAAGGCGCAGGATGCGCTCAAACTCGTGACCGAGCCGTTGGAGACCATCGTCAAAGGCATTGATCAGGTCGAACATGTCTATTCGGACAGCCGCGATGATCACGTTATGGTCTCTGCGCGCTTCATGGTCGGCGTGTCGTCCGACACAGCCATCCTGCGGGTGCGCGATAAAATCATGGCCAATCTCGACCGTATCCCGGTCGGTATTCCCGAACCCTTGGTCGTGGGCCGGGGCATCAATGACGTGGCGATTGTCGCGCTGACCTTTAGCCCTGCTGAAGGGAATGAAGGCATGATGCCTTCTGATCTCACCCGGATCGTCAAAGAGGTTGAAGTGCGCCTCGCCCGGATCGAAAACGTCGGTCTCACCTATGTGATTGGCGGCACCGAAGAGGCGCTTCGTGTTGCCCCCTCGCCGGAAAAACTGGCGCTTTATGGTATTACCTTACAACAGCTTGCAGGCAAAGTGCAGAGCGCAAACGCCTCATCCCCGGCGGGTTTGCTGCGCGATGGTGGCGACCAAATTGGCCTGATTATCGGCAAAACCCTGACCACGCCGGAAGAAATCGGCAACCTCGAACTCACCGCCCGCGATGGCCGCACGGTCTATGTCCGCGATGTGGCTGATGTTGGGTTTGTCTCCGATCTGGACGAAAAACATGTGGCGACCCTGACGCGCGCGGGGGTCGACAGCGGGGTCGAAGGCGGCCATGCCGCGATCGACATGAGCGCCGAGATCGTCCGCCGCCCCGCCGTGACCTTGGCCATTGCCAAGCGCGCGGGGGCCAATGCGGTGACTGTGGCCGAAGAGGTTTTGGCCCGTGTGTCCGAGATGGAAGGCAGCATCATTCCCGACAGCGTCAGCATCGAAGTGACCCGCGATTACGGCGAAACCGCCAATGAAAAAGCCAATGAATTGCTGTTTCACCTGGGGCTTGCGACCGTCTCCATCGTTATTTTGGTGTTGATCGCCATCGGTTGGCGCGAGGCCGTTGTGGTCGCCATCGTGATCCCGGTCACCATCCTTTTGACCCTCTTTGCCGCCTATATCATGGGCTATACGCTCAACCGGGTGTCGCTGTTTGCGCTGATTTTCTCCATCGGGATTTTGGTCGATGACGCCATTGTGGTGATCGAAAACATCGCCCGTCATTGGGGCATGAAAAAGCCGGGTCAGAACCGGTTTGGCGCCGCGGTTGCCGCCGTGGCTGAGGTTGGAAATCCGACCATCGTGGCCACGTTGACGGTGGTCGTGGCGCTGTTGCCGATGCTCTTTGTCTCGGGGTTGATGGGGCCATATATGTCCCCGATCCCGGCCAATGCCTCGGCTGCGATGATCTTTTCCTTTTTCGTGGCGGTGATGATCACGCCTTGGTTGATGTTGAAAATCGCAGGACGCGCGGATCTTCATCACGACGAAGAGGGCGCGTTTCCCGGTGGCACATTGGGCAAGTTTTACGCCTCCATTGCGCGGCCCGTTTTGGCGTCGAAAAAAGTCGCTTGGATGTTTTTGTTGGCAGTGATCGTGCTGTCTTTTGGCTCGCTCGGCGCGCTGTATACCAAAGACGTCACGGTCAAATTGCTGCCCTTTGACAACAAATCCGAACTGGCCATCATGGTCGATTTGCCGGAAGGCGCATCTGTCGAGGCCACGGATGCGATTGTCCAACAGGCGGCGCGCCTCGCCATGGGCCTGCCTGAAGTGATGTCGGCCCAGACCCATGCGGGCACCTCCGCCCCCTTCAACTTCAACGGTCTCGTGCGGCATTACTATTTGCGCGAAAACCCGGAAATGGGCGAGGTGCAACTCAAACTTTTGCCGAAAACCGAACGTGACCGGACCTCGCATGATATCGCGCTCGAACTGCGGGAAATAATCCTTGAGGGTATCACTGTACCGCCTGGCACCGCGATGAAAGTGGTCGAACCTCCGCCTGGACCGCCGGTGATTTCGACGCTTCTGGCCGAAATCTATGGCCCCGATGGCGAAACCCGGCGTGCAGTTGCAGGCAAGGTGCGCGACGCCTTTGAAGATGTCGATTTCATCGTCGATACCGATGATAATTTCGGGGTTCAGGCACGGCGCATCCGGGCCGAAATGCAGCCGTCTGATTTGAACTTTTATCAGGTCAATGAAACCGATGCCGCGCAGACGCTTCAACTTTTGAACAGTTATACCACGGTGGGCTATTCGCACCGGGGCGAAGGCCGCCGCCCGATCCCGATTGTAATCGGACGTGATCGTGCGGATCGGGTTTTGGATGCCGAAACACTGTCCACCCCGGTGCCAGCCAATGCATTGCCCGGTGGGCGTGGCGTGGTGGAGCTGGGCGATGTGGTTCAAATCACCGAGGAACAAACTTCCTTTCCGATTTTCCGTCACAATGGCTACGATGTGGTGATGGTTCAGGCCGAACTCGCCGGTGAATATGAAGCGCCGCTTTATGGCATGATGGCTGTTGCGGATAAGTTGGATGCGATGGACTGGCCGGAGGGGACGAAGCCTGAGATTTCGCTGCATGGTCAACCGTCGCAAACCGAGCATCCGACCTTGTTGTGGGATGGCGAGTGGGAGGTGACTTGGATCACCTTCCGCGACATGGGGGCGGCGTTCGGTGTGGCGCTTTTGGGGATTTACATCCTCGTGGTGGCTCAGTTTGGCTCGTTCCGCTTGCCCTTGGTGATCCTGACGCCGGTGCCATTGACCTTTTTGGGGATCATGATCGGGCACTGGTCGTTTGGGGCGCCGTTTTCGGCCACGTCGATGATTGGCTTCATCGCTTTGGCGGGGATCATTGTGCGAAACTCGATCCTCTTGGTCGATTTCATTCGCAACGCCGATGATCAAGGCAATGTGACGCTTGAAATTCTCATCGAAGCAGGGGCCACGCGGTTCAAGCCGATCCTGTTGACCGCGATTGCCGCGATGATTGGGGCGGCGGTGATTTTGGTGGACCCGATCTTCCAAGGTCTGGCGATTTCGCTCTTGTTTGGGCTGTTGTCTTCGACGGCACTGACCGTGCTGGTTATCCCAGCCATCTATCGCATTTTCAAAATGTGATGGGCGGAACCAGCCCTGCGCGAGGTCACATGGTTCTCAATCAGGAATAGGAAATAAAGAGGGGGCGTAATACGCCCCCTCTTTTGCCTGATACCACGAACGATGTCAGCCTTATGAGCCTCGCCGGAACTGTCCGTGAAACGCGCTACGCGCTACGGGACAACCCAACCTCAAATGGTTTGACACTTGCACTGCTCTGAGTGTCTTGCACCGAGAAAAAGCTGACGTCTTGTTCCATCGCGGCAATGTTGTTTTGCAAGCTGACTGTTGCGGCGTTGGTTTCTTCCGACATGGCGGCGTTTTGTTGTGTGGTTTGGTCAAGCTGGTTGATTGCCGAGCTTAATTCGCCAAGGCCGGTGGCCTGTTCCGTTGTTGAGGTTGCGACCTGCTCGATCCCGTGATTGATTTTCTCGACGGCTTCACGAATACGGCCAAGGGCGGCCCCGGCTTCGCGGACCAAATCAACGCCATTCGCGACCTGACGGTTCGATGTGTCAATGAGCGTTGCGATTTCACGCGCGGCATCTGACGACCTCTGCGCCAAGGCGCGAACTTCCGAGGCAACCACGGCAAAGCCACGCCCCGCATCGCCTGCACGCGCAGCTTCCACACCGGCATTTAGAGCCAAAAGATTGGTTTGAAACGCGATGTCGTCGATGACGGAGGTGATCGAAGCGACTTGTTTCGACGAGTTTTCAATCTCGTCCATTGCATTCACAGCGCGATCCACGACATCGCCGGCTTGGACTGTGTAACCCTGTGCTTCTTTGGATTGACTCTGGACCGTACCGGCAGTGTTTGCCACGCCTGTGACAGAGGCCACCAACTCGTCGAGGGCCGAGGCACTTTCTTCGAGGGTTGCCGCCTGGGCTTCCGTGCGTCGGGCAAGATCATCCGTGGCATGGCCGATGGCGTCGGATTCTGCTTTGATGATTTGCGTGCTGTCAGCCACGCTGCCAATCGTGTGATTGAGTTTCGAGAGGGCAATGTTGAAATTTTTTCGAATGTCATCGAATTCACCCAGATCGGCGTCGAGTTGTACCGCCAGGTTGCCATGTGCCAAGGCATCAAGACCTGCCATGAGGGTTTCAGCGGTGCGGCGGTAGATGGTTGTGTCGACGGCAAATTTGACGACTTTCACAACTTGTCCCGCCGCATTGCGGATCGGATTGTAGCTGGCTTTGATGGTGATGCGTTGGCCGTTTTTGCCAAGACGCGCGTATTCGTCACTGAGCGCTTCGCCCGATCTCAGACGCGCCCAGAATTGTGCATAGTCAGAAGACGCCGCATAGGCCGGGTCGATGAAGAGTCTGTGGTGTTTGCCAATGATTTCGGATTCGTCATAGCCCATGACGTGACAAAAGTTGTCATTGGCGCGGCGGATTGTGCCATCTGGATTGAATTCGATCACGGCCTGAACCTTTTGGATGGCGTCGATTTGACCGCGTGCATCCGCTTCCATGTTTTTGGCTGTTGTGATGTCAAAAGCGTATTTCACCACCTTAAAAGGGCGCCCTTCAGGGTCGATCAGGGTTTCATAGGTGCTTTCAAGCCAGACCACCGAGCCGTCTTTCGCAATGCGTTTCACCGGCCCCTTTTCGGAGGCGCCTTGTCCGAGGCGGGTCCAGAAGTCACGATAGGCCTGAGTATTGACCTCATCCTTTGGCATGAAAATGCTGTGGTGTTGACCCTTCAATTCCTCCATGGAATAGCCGGTCGCAGAGAGAAAATGATCATTCGCGATGAGGATATTGCCCTGAAGGTCAAATTCGATCACCGCCATCGAGCGCTTGATCGCATCCTCTTTGGATCGGTTGTCACGGCGGCGCAGATGCATTTCAGAAATTTCGCGGGCAATGATCGCAATATAAGCAACGGCCCCCTGATCATCTTTGATCGGAACATAGGTGGTATCAAGCCAAACCTCTTCGCCCGAGGCATTGAGGCGCGGCATGATTTGATTGTGCGGCTCACCTTTGGCGAGTTCCGCCCAAAGTGCGGCACATTCGGTGTGATCTTTGTTGCGGACAAGGGTTTTATAGGGGATGCCGACAATCGACGTCTCATCAAATCCCATGCGACGACAGAACTGTGCGTTGGCGGAGAGGATGAATCCGTCTGGCGTACAGTTGAGCATAAAATGGGTTTTGTCGACGGCGGTCAAAAGGGCCGCATCCGTCGGACGAGAGAGTGTCGTAGATTTTGTGCGTTTAAACTTACTGAACATTTGAGCCCTATGCCGTCACTTTATGGCGGGAGTTCGCCACGATCTGACAGCACAGTATCGGCAATCCCTTAAGGAGGGGTTTAAGGCGCCCAAAAACTAAAAAAGGGAGCCAAGATGGCTCCCTTTCTGTTTTAAAACCGCTGCTTAGATCAACCAATGATGGCGTTCAGCGTGGCCGAAGGGCGCATCACAGAGGCGACTTTGGCCGGATCTGCGTGATAATAGCCGCCCAAATCGGCGGGTTCACCTTCGGAGATTTTCAACTCGTCCAGGATGATCTCTTCTTTCTCGACCAACTCTTTGGCAATCGGGGCGAAATGCGCAGCCAGAGCGGCATCGGTGGACTGAGCGGCCAAGGCTTCGGCCCAGTAGCGCGCAAACCAGTAGTGCGATGAGCGGTTGTCGTTTTCACCGACTTTGCGCTCCGGCGACTTGCCATTCAACAACAGCTTTTGGGTCGCCTCTTCGACAGCAGTCGCCAAAACGGCTGCTTTGGCTTTGCCTCGCGAGGCGGCCAAGAACGCGTAGCTTTCGCCCAAGGCACAGAATTCGCCAAGGCTGTCCCAGCGCAGGTGGTTTTCTTCGATCACCTGCTGCACGTGTTTCGGCGCAGAGCCGCCAGCCCCGGTTTCAAACATGCCGCCGCCGTTCATCAATTTGACGATGGAGAGCATTTTCGCCGAGGTGCCCAGTTCCAGGATCGGGAACAGATCTGTCAGATAATCGCGCAGCACGTTGCCGGTGATGGTCACAACGTCTTTGCCTTTGCGCATCTCGACAAAGGAGAAACGGGTGGCCTCACGCGGGGCCATGATCGGGATGTCTTTGCCTGCGGCTTTCAGCGCCGGTTCGACATATTTGATCAGCTCCGCATCATGCGCGCGGTTGGCATCCAACCAGAAGGCACCGGTGCCGGTGGCGTCAAAACGTTCGACGCCGAGTTGAATCCAATCGAGGATCGGCGCTTTTTTCGCAGTACACGACCGCCAGATGTCGCCCGCTTCAACCGCGTGGGAATGCAGGACATCGCCGTTGTCCAAAACGATCTCGACTTTGCCGTCTGCCTTCATTTCGAAGGTGGTCGGGTGGGAGCCGTATTCTTCGGCCTTTTGTGCCATCAGGCCAACATTGGACACGGCACCACAGGTGGTGATGTCCAGCGTGCCGGTCTCTTTGAAATACTCGACCGTTTCGTCATAGACGCAGGCGTAGGAATTGTCCGGGATGCAGCATTTGGTGTCAGCCGCTTTGCCGTCCGGGCCCCAACCGATGCCACCGGCTTTGATCACAGCGGGCATGGAGGCGTCGATGATCACGTCGGAGGGCACATGCAGGTTGGTGATGCCCTTGTCAGAATTCACCATGTAAAGTGGCGGACGGGCGTCAAGGGCGGCTTTGAGGTCCGCTTTCATCTCGGCATTGTCCGCGATCAGTTTGTCCAATTCACCGATGCCGTCGTTCGGGTTCCAATCCAGAGAGGCCCCGTGTTTGGCGATGAAATCTTCGAGATAAACCGACACGAAGTGACCGAAGATGATCGGGTCAGAGACCTTCATCATCGTGGCTTTGAGGTGCACGGAGAACAAAACGCCCGGCTCCATGCTTTCGATTTCGGCTTTGATATAGGCGCGCAGGGCCTTGGCGGAGAGGAAGGTCGCGTCGACCACTTCGCCCTCGGCGTATTTCAAACCGGATTTCAGAACGGTCTCGGTGCCGTCTTTGGCGGTGAAAACGATCTTTGCGCCGCCCGCTTGGGCAGCCGTGATGGTGGCGGCTTTTTCATTGGCGAAAAAGTCGTTGCCCGGCATCGAGGCGACCGTGGTTTTGGAGGCTGAGGTCCATGTGCCCATGCGGTGCGGGTTGGCCTTGGCGTATTCTTTCACGGCTTTGGCGGAGCGACGATCCGAGTTCCCTTCGCGCAGAACCGGGTTCACGGCGGAGCCTTTGATCGTGTCGTATTTGGCGCGGATCGCCTTTTCTGCGTCGGTTTGCGGATCGGCCGGGTAGGACGGGATCGGGTAGCCTTGCGACTGTAATTCTTTGATCGCGGCTTCAAGTTGCGGTACGGAGGCCGAGACGTTTGGCAGTTTGATCACGTTGGCTTCGGGGGTTTTCACCAACTCGCCCAGTTCGGCCAAATCGTCAGACACTTTTTGATCGTCCGAAAGCAGCTCCGGGAACAGCGCGAGGATGCGGGCGGCGACCGAAATATCGCGGGTCTCGACGTTGATTCCTGCGGCTTCGGAGAACGAGGTGATGATCGGCAAAAGCGATCCACGCGCGAGTTCAGGGGCTTCGTCTACGATGGTGTAGATGATATCGGGGGTCTCTTGGGCCATGGGGTCCTCCACTAGTGGGTCTGCCACTTTAAGCGATGCTTTTCAGCGATTCTGCATTGGGGCAATTGCCCTTTTGCGCTTGGGCTTTCGGGTAGCGGAGTATGGGTCTCAAGTCAATGTATCCCGAGGTATACAATGCAAATGCTGCGGCGGATTGCGGCGGGAAACGGCGTCTTATGATCCGGTTTGCCAAAGTCTTGTGATTAAAAAATAAGCTAATGCGCATTTCATCACCGTAAAACGCGTGATTCCGATTGTGAAGCGCTCAACCGAACCTCTAAATTCTGAGCATGAGCGACACAAAAATCTTTGACGAAATGTGGGGCCGCAATGAGACCCTGCGCGATCCTTACGCAGGATTTCAAAGCTGGTTTGAAGGCGAAGACCTCAAACGGCTCCGAGCAAAACAACGCGAGGCGGAAGAGGTCTTCCGGCTCACGGGCATCACCTTTAACGTCTACGGACGCTCGGAGGCCGAAGAGCGGTTGATCCCGTTCGACATCATCCCGAGGGTGATCTCCGGGCGTGAATGGCAAAAGCTGTCCAAGGGGATCGAACAGCGGGTCCGTGCGATCAACGCCTTTCTTCACGACATCTATAATCGGCAGGAAATCATCAAAGCGGGCCGTATCCCTCTTGAGATGATCACCCGCAACGAGGCGTTTTTACCGCATATGATGGGGATGTGTCCGCCGGGGGGCATCTATACTCATATTGTGGGCACCGACCTTGTGCGCACCGGCGACGATCAGTTCTATGTCCTCGAAGACAATGCCCGCACCCCCTCCGGCGTCTCCTACATGTTGGAGAACCGCGAGACGATGCTGCAAATGTTCCCTGAACTGTTTTCCAAGAACCGCGTGCAGCCGGTGCAAAACTACCCGTCGGACCTGCGCCGTTCGCTGGCCGCCTGTGCGCCGCCCGCCTGTGATGGGCCGCCAACCGTGGCCGTCTTGACGCCGGGGATTTACAACTCCGCCTATTTTGAACACGCGTTTTTGGCCGATCAAATGGGCGTGGAATTGGTTGAGGGTCATGACCTTCGGGTTGTCGACGGGCGTGTCGCCATGCGCACCACCCGCGGCTATCAACCGATTGATGTGCTCTACCGCCGCATCGACGACGATTTCCTTGATCCGCTGAACTTTAACCCGGAGTCGGCTCTGGGCGTGCCTGGCATCATGGATGTCTACCGCGCGGGCGGCATCACCATCGCCAACGCACCGGGCACCGGCATCGCCGATGACAAAGCGATCTATAGCTATATGCCGGAGATCGTTGAATTCTATACTGGCGAAAAAGCGATCTTGGAAAACGTGCCGACATGGCGCTGTTCCGAGCCGGACAGTCTGGCCTATGTGCTCGACAACCTCTCTGAACTGGTGGTCAAAGAGGTGCATGGCTCTGGCGGCTACGGCATGTTGATCGGACCGACCTCAAGCAAGAAAGAGATCGAAGCCTTCCGCGCCAAATTGACCTCGCGCCCCTCGAATTATATCGCCCAGCCGACGCTGGCCCTCTCGACCGTGCCGATCTTTACCAAGGCGGGGCTTGCCCCGCGCCATGTCGATCTGCGGCCCTATGTGCTCTGCTCGCCTGAGGGGATCAACATCACGCCCGGCGGATTGACCCGCGTGGCGCTGCAAAAAGGCTCCTTGGTGGTGAACTCATCCCAAGGCGGGGGCACCAAAGACACTTGGGTGCTGGAAGATTAAAGGGTAGGGGACAGATATGCTTGGGAAAACCGCAAATGGCCTCTACTGGATGTTTCGCTATCTGGAGCGGGCCGAAAACACCTCGCGGCTTGTCGATACGGGGCAGCGCATTGGTCTGACCCGTCTGGGCGATGCCGATGATGAATGGACCTCGGTGATGCAATCGGCGGGCGTTATTGAGGCTATGACGCCCATTACGATGAGACCAGCAAAGACAGCGCGATTGATTGGATGCTGCGCTCTCGGGACAATCCGTCCTCGGTACTCTCGACCATCTCGGAAGCGCGCCAAAACGCCCGCCTTGTGCGCACGGCCTTGACCGGCGAGGTCTGGGAGGCCTTGAACGGCTGTTACATGGCCACCCGCGAGGCGTTGAAACGCAAAGTCTCCGAACGCGACCTTCCGGCCGTGCTGGGCCTCATTCGTCAACGCACCGCCTTGGTGCGTGGCGCGACCCATGGCACGATGCTGCGCAATGACATCTATGATTTCGCCCGCATCGGTACGTTTATCGAACGCGCCGATGCCACGGCGCGGATTTTGGATGTCAAATATTACGTGCTTTTGCCGTCGAATTTCTCGGTCGGTTCCTCGATCGACAATGTGCATTGGGAAACCATTCTGCGCTCGGTCTCGGCGCGGGGCGGGTTTCGCATGGCGTACGGCTCGCAAGTCAACGCCCGCGACATTGCGCAGTTCCTTGTGCTCGACAAACGTATGCCGCGTTCGCTGAATTTCTGCGTGTCAAAAATCTACGACAATCTGGCCTATCTTGGGGCCGATTACGGTGCCAAATTCCCCTCGATGGACTTGGCCGAGGCGCTGGTCAATCGGTTCAACGCGCATGATATCGACGCGGTCTTTGAATACGGGCTGCATGAGTATATTCAAAACGTCTTGACGAGTTTGCGCCAACTTGGTGGTCAAATCGAACAAGACTATCGCTTTTATGAGTGAGGACCCATGCGCCTGACGATCCGCCACACCACCCGATATTCCTTTGCCGATCCTGTGGCTTACGGGCTGCAACAGTTGCGCAAAACGCCAAAATCCGGCCATGGTCAGGAGGTGATCCGCTGGACCACCACCCTGTCTGGGGCCAAAAAGGAACTCGAATATCATGATCATATGAACAATGCGGTCGAGCTGATTTCCTTTGATAAAGACGTCACCGAAGTCACCGTGCGCTCGGAGGGTGAGGTCGAGGTCTCTGACACCACGGGTATCATTGGCGCGCATCGCGGGCCTGCGCCACTGTGGCTGTTTGAAACCGTCACGCCGCTGACCAAACCGGGGCCCGGCGTGCGCGCGTTGATCAAACAGGTGGAGGGCGAGAGCTCGGTCGGCAAGCTGCACGATCTCTCGCGGGTGATCAGCGAGACCGTGGCCTATGAGGTCGGCACCTCGCAATCCGAGACCCGCGCCGAAGATGCGATTGCCGAGGGCAAAGGCGTGTGCCAGGACCACGCTCATATCTTTATCGCGGCGGCGCGTGAAATGGGATTTCCGGCGCGCTATGTCTCCGGTTATCTGATGATGGATGATCGCATCGAACAGGACGCCACCCATGCCTGGGCTGAGGCGCATGTCGATGGTCTGGGCTGGGTCGGATTTGATGTGTCCAATCAGATTTGCCCGGACACACGTTACGTCCGTGTTGCAACAGGGCTGGACTATCAGGGGGCGGCCCCTGTAACTGGCACACGATACGGCGGGGCGGGAGAGACTCTTTCGGTCGCCATTGAAGTTGCCCAGCAACAATAAAGTTCCCGGAGGGACAGATGACCTATTGCGTCGGCATGATGCTCGATAAGGGCCTTGTGATGATGTCGGACACCCGCACCAATGCAGGCGTCGATAACATTTCCACCTTCAAAAAGATGTTCACCTGGGAAGCCCCCGGCGAACGCGTTTTGACGCTGATGACGGCGGGCAATCTGGCAACGACACAGGCTTTGGTCTCTTTGCTCGACGAGCGTACCAAAGCGCCGGAAGAGCGCGAACCTTCGATCCTGGCCGCCCCTTCGATGTTCCAGGTGGCGCGGATCGTGGCCCAGACCCTCAAGGATCTGATCACCACCCATGCCGACGAAGGCCAACGTGCGTCGAGCACGTTCAACGCCACCGTGCTTTTGGGCGGTCAAATCAAAGGCAACCCGCCACGCCTGTTTTTGATCTATCCCGAGGGCAATTTCATCGAGGCGGGGGATGAGACGCCGTTTTTCCAAATCGGTGAAACCAAATACGGCAAACCAATTTTGGTGCGTGCTTATGATCCGGCTATGTCCTTTGAAGATGCGGTCAAATTGACGCTGGTTTCCTTTGACAGCACGGTGAAAGCCAACCTCTCCGTTGGTCTGCCGTTCGATTTGCAAGTGATCGAAACCGATACCTATAAAGTCACACACCAACGCCGCATCACCGCCGATGACGAGTATTTCCAAACGATTTCATCGAGGTGGGGCGAGGCGTTGAAGACCGCGATGGACAGTCTTCCGGGCTTTACCTTTTAAGGCGTCTCGAGGCTGAGATTGGGTTTCGGGAACAGAGCGGGTTGGACGCCGCGCTCGATATAATCCCATGTCGCCATGGCGATCATCGCCGCATTGTCTGTCGCCCATTTCACCGGCGGCAGGCATAGGTTCACCCCGTGTCGCCCGGCCACCTGAGCCATCGCGTCGCGCAATTGCGGCGAGGCGGAGACACCACCGACAATCACCAAAGAGCGCGGTTTGCACTCCGCCAGCGCCCGGTCCGCCTTGGCCACCAAGACGTCGAGACAGGCGGCGACAAAAGACGCCGACATGTCCTCAAGACTAACCTCTGGGTGGTTTTCAATATGGCGCGCGACCGAAGATTTCAGGCCGGAAAACGAGAACTCATAGCCCTCATTTTTCATCGGTCTGGGGAGGCGCAACACCGGTCTGCCCAATTTTGCCGCCCGGTCAATCGCCGGACCGCCCGGCATCCCAAGCCCCAACATTCGCGCCACTTTGTCATAGCTTTCACCAACGGAATCGTCGCGTGTCGTCCCCAAAAGCCGATAAGACCACGGGTCTTTTAAGTCCGCGATCAACGTGTGCCCGCCCGAGACCAACATGATCACGGCGGGGAATTCGGTTTGGCCGTCTTCCAACTCAACCGAGCGGATATGCCCACGCAAATGGTTGACGCCATATGCCGGCACGCCCCATCCCAAGGACAGCGCCTCAGCGGTGGACAGCCCGACCAAAAGCGAGCCGATCAATCCCGGCCCACGGGTCACGCCAATGCCCGTGAGGTCTTTCGGTGTTGCGGAGGCCTCATCCATAACCGACTGAATTGTCGGTAAAATAGCCTCAAGATGCGCCCGCGAGGCCAATTCGGGATAGACCCCGCCAAAGGCCTCATGCACTTCATATTGCGACACGGTTTTGATTGCGGCCACATGGCCCGAACGATCAACAAGCGCCACCGATGTGTCATCACAGGAGGTCTCGATGCCAAGGATCAGCGCGCTCATAGGAGGCCCTCCAAAAGGCTGGCGATCTCTGCCTCAGACACCGCGCCAAGCCGTTCGATCCGGGCCGGGGTGACGCGGCAATTGACGATGGTAGAGGGTGTGGCTTGGTGCCCTGTGCCCGCCACGATCAAATCCGGCGTGCCGTTCAACTGCGCTGCAGCCTCATCAGCCGTGCCCGGTGTCTGTGCCCCGGATCGGTTGGCCGAGGTGACCAAAAGCGGACCGGTTTCGCGCAACACTGCCAAGAGCCACGCGTCATTGGGGATGCGCAAAGCGATCTCGTCGCGCCCGGCAAGCCATTCGGGGGCGCGCGCCGGATCAAGACCAAAGACGATGGTCAATGCGCCCGGCACAAAAGGGCTTGAGAGCAGGGTCTGCGCGCTTGGCGTGATCCGTGCGCCGAGAGTCCCAATCTGATCCGCATTCGCAACCATGATCGGCAGGTTCTTGTCACGTGGGCGGTGTTTGAGCCGATAAAGCCGATCAATCGCCGCCGTATGTTGCGGCGATACCGCCAGCCCAAGCACTGTGTCGGTCGGCAAAAGCACAACGCCGCCATGGCTAAGGCATTGCGCAATCTCTCGCACCTGATCTGTCATGACAGCACCTCGACAATCGGATAGGCGCGGGCGTTTGCGGCGGGTTTTGGGGCGGCATCGACAAGGCTCAGAAGGGTCGCCATCTTTGCGGTGTTGGTTTTTGGCGGCGCGGTGCCCTCAACAGGGATATTGCCCGCAAGGTTGTATTTGTCCAAGTTTTCGAGCTGCTTAAGGGCATCTTCTTCCAAACAATGTTCGTAATGTATAAGTGTGCCATCACGGAAAATTCCGAAATGCACATAGGGCCGACCCGCACGGCGCAGCAGGGCGACCGGGGTATGACCGTCGAACGCCTCCGCCCCCAGCAGTGCAAAAGCGGGCAGAGCAACGACCGGAATCCCAAGGGTAAAGCCCAACCCATTGGCAAAAGCCGCCGCCGTGCGCGTCACGCCAAGCCCGCCGGGACCGATGTCACAGCCGATGCGGGTGATCTCTTTCAACGTCGCCCCGATCTCAGTAAGCCCGGTTTCCAACATCAGGCGATACTCGCGCGATCCCGCAAGGCTCTCGACCTCTGAACTGTCAAACCGGATCGCGCCATCACGGGCCAACGCCAAGACCGGCACGCCGTTTGAGGCCTGAATAAGCAATGTCACCTTGCTCATGCCAGCGTCTCCAATGCGTCTAAAACCGTGTCCCATCGCGGGGCAGAGGCGGAGATGGACAACACCCGCGCCGTGTCATCCTCGCCAAAACCAAGGCGGATGGACAGGGCGGTGTCATAGCTTTCCGCTATCCGTTCGCCCCATTCGATCACGGCGATACCTGTGTCAAAATAGTCTTCCAGCCCAAGGTGATAGAACTCTTGCGCGTTTTTCAGGCGGTAGGCATCGACATGCAATACCATGCTCTTCGGCGTCTCATAGATATTGGCGATGGTGTAGGTCGGGCTGGTCACCGCCTCGTCTGAGCCAAGGGCGCGGACCAAGGCGCGGGTGAAAAACGTCTTTCCCGCCGCTAAACTGCCATCCAGCAAAATCACATCGCTCGGGTGCAACAACGGGGCCAGCGCCGCAGCAACGCGCGCGGTCGCGGCTTCGTCTTTCGCAATCAATGTCACTTTGCGCACCACGGGGTCTGTCCGGTCTTTGAAAACGTCCTGCGCGATTTAGGGCAAATCGGGCCAAAGGTCCATGGTGTCAATCACCGGGTCCATCGGTAGCGCGGTCCGTTCAGAACGACCCAATCACTGATCCGTGTCGAGCCAAATCGTAATCGGACCGTCATTGATCAGGCTCACCTTCATATCTGCACCAAAAATTCCGGTCTCACAGGGGACACCGGTCTGACGCAGAGCATTGGTGAAATGTTCATAGAGCGCGTTCCCAACGTCCGGTGCAGCAGCGGTGGAAAACCCCGGACGATTGCCTTTTGTCTCGGCGGCGAGTGTAAATTGGCTGACCACAAGCGCACTGCCTTGGATGTCACGGACAGACAGGTTCATTTTGCCTGCATCATCTTGAAAAATGCGCAGTTTTGAAATCTTGGCGGCCAGTTTTTCGGCCTGCGCTTCGGTGTCGTCGCGCATCGCACAGACCAAAACCAAAAGCCCCGGCCCGGAGTGCCCAACCACCGCACCATCGACTCGCACGGCGGCTTCAGAAATGCGTTGAACCAGCGCTCTCATAGGTCATGCGCCCATGGTGGATTGGCCCCGGCGCGGCTGACGGTTACGGCGGCGGCCTTGGCCCCAAGGGCAAGTGCCGCGCGCAAGGTGGCCTCATCCAAATCGGCAACATGCGCTTTGGTCAGTTTGCCCGCCCGTTGCAGCCCGGCCAAAAGGCCTGCGTTGAACGTGTCCCCGGCCCCCACTGTATCCACAACCGTCACTTTTTCGGCGGCCACATGGGTGACATGCCCGGCGGTATAGCCCTTGACCCCATCCCCGCCCATGGTCAGGCAGACAAGCTTTGGTCCCTTGGTCAAAAGCAGTTCGATATGGGCCTCAATCTCACCGTCGCCCATCAGCCACAACAGGTCCTCGTCCGAGACTTTGACAATATCGGCATGGGTCAGCATATGTTCGATTCGTGCACGATAACGGGCCTCATCACGGATAAATCCGGGCCGAATGTTCGGATCGATCATGGTGACGCGGGTTTTGGAGGCCTCAACAAACAACGTCTCATAGGCCGCGCCGCAGGGTTCGACCGGCAAAGAAATCCCACCACAAAACACCGCTTCAATCGTGTCGGGGAGGGGAGGGAGGTCGGCCTCGGTCAACATCCGCCCGGCGGTGTTTTCGTCATAAAACGCATAGGTGGCGTGACCATTGACCAATTTGACAAAGGCCACGGTACAGGGGCGATCCACGGTGAGGGATAGACTGCCATCCACATGGCTTTGAGCGAGGCTTTGTTTCAACAGATCGCCAAAGAAATCCTCTGAGAAGCCACTGAAAAAGCCCACATTCGCGCCAAGCCGCCCCAAAGCGATGGCGGTGTTAAACACAGCGCCGCCGGGGTAGGGCGCATAGGCGTCTTCGCCCAGCGTTGTGGTGCGGGGCAGCATGTCGATGAGGCTTCGCCTGCGCAAAGGATCATGGGCCTGTCTCCTAGAAAGGGGGTTGCGTCGTTTTAGGGGTGTTAGCGCTATCTGTGCAAGAAAAAAGGCTCAAAACCCGCCTGTGCCCTGCTGATTCATCGCCACCACATAGCCCACGCCCGCCGCAACGATCAGCCCCGCGATCACCGCCAAGGCGATTTTCCATGCCGAATAGGGCCGTTCGCCCTGGACCTTTCCGGTGCGGCCATTGACAACAAAGCGATAGGTCTTACCCCGGTATTTATAGGCCGCCATCCACACCGGCAAAAGGATATGTTTGAACGTCACCTCCGACACCGCCGTCTGGAGGTCATGCACCCTTTGCCGATCCCCGCCGATGTCAAATTTCACATCACGGACAATCACCCGGTCCATGTAGTCGCGCGCGCTCTCATATCCCTCTTCGAGCGGAACGGTATAGGCCGAGGCGCGAAACCCGGCCAAATAATCCGGCACATAGGGTTCCAATTCGGACAGATCCCACGGCGCAAGCCATCGGTGAACCGCGTCGGCAAAGCCTGTGAGGCCAACACCAGCACATCGTCAAAAAACCGCGACACGCGGCCGGATTTGGCCCGCCAGCGGGTGTGACGTTCACGAATGGTTTGGGTTTTGCCATCGCGGGTGATCGTGCGTGTGGTGTAATAGTCATCGCCGCGCTCACCCCGGTATTGCGTCGCCGTTTGCGCATCAAAGGTCCAATAGGGCAGGTACATCCCCGACAATTGCCGCCCCTTGCGGGCATAATCCTTGAGCCCATTTGGGGCAAACCACAAGCGACCAAGCCAATCTGTCATCGCGCTGCGCGCGTGCGCCTCGGTGAGGGCAAAGGGCAGGAGGCCATGCGGTTTGATCTGGCGGTGCACGCCTGTGTCCGTGACCACGGGGGTGGCGCAAAACGGGCATTCAGTGGCATGGATGTCGGCGTCAAATTCCACCTCCGCTCCGCAGTTGGGACAGGTTGAAACGCGGGTCTCTTCCATCGCCTGATCCGGCAGGGTCGCGTTCAATGCAGCGCGAAAATCTAACTCTCGCGGGGGCGGGGCATCACCTTTATCAAGCGGTTGATCCGCGCCGCAATGGTCGCATTTGAGCAGCTTGGCCTCCGGGTCAAATCGTAAATCCGCCCCGCAGGCAGAACAGGGAAAGCGATGCTCCTGTGTGCTTTGGTCAGAAAATTTCTCTGAGTTCATGCATGTTTACCCGGTGTTAAGGGCGCAGAGCCCATGCTTCGACACAGCACAACGCGCGTTGATGAATGTGGAGACGGGTCTTGCAAAAGAGGAATGAAGACACCCATGTGCGTGATGCCATTTGTGCCCACGCCTCTTGGACGCGGACGTTTTCGGAGTGTATTGATCACGGTAAACTCGAAAAAACATCACAGGACATCTCCTGTGACGATCAATGCGATTTTGGCAAATGGCTGGCTGGACTGTCGCCCTCTGCCAATGACCCGGCGATGAAGAAATTCAACATGATCAAAGCGATGCACACGCAGTTTCATGTCGAGGCGGGTAAAATTGCAGTTCATGTTGAAAATGGCGATCGCGCCTCGGCGCGCACAGGCTATGAAGCGCCCCATTTCAAACGGATGACCCATTCGTTGATCATCAATCTCAACGATTGGCGCGAAGATTTCCGCAGGTTTTCCTAATGCGACAAGGCTGCGATGCTGTTTCATGCGGCGTCACGGTGCTCAAAACTCACGGCCTGCCCGACTTGGCGGCAAGACGAGTCGGTGAAGCGGATGACATGGCAAAATACCATGGTCCCAATCCCGTCTCTGGTCAAACGCCCGGAAACGGTGCCCGCTTTGCCATGGCAGACGACCTGATCAATCGAAATGCTTTGCGGCGGCACCTTATTCAGCAGGTGCGCCGTGATTGCATCGCGCCCAAGCACACAGGGCGTCGCGGTTTGATCCCAACTGGCCGTCTCAGAAAACACCCCATGATCCACTTCGACCACACCCATAAGGGCGAGGGCGATCTCGGTCACTTTGGCATTTGTGGCGGACCGGTCACAATCCGGCGACCGATGCACCCGAGGGGCAAGAGGCATGAGCGTTACGCACCCGGCGGGGGCGGCGGCGGCGCGATGGTGAAAAGCTGTGCCAATTCGCGCACATCTTCGGCCTGCAACCACCCGTCCTGACCGGGGGTCCAGACGTAAGAGCTGCGTTTGAGTGTCCCCTTTGCGGCCATCTGCCCCATTTCCGCCTTGGAAAACGGGCCGGTTGTTTCGCCATTCTCGGCGATGTGCCAGACATGTTCGACTGGCGGCGGGGGTGGGGTTTGAGCGGCAGGTGCGGGAGATGCGGCGGCAGGACGCGCACCCCATGGTCCTGCTTGTGCGGCCATCGCCATGCCCATCCCGGCGCCCATGCCCGCCCCCATCGACGACGCCATCGCTGAATTCTCCGCGCCCATGGCTTCGGCGGCGTTGAATTTCATATAGCCATCGAGGTTGCCCACGATGCCCATCGAGGTGCGCTTGTCCATCGCGGCCTCGACCGCTTCGGGCAAGCTGATGTTTTCAATGTAAAATTCCGGAATGATCAGGCCGTATTCAGACACCACTTTGGTGATCTCGCTGGCGACCAATTTGCCCATATCCGCCGTGTTTGCCGCCATGTCCAACACCGGGATGCCAGAGCTTGCAACGATGCGGCTAAAGGCCTGAACGATGATGTTGCGGATTTGGAACGAGATTTCATCCATGGTGAATTCGCCGTCTGTGCCGACGATTTCGGTCAAAAACAGCGCCGGATCAGAGACTTTGACCGTGTAGGTGCCATAGGCGCGGATGCGCACCGGACCGAATTCCGGGTCGCGGCAGATGATCGGGTTTTTCGTGCCCCATTTGAGGTCGGAAAACCGCGTGGTATTGACGAAATAGACCTCGGATTTGAACGGCGATTTGAACCCGTGATCCCAATGGTTCAACGTGGTGAGGATCGGCATGTTGTTGGTTTCCAACATATAAAGCCCCGGCGAAAACACATCCGCCAGCTGCCCCTCATGCACAAACACCGCCGCCTGACCTTCGCGCACGGTCAATTTGGCCCCGTATTTGATTTCATGCGCTTCGCGTTCAAACCGCCACACCATCGTGTCACGGGTGTCATCCGTCCAATGGATGACGTCAATGAATTCGCCAGAGAGAAAATCGAAAATACCCATCGGGGCCTCCTATGGTCGTCAAATATCCTCGCCCATCAATTCGCGTGCAATCACGACAGAGATCGGGCGGGCAACTTCGGGTCTCATGCCGGGCGCAGACGCGGATCATAGAGCATCCGTAGCAAAAGTTCGTCATGGCGGGTCAGCAACGCAAACTCTTCGTCGTCGTTGAAAATCGACGGCCGTGCGCGCGGGCTGTCATTGGCCAGTCCCAGGCCCTGAGCGATTTCCTCGTGGAAACACGAGCGGCGCAACAGGTCCGGGTTCTCGGCGCGGATGATCGCCACCGCCTTGCGATACGCGCCGTCATTGGCGGGATCAGAGGCGATCACCAAGCAATAGGTCGAGCGCGGCATGTCGATGACAGAGCGGATCGCGTTCGCGCCGATGCCCGGAATGAGCTGGCTCAGACGCGGGCCAATGGCGCGGCGTTCGTCTTCGTTGAGCACCAGAATATTGAAGTTCGGGCGGGAGGACACGCTGATCGCATGGCCCGAGGCACGAGCCAGTTGCCCGGCAAAACTTTCAATCGTCGCGCGGTCCTTTTGACGCTGTTCCACCGGCACAGAGGAGCCGAATTCAATGCCGAGCCGCACGGGCACATCCCAGCGATGCAGATCAGAGGGCGTGGTTTTGGCGATAAACTGCCCACCGACCGAGGTGTATTCGTCATTGAGCGCGATGGCGTCAAAATTCACCGCAAGCTGGCGCGCGGAAAAGGGCGTATCCGGCCCGCCCCCGTCCGTGCGCAACAGGTCATTGGCCAAAAGATCGGCCTGAACCCGTGCGAAATAGGTCTGAAGCAAACGGCTTTCGGTGCTGCGCGGGGTGACGCTGGTGCTGTCTGGACGCAAAACGGGTTGCGATGCGTGGCTGGGCGGGCGCGCGATGGGCGGTGTGCTTGGACCGGGCACACAGGCCGACAGCGCGAGCCCTGCGCTCGCGCCGAGGACTGTCAATCTTGCCCGACCCAAGGGACGCATCAGGAACGCACCGATGGCCCGGCGGCGTTGCCGGTGGCTTTGGCGGAGGCCAGAGTGTCGCGCAGATTGGCTTCCATGGTTTTGAGTTCGACCTCGGCCTCGGCGCGCTTGCGTTTGCCCTCGTCGGCGATCTGAAGGCTTTCCTCAATGGTGGCGATCAATTCGGCATTGGCGGTTTTCACGGCCTCGATGTCAAACACGCCGCGTTCCATTTCGGTGCGCACGATTTTGTTGCCCTCGCGTAGGTTTTTAGCATTCGCGGTCAACAACTCGTTGGTCAGATCCGTCGCGGCTTTGATGTCTTTCGCGGCCTCGGTCGAACGCTGAATGGTCACGGCTTGGGCCAATTGGGTTTCCCAAAGCGGCACGGTGTTGACCAGTGTGGAGTTGATCTTGGTGACCAGGGATTTGTCGTTTTCCTGCACCAAGCGGATCGAGGGCAGAGACTGCATCGTCACTTGGCGAGTCAGTTTCAGATCATGCACCCGGCGTTCCAAATCGTCGCGCGCCGCGCGCAGATCGCGCAATTCCTGCGCTTTGATCACTTGGTCCTGCTCGGGCGCGGCCTCCACCGCGGCGGCCAGAGCGGGGATGTCGCTCTCGTCCAATTCCTTGATCTTCAATTCGCCCGCCGCAATGTAAATCGCCAATTCATCATAGAAATTCAGCGTTTTATCATAAAGCATATCGAGCGATTTGATGTCTTTGAGCAGCTTGTGCTCATGCGTCAAAAGATTGTCGGTGATCTTGTCGATCTGGGTTTGAATGGTCTCGTAGCGGGCGATGAATTTTGCCATCGGTGCGGCGCGGCCCAACAGTCTTTCCCACCAGCTGCGTTTGCGGCGCACATCGAGTTCGGACACGGAAAACCCGCGAATGGTGGTGACGATGGAGCGCAAAGAGTCGCCCGCTGGCCCCACATCCTTGTTGCGCACATCTTCCAGCATCGCTTGTGAGATCACTTGCAATTCAGCCTGCGCCCCCGAGCCAAAGCGGACGATCGAATTGGTGTCCCCCATGTTGATCTCGGATTTCGCACGCTCGATTTCCGCGCTCAAAGGTGTGTTTGCCAAAGCCACCGGGTCGATCAACTCGCCCTTTGGCTCTGCGAGGACAACGGCGGTAACGGCTTCGACGTCTTTCAATGCGGCTTCGGCCTTTTGGCGGGTGGTGTCGGACATGGAACGGTTCCCCAGTTAAGAACTTGAAAAGTTTACTTATTTGATGCCTTCGCGGGCAAGACGGTCACGCAGGATCTCAATCTCGATATCAAGATCAGTTTTGCTACCCAAAAGTAACGCCTCATTGCGCGCGGTGAAATTTTGTTCGAGATCATCAAGCAGCGCGAACCAATCCTGACGCGCCTCAGCGTTTTTGGTGCGCGCCCAAAGGTCAGCATATTTGATCGTCGCATCGCGCGCGCCCAGCAAATAAACCCCAAGATATTTGCGCGCAGCGGTCAAGTCGCGCGGGTCTTCCTCGACAGTGCGAAACATATCGCGGGCGGTTTTGATAAAGGCGTCAAGGCGGGTTTCGGCGGCGCGGTCGCCCGACCGCGACAACGCTTCGCGCATGGCGTTCAAATGCGCTTCCGCCTCGTCAATCGCTTTGGACACCCGGTCTTGTTGAAACGTGTCAATGTCATCCATGCCTTTGTTTTTCAAAGGATCAAAACCAAAGGCGAGGCTGTGCAGCACGGTGCCGAGACTGGCAAAAATCACCGTCTCGACAGGGCCCCAGCCGAACCAGCCGACAAGGCCAAGCCCGACGCCGGTCAAGACAGAGCCAAAGATTTTGCGCGGGATCGCGGGGCGACGCGAGATTTTGCGCGCCTCATAGGATTCTTCGGCCTTCAACCTTCACGGGTCAAAAACGCCGCCCCCACAAGACATCCCAGGGCCGCTAAATAGCCTGCCATAACAATGGGTTCGGCGGAAAATGCTTTCCACGACAAGGGCAGACCCGCGTAGAACAACAGGTTTGAGCGCGCGCCGACGCGGGACGGACGTTTGCCATCAAAAGGGCGGTGTTGCGGGGGCGGGGGTGTGCCCGCGCCCTCCGGTTTCGCCGGAGGTTTCGGGCTGCCATCGGGTGAATAGGTCGAACCATACCGTTGGGCCATGGATCACATTCCCTGCGCTTTGATCGTGACGTAAAAGGTCAGCGCGACCAAAAGATAATAGGCCAGTTTTGAAAACGGACTGTCGCTCATGGCCACCCTTTCGATCAAACGCAGTGTTCAGGTCCAGATATAGGAAGAAATTGCGCGCTGCGAAAGAGTTAAGGGGAGCATCTGCCCCCCTTTCCCCGATGTTCTTTTGTTAGGTCTTGCCTCTCGGCGGTTTCCCGCCCGGCTTGCCACCGGGCTTGGTTGCGTGGGATTTGAACCCGGAGGAGCGGGGTTTGCCCTCCGCGCCGCCGCCGTGGCTTTTGAAACCTGCGGATTTGAAACCGCCCGGTTTGCCGCCTGGCTTTCCACCCGGTTTGCCAAAGGGCCGACCTGCGGGTTTGCCATCGCGATCGCCACGGGACTCGCCTCGTGAA
Organism: Roseobacter sp. TSBP12; assembly: GCF_009129705.1. NCBI lineage: Bacteria > Pseudomonadati > Pseudomonadota > Alphaproteobacteria > Rhodobacterales > Roseobacteraceae > Roseobacter > Roseobacter sp. TSBP12. Next base: position 125,101 of record NZ_PYIB01000044.1, read on the forward strand.
TCGCTGCGGGATTTGAAATCACCCCGAGAATCACCCTCACGTTTCTTGAACCCACCCTCGGGCCGCCCGCCACCCGCATCGTCGCGGCGTTTGAAACCGCCAGGTTTGCCACCCGGCTTACCGTCACGATCATCGCGGGATTTAAAGCCGCCTTCGCCGCGCGGTTTGCCGCTAAAGGGACGATCCCCACCCGCATCATCGCGGCGTTTGAAACCGCTAGGTTTGCCGCCCGGTTTGCCACCGGAACGATCATCACGGTCGCCATAGGCCGGTTTGTCTCCACGCGGCTTGAACGGCGCTTTGCCGTCCACGCGGCGATCACCTCCGCCAGAACCTCCACGCGCGTCATTGCGGCCTTTGGTTTCGGTGCGCGGACCGCCTGGCTTGCCGTCGCGCGACACTGTCCGTTTCGCGCCTTGTGGTGCGCCGCGTTTGGAAAACCCGCCATCGCCAACCTCAAGATCCATGCCCAACTGATCGCGCAGCACACGGGCGCGGACCTCTTCGACCTGACCGGGTTGCAAGGTGCCAAGGCGGAACGGGCCATAGGACAGCCGGATCAGGCGGTTCACCACCAGTCCGATATGTTCCATCGCGCGGCGAATTTCGCGGTTTTTGCCTTCACGCAGACCGACGGTCAGCCAGGCATTGGCGCCCTGTTGCCGATCAAAGGTGACTTCCATGCCCTGAAAGTCCTCGCCGTCAATGGTGATGCCATTGCGCAGCGTGTCCAATGTCGCCTCAGAGGCGGTGCCTTTGACGCGGACCCGGTATTTGCGCAGCCAGCCGGTGTCGGGCAGCTCAAGTTTGCGTTTGACCTCGCCATCGTTGGTCAACAAAAGCAGGCCCTCGGAATTGATATCCAAGCGACCGACAGACATCACCCGCGGCATTTCCACCGGCAATTTGTCAAACACCGTTTCGCGGCCTTTTTCGTCCTTGGCCGTGGTCACAAGGCCCAATGGTTTGTGATAGAGCCACACGCGCGGCGGTTCGGGTTCGCCCACTTCTTTGCCATCGACATAAATGCGGTCTTTCGGCATGACGTTGAGCGCGGGGGAGACCACTTTGCGGCCATTGACCGTGACGCGGCCCTCGTTGATCAAGTCTTCGGCTTCGCGGCGCGAGGAAATGCCGGCGCGCGAGAGCACTTTGGCGATGCGGTCGCC
>NZ_PYIB01000045.1:0-65529 GCF_009129705.1 Roseobacter sp. TSBP12
CGCAAGACATCCCGAGATCGCCCGCTCCTAACGCCTGGCGCGTTGGGGGCGGGTTGTTGACCCTGAGCGGTGTGTTTTGTACCAAGTGATCCGTGGGATGACCTCATCCGGCCTATAGGATGATTTAGAGTCTCACTGTTGTGCGGTGAGATGCTGCGTGACAGCCAATACAAAGGCGTATGCGATGGGCAAGAAAAAGCGGTCTCGAAACGTGCCAAAAGCAGACGCTCGACAGGGCAAGACTGACACACCCTACGCGTTGATGTCGCCGCTTGCACGCCATCCCAAAGCCCCGTTGACCGTGCTTTTGGCGCAGGCCAAAGCGGCTTTGACCTATGCGGTGGTGTCCTCTGGCGTTGAATCGCCAGCGTCAGCCCCGCTGCGCCTCTTTTTCTCCATGAGTGACGGCACCAAACGCGCAGAGGTCGTGCATTTCGTTGGGCGCGATCTGGCGGACATCTGGGAAAAAGTAGAGGCATGGCGGGGGGCTTTGGCCAATCCATGCCCGTCGATCCGTTGGCTGAGAGTGGATTGGGTCGATCAAACATGGGACCTGACATGGCACCACTGCCAATTGGCGCTTGAGAACAGCAAGCGGAGTTATTTTCGCTATGGGCTCGCGCTTGATCGTGGATTTGAACAGGCGTTTTTAGAGCAGGAACTCAATGCCAACGCGATGTTGTATCTTGGCGGCACCGTCGAACAGGCCGGTGTGAACGAAAAGAATTTCAACATTTATGGACGCCGACGGTTTGGCGCGGGATTCCAATTGCCTCAAGACCCCGCGCATCAGATCCGTTTGTTTTCGACCCAGGCTTTCCTTTTGCAGCCCAACCATGGTCCGATCCGGCTGCACGGCTTTTGCGGCGGGGCCGAAGGGCGGGACACCGGGCGCAGGGTTGTGACGGATCTCGACGAAACCACTGTCGAAAGCATGATCGCGCAATCCAGTCGGTTTTTGGCGGCCCAAGTCGATGAACAGGGCCAGTTTGTCTATGGGCTTCATCCGTGTTTTGATCGGGAGATTAAGGCCTATAACACCCTGCGCCATACCAGCACGATCTATTCCATGTTGGAGGCGTGGGAGGTCACACGAGACGCGGGGGTCAAGGCCGCGATTGACCGCGCGCTTCGGTTCATGACCCAAAACCTCATTCGTCGGTTTACCTTGCCGGATGGGAAAGAGGTCGCGTATCTGCAAGACCTGAACAATGAATTCAAGCTGGGAGGCAGTGCCGTCGCCCTTCTGGCGCTCGTCAAATACACCGAATTGACGGGCGATCAGAGCCACCTGTCACTGTTGGACCACTTGGCGGAGGGCATCCGACGGGTCCAAGACCCAGAGACCGGGCAACTGCCCCATGTGCTCAATTCCACGGATCTCAGCGTCAAAGAAACCTTTCGGATCATATATTATGATGGGGAGGCCGCTTTTGGATTGATGCGGCTTTATGGGTTGACCAAAGACGCGCGGTGGTTGCAAACGGTTGAAAAGGCGTTCGATTACTTTATCGCACAACAGCATTGGAAAAGTCACGATCACTGGCTTAGTTATTGCGTCAACGAATTGACTCTGTATCGGCCGGAGGAGCGCTATTTCCGGTTTGGCATCCAAAACGTGGTCGGGCATCTGGATTTTGTGATTGACCGCATCACGACCTTTCCCACCCTGCTTGAGTTGATGATGGCCGCGCATAAGATGATTGTGCGATTACAGGCCAGTGAGGCGCACCGCCCGCTTTTGAAACATCTTGATCTGGATAAGTTCTACCGGGCTCTCGAAACGCGCGCGCATTACCTGATGAACGGGTTTTTCTGGCCGGAAATCGCGATGTATTTCAAAAACCCCCAACGTATATTGGGCAGTTTTTTCATTCGCCATCACGGGTTCCGGGTGAGGATCGACGATGTCGAACATTACCTGTCGGGTTATACGGCCTATCTTCTGCACTATTTGCGAGATGAAAACCGCCCTTCAGACGTGGCAGACTCGCCGAAACAGGCAGAGCATGTGCTAGACGTGGGGGGGACGTCGCCCATGAGCGCCTCCGCGATTTTGGCTTGGGGGGGCGACGTCAATTTGGGGCGTCGTCAACATTACAGATCAAAGCAGCTGGGGTATGATCAGGTCCTCGATATTCCCGAGCTTAAGTCGGCCGATCTGTCGATCGTGAATCTGGAATGCGTTGTCAGCTCGCTCGGCGCACAAGGTGTGATCAAGGGCGAAGGGGGGCCGTATTATTACCGTGCCCGGCCTGAAATGTTGAACATCTTGACGGCGGCAAACATCGACGCGGTGGCCGTGGCCAACAACCACAGCGGGGATTACGGCCCCCAAGCGTTGATGCAGCAACAGGACATCCTCCGCGCGCTTGGCATTGCCTACGCTGGCAGCGGGCGCACCCGAGACGAGGCCTTTCGTCCCACATTTTGTACCGCTGGCGCGGTACGTGTGGCGTTGTTTAGTGTCGATGCGACCCAGTTTCGGTTTGCCGCAACAGATGAGACGCCGGGCACCGCCTATGTGTCGTTGGATGATCCACACGCGTGGCGAGAGGAGTTTGAGCCGCGCATCGCCGAGGCCAAAAAACAAGCCGATCTTGCCATAATCGCCGTGCATTGGGGGGCGAACAATGCGCCCGCACCGGATGACGATGAAATCGCAGTTGGCCATGCCTTGATTGATGCCGGGGCGGATGCCGTGCTTGGTGCCTCGGCGCATCGGTTGCAAGGCATCGAAATCTACAAGGCCAAGCCGATCATCCATGACGCGGGCGATCTTCTGTTCGACTCCATTCGCAGTCAGTTTTCTGACGGCGGGGTGTTCCGGCTGGGCTTGAGCCCAGAGGGCGTGAAGTGGGTTGAATTTATCCCCATCGGGGTTGGATTTGGCTTTAGCCAACGCCTGCGTGGGGATGCTGCGCGCGGTGTGATACAGCGGTTTCAAAGTAAATGCCAAAGCATCGGTACGACACTAACGTGTCACGAAGACCGGGCGTATGTGCCACTCGTCCCACGGTCAGAGGCGGACAAACCTGTGGCTCAAACGGATGCGCTACCGAGGTGTTATCCGGTTGAGGTTTTGCAGTCCTATGAGGTCGATACACTGTATGGGCAGGTTCCGTATGTGCCCGAGGGGGCGCGGATCAAGCCGTTGAAAATAAACGGTTTGACGTTATTAGGGGTGCGCCTGACCCCGCAACATATCACGCATCGGCGGATGCTTTGGGTTGAGACTTGGTGGTCCAGTGACGTCCCGATCTCTGAAGACCTTCGGTTGAGCTATACGGCGATTCCTCGCGGGCAGGGGCCTTTGGTGGAGTGGGGCCGCGGCATGGATCATGATCCGTGCGATTGGATGCTTCCCACCCGTCGTTGGACTCCCGGGCGGATTTATAGAGACCATTTTGGTCTGCGTCCGCCGCCGTTAAAACACCTGAGTAATGCACCGTTACAATTGGAAATTCGCGTATTGGGTCGGGCGCCAAATACGCAGTGCTATCTTCATCCAAAACTGGTTCCGGTGCAGTTGACACAAACGGACACTTCGCTGAGCTTGTCCTACCGGACCCAGTTCCCTGATCTGGTGTCTGACAGCCCTTCGGGCCAAACATGGACGGCGGAGCAGCTTCAGGCGATCACCGGAGGGCGGTGGCTGACCGCCCCGCAAAAAGGCTGGTTCGTGCGTTCTGTGGTCAATGGTCAGAAACATATTGATATGCGAGACACGCCGGTCTTGTTTGTCGCCCACACCAATCGCGAGCGCGCATTTCACGAAGGTACGACCCAGCCGACCAAAACGATTGGGGACCGCCATCCGGTGGTGGCGCAGAATGTCCATCGTTTGGCCGGGGCGATCGTCAGTAAAGCCGTTGCCGATGTGCCAAGTGATTTCCCGCAACTGCTGGTTGATGATCCGATCAAGGCCCATATGGAGCTGGGCTTTGCGGCCCGTCAGCGGTTTCAGGGGCCGGTGATCGCCGTGACCGGGACGGTTGGGAAATCCTCAACCCTCGGGTTGCTCGAAACGCTGTTTGATCCCGGATGTGCCCTGAAAAGCGTGGACAACTATAACTCGCGTGTTGGCGTGCCGATCCAACTGTCCAGCCTTGCGCCCGACCATCAGGCCGCGTTGCTCGAAATTGCACAATCGGCGCTCTGGATGAACCGTGGTCCAATCACCCGATGGGTGCGCCCCACCATCGCCATGATCACGGAAATTGGCCTGTCACAAACCAACAGGATGATCAAGACAACCGAGGATGTGGCGCGTTGGAAATCGAGGGTTTTCGATGGGCTGATGCCGGGTGGGATTGCCGTGATCGGTGACCATTTGGCGCATTTTGAGACCATCCATGCCAAGGCAACCCAACATGCAAGCCGGGTCCTGACCTTTGGGCCGAGCCCGAACGCCCATTTGCGTGTGCTGGACCAGATCACTGAGGGCAGATCGACCCGGCTCACGGTGGTGCTGGCGGGTCAGACCCATGAGGTGACGCTGCCCTTTGTCAGTCAGGGCATGTTGAACAACGCAGTCGCAACCCTCGCCGTTGCTCATGCGCTTGGCCGCGATGTGCAGGACAGCGCTCAAAGGTTGGAGACATACAGACCGGAAGAGGGGCGTTTGGTTCAGTATGTCTGTCACTTAGGCGGGCATAAGGTGCGGGTGCTGGATGACAGTTGGAACGCCGAAATCCTTTCGATGTTGAATGCCTTTACTGAACTTGAGCGACAGCAGGTGGCGGGCCGGAAAATCGCAGTGCTCGGGCGCATTGTCCATCTTGGCGATCAGGCGGCGACGCTGCACGAGACGCTTGCTGCGCCCTTATTGGCATCGGGTGCGACTCTTGTTCTGACGCATGGAGACGAGATGCGGCATCTGCGAAAGAGGCTGCCGGAGGCCGTTTTGGGGCCGCATTTTTCGAGTGCGCCCGCGCTTTTTACCACTCTCAAAGGCGCCGTGAAAGAGGGGGATTTCATCCTCCTGAAAGGATCGCGCCGGGATTCAGACTTTGGCGATCTGTCCCGTTGGCTCAATACGCTCAAGGTTTTGTAAGCTGAACCTGAAAAGCTCTTGGATAGGTATGCCGCAAAGCGGCCGTTTACGGCATAACTTTAGCTGTGGTTGGCAAACGTATGGCGGAGAATCAGGATAGGTATATCCACCTTGTGTAGGGGATGTGGTGCTGGACGACGCCAGATTTATTCAACACACATCATTTAAAGTCAATTCTTAGTGATGTATTCAGACATCCTATAAGTCGTATAAATACATTATAAAGGATGTATAATATTGCGCATAATTTCTGAAAATTGAAATTAAATTGCTTTAATCCTTGCAAAAGGATGGCCTTAAATCTCTAAAGTTATTCCATATGGTGTCGTTAATCCTTTCGACACTTTCATGGTCAAAAATATCAATGTGGTGAGCATGAGTCCATGAATCACCCCGTCCACAAGACTTTCGGAGAGAACGCACAGATGAAATTCTTCAAGCCTGCAAAAGCCTTAGCAAAACGTTTCACTCGTGAAGAGGACGGTGCCACGGCTATCGAATATGGCCTGTTTGCCGCTCTGATCGCTGCCGTGATTATTGGGACCGTCTACACTCTTGGTCAAAACGTGAACACGGGTTTTCAAACTGTAAACGATAAACTTGCTGATCCTTCTTGTGTAGCTACTGCAACCACCAGTTGTTGATATGATGTCGCGCTTGGGACTGTCCGGGCGCGTGACCATGGTTTTGGCAACGTCCACTTTGGTGGCGGGCGCGGCGGTCTGGTTTGGGCTTTTGCAAAAAGACCAAACCGTCGCGCCGCAGCCGCCCCAAATGGAAGCTCAAACCAAGACCGAACGTGTCTTGGTCGCGGCTCATACCGTTGTTGCCGGGACACAAGTCACGCCCGCAGGCTACACATTTACAGAGATGGCCGCCGATCAAGTCCACGATGGGTTTCTTGTCGACAGCCCGGCCAATCAAGCGGCTCTTTCCGTGCTGACTGTGGCGCGGACTGTCCCAAGTGGCACGCCCTTTGTGGCCGAAGATTTGATGCCACCCGAAACGGCAGTCTCTGGTGCCGAGCCACAAGTGCACACAAGCGCCTCGGCTCTGCGGCTGACCGAAGGCATGCGCGCGATCGCTCTGCCGGTAACGGCGGAAACCTCTGTGGCAGGGTTGATCCGGAATGGTGACCGGGTCGACATCTTGCTGTCTTACGCCTTGGAAGACGATCTGATCGCGATCCGCACCGTTTTGCGCAACGTGCGTATTATTGCCACGGATCAAATTCCCGAGCAGGCCCCGGAGAGCGAGCCGGTCGAACCCAAAGCGCCGCCAAAAATCGTCACATTTGAGCTCACGCCGGACGGGGCAAAAGTTTTGGTCCTCGCCCAGAAGATGGGGGATCTGATGCTGGTTCTGAGCGGCGGAGAAGAGGGGAATGCGCCGATCATTGCCGATGACACCCCAATCTTTTCCTCTCAGATTTCCGGTGAAACGACGAAACCCCTGCCGCCGATCAACAGTCGCAGTGTTGCGGTCGTGCGTGGCGCGGAGAGTCGGATGAATGTCCTCACCGTCGCGGATGCCATTGAGCCGGGTGAGATCGGTCGCCCGCAGACTTCATCAGAGGCGGCCATTGTCGCCGTTCCATCCATTCAAGGTGATTAATGCATTTCTTTCAAACGCCTAAGATTTTGAAACGCATGTGCGCGGGTCTCCGTCATGTGTGTTTGTGCGCGCTTTTGATCGGCTTTGCGATGCCAAGTGCCGCGCAAACGCTGGTAGAAACCCGCAACCGTGACGTTACTCTCTTTGCTGGACAGGGCAAATTGATCAAACTTGAGAACCCAGCGGAAACGGTGTTTTTGGCCAACCCGGATGTGGCCGATATCGAGATCAAGTCCCCTAGACTTTTGTATATCTATGGCAAAGCGATTGGAGAGACGACGCTTTTTGTCATCGACGATCAGGAAGAGGTGACTCTGAGCAGTGTCGTGAAGGTCTCTTACAATATGGACGCGATGAGCCGCGCCGCCCATGCCGCACTCCCGTCGGGAAAGTTCGCCGTCTCTGAAGTGGGTGGCGCGGTCGTTTTGAGCGGTAAGGTCAACACGATTTCTGATGCCGAACAGATTGAATCCGTGGTGCGACAACTGGCGGGGACCGAGACCGCTTTGATCAACAGCCTCGCGCTTGAAACCCCGCCGCAAATCAACTTGCAAGTACGCATTGCTGAGGTATCGCGAAGCGTCACAGAAAACCTTGGCGTGACGTGGTCCACCTTGTCGGGACAGGGCATTACTGGCGGCGAAGCGGTCAGCGGCGGCTATTCGATTGCTGGTAACATTCGCAAAGGTGGAACCAACATCGGTGTGACGCTTGAGGCGCTGAAAGGCGAGGGCTTGGTGACCATTTTGTCGGAGCCCAATCTAACGGCGCGCTCGGGCGACAAGGCGAGTTTTCTTGCCGGTGGACGCTTTCCTTACCAGACGAGAACAGCAGAAGATGTCCCCACGGTTCAATTCGAACCCTATGGTGTCGAGCTTGAGTTCCTCCCTGAAGTTTTGCGCAGCAATCAAATCAAACTCAATGTTCGGACGCAAATCCGCGAGCTGGATTTTTCCAGCGGCAGCCAGACGAACACCCAAAACTTTCCGCTGATCCTGGAGCGAAGCGCGAGCACAACGATCGAAGTTGGCAGTGGCCAGAGCTTTGCCATCGCCGGATTGTTCAGTGCATCGACGCAACAGGATGTCAAAGATGTGCCGGGTCTGGGCGACATCCCGATTTTAGGTGCCTTGTTCCGGTCGACGAGCTACCAAAAAGGTGAATCTGAGCTGGTCATCATTGTGACTCCCTACATCGTGGAGCCCGCGTCGCCTGATAAATTCAAGACTCCCTTGGATCACTTCGCCCCGGCGAACAGCCTCGATCGGAGTTTGCTGGGGGCCTTTTCGGCAGGAGAACCGATTGAGGAGAGCGCTCCTGTCTCCGTCAAAAACATTAACGGGAATGCGGGGTTCCTTTTGCAATGACTGTGACCAAAGCCAAAACCATTCTGGCGGGCCTTGTCCTGATGTGCCTTGCCGCTTGTGACACGCCATCGCCACAAATCGGTGTCACCCAACGGTTGTCCGCCCCTTATGTCGAAGCGCAGCATCAATTCCGCTTTGCCTCTGGAGCGTCCTCATTGTCCGCACAAGAACGCGAGCGGATCTCGGGGTTTCTAAATCAGCTTGCGTTGAAAAACGGGGATTTTCTGATCGTGACGATCCCGTCGAGCGGCCAAGCCAAAATTGATGCGGAACGTCAGGCTGTGATGCAATCGCTTTTGGCACGTTCGGCCGCGAAAAAGCAGTATCTCATGGACACCTCTTTTGGGTCACGTCCGTCATACCGGCAAACCGGTGTCATTCGTGCCACGCGAACGCAAGGTCTGCGCGTCGATTGCAAACCGAGTATCACCGATCTGGGCTGTGCGAGCGCTGCGAATCTTGCTGCGATGATTCACGAGCCGGGTGATGTCCTGGAACCGGATATGACTGCCACCATGGCCCTTAGGGATGCGCCGCTTGAAGGACATCAGCAATGAGTCAGATGTTCCAGCCCGCAAAGACCGAGCGCCGCGTCGAGGCGTTTGTCGCGACGGAAGAGGGCCGCGATGCAGTGGTCCATTTGTTACGACAGACGACACTGGACAGCAATGCGACGGTCCACACGGGAACGCTTCAAACCATGGCGCGCCTGTCAGGTATGACCACATTTGGCGATGTGATGATTGCAGAGCTTGGTGAGACCTCGCTCGCCGCCAATATCGAAGCAGTGCGTGATATCGTTGCGGATGGAACCGAAGTCATCCTGTTGGGGCGCGAGAATGACGTGGCAACATATCGCGCCTTCTTGACCGCCGGGGCCAAGGACTACCTTGTGCTGCCTTTGGATGCGACGGGTCCATTGCCGGATATTCTGACCTCTGAGGCCATTCCCTCAGCGACCAAACGCACGCATGGGAGAGCCATTGCCGTTTGTGGTGTCTCCGGTGGCGTGGGCGCCAGTCTTTTGGCCGCCAATCTTTCGGTGGCGTTCAGAGCGGGCGGGGAGCGAGCGGTGACACCGACCGTCGGGCTGTTGGATGCCGACCTGGCCTTTGGCTCTTTGGCCGTTGATCTGGACATTGAGACCACGTCCGGCTTGTTTGAAGCCTTTTCAACACCGGAACGCGTGGACAGCACTTTTCTTCAGGCGACCATGCATGAGGTTCAACCGGGGCTGTCCGTCTACTCGGCTGAAATCGAAGACATGAGTTTGCTGTCGAACTGCGAAATGGGTCTGTCCGGCCTTGTGGCTTCTTTGAAAGAGACGTTTTCGACCACTGTGATTGATCTCCCGCGGCGGTTGATTGCCGAGAAGAACCCGGTCTTGGATGTCGTCGATGATCTCATTTTGGTTCTGGCTCCCGGATTTGGTGCCGTCCGATCTGCGGGGCGTTTGATGGATTTGATCAATCGGAATGCGGCGGGTGCAGCGCCGCGGGTTTGGCTTGTGCTCACACAGACCCGCCGGGATGCTGGCCTGAGTGCCAAGGAAGTCGCCGGTGCCCTCGATCTGCCGGTCTCCTGCGCATTGCCACCATGTGCGAGCGACATTGCGCGTGCGTATGTGAAAGGCACACCCGTGCAATCCCTTGCCCCAAACAGCGCCTATGCCCGCCGTGTGGCGCACCTCGCACAGGCTATGTGCAAAGGTCACGACGCAGACAAAGTGCGGCAAACGTCCTGGTGGAAGAAAAGGGCGTAAGCCATGAGTGAGGCCGTTTCATACCCGACTGACATCGCAACCGTGCGCCCGGTTATCGAAGCCCGCGTGCGGTCTTTGCTGGCCGATGGCGCGGTCACCGGTCTTTATGCAGTAAGTGCGGCGATTGATTGGTATCAGGACACGACCGAACAGAGCTTGTCGCGAGACATGCAACGCGAGTTGATGAAACATCTGGTGTCAGTGGCTGAGGCGCAAAACGACACCCCGGCTCAAGCTGGGCCGGACGCCAGACCGCGCGCCCATTATCAACCAGAGTTCACCAGACGTGTCATGCGTTTGGGGGCGAAGATTGCGCCTGAGATCATGGAGCTTCTTGACCTGCGCGCCCTTGCCGGATTGCAATATGCGGCTCAACGCGGCGCCATTCGTGATGCGGTCATGTCCGTCAGTAAATCGCAGCGGTTTGATCTGAATGGTGTCGAAAGCGCGGAACTCGTCGATTATGTCGTCGATGACATGCTCGGATTGGGGCCGCTCGAACGGCTTTTGGCAGATGACAGCATTTCTGAGATCATGGTCAACGGACCAGAGCAGGTTTACGTCGAACGTCACGGTCAGTTGGAATTGGCGGATATTTCGTTTCGCGACGATGATCATGTTTTGACGATCGCGACGCGGATCGTAGGCGCTGTGGGTCGCCGCGTCGATGAAACCACGCCGTTGGTGGATGCCCGCCTGATGGATGGGAGCCGGATCAACGTGACCATCCCGCCACTGGCCATCGACGGGCCAACCATGACCATTCGAAAATTCCCAAAGGACGACTTAAAACTCTCTGATTTGATTGACCGGGGCAGTCTCTCTGGCCCGATGGCGGACTTCCTGCGCATCGCCGCGCAATTGCGCCTCAATCTCCTTGTCTCGGGCGGGACGGGGTCAGGCAAGACCACGCTGTTGAATGCGATCTCACGCGAAATTCCGGCGAATGAGCGCATTGTCACGCTTGAGGATGCGGCCGAACTGCGATTGCAGCAGCCTCATGTTGTGCGTTTGGAAACGCGCCCGCCCAATATTGAGGGCACGGGGCAGGTGCCCATGCGCGCGCTGTTTCGCAATGCCCTGCGGATGCGTCCTGACCGGATCATCATCGGTGAGGTGCGCAGCGAGGAAGCGTTTGATTTGTTACAGGCAATGAACACGGGTCACGACGGCTCTATGAGCACGCTGCATGCGAACACGCCGCGTGAAGCCCTGACGCGCATGGAAAATTTGATCGCCATGTCGGGGATTGTCTTGCCGACGGTTTTCGTGCGGCAACAACTTCGGGATGCCATCCATCTGATCGTCCAGATTTCGCGCATGCGGGACGGGGTGCGGCGGGTGACATCCATTTCGGAGATTGTGGGGGGTGAAGAGTCGGTGATCAGCCTTCAGGAATTGTTCCGCTTTGTGCCTGAACCCACACAGGGGCGCGAGACACTTCGGGGGCAATTTGTGTCCAGCGGGTTGACGCCGGGCTTTATTGATCGGGCGATTGAACACGGTCTTGATGGCAAATTGCGCCAAATCGTGAGTGTCTAAAGATGATCGCCTCCGCTGCTCTCTTCCTTTTGATTTTTACAGGCTGCCTCACGGTCGGCACGGTTGGGTTGATGCTCACGGACAGAAGCCGTCGCATTCGACGCGCGCGCCTTGTGAGATACTCCGCGGATCATCCGGGCGCGACCTCGGAACTGGTGCGCAAAAGAGTGTCGCAAACCACCAATACCGTTGCCCAAGCGGCGCTGAAACAACGGCAGGCCGGGGTTCAGGGGCTCTTGCAACGGCGGGTGCGTGAGGCAGGTCTGACCCTGTCACCCCTGTCCAGTCTTCTTGTCATGGGCCTCATCGCCGCCCTGACATGTGTGGGTCTTGCCATGACAACCCCGCTCTCTAAGCCTTTGGTGGGGCTGATCTCGCTCGGGAGCGGATGGATTGTTTTGAATGCTGTTTTCGATGTTCTGAGAGCGCGCAGGATCAGGCGGTTTACCGAGGCATTGCCGGATTGTCTTGATGTTTTTGCCCGTGGATTGCGCGCGGGGCAACCCCTCAGCGAGGCGCTAGGGCTCGTTGCAAATCACACTTCAGGCATTGCACAAGAAGAATTCCTGCGCTGTCGCGATGAGCATCGTGTCGGCAGGCCGCTTGATGAGACGCTTGCGAGTATGGCGGATCGTATTGCAACGGCCGAGGCCCGGTTCATTGCTGTCGCAACAAATTTGCAGGCAGAAACGGGCGGTAATCTTGTGGAGACGCTGGAAAACCTTGCCGTGCTTTTGCGTGATCGGCGTAAACTGCGCAAGAAAGCCGCCGCTTTATCCGCCGAAACCCGTGTCAGCGCTGTGATTTTATCCAGTCTGCCCTTTGGAATTGGCTTGATTATCTTTGTGCTCAACCCTGGCTATCTTGCACCACTGATCCAGGATTCTCGCGGACTCTTGCTTGCGACGGTTGGGGTTCTGAGCCTCTGTTTGGGCATATTTAGCATGTACAAACTGTCCCGGATTGATGTCTGACATGGGATATTTGGGCCTCGCATTCCTACTCTTGCTCATTCTTGGGCTGAGCCTTGTGCAATTGATCGCCTTGGCTCTGATTGACCATCGCAAACGGCGCGGTCGATTGGATCGCTGCCTCTCATCGGCGGGCAAAAAGACCAAAGATGTCGTCTCTCAACCCATATCCTTGAAAGCTGGAGAGATTTTGAGACGGATGGCGGCAGTGACCGCAGAACGTGTATCCGTGGTTAAGGGCGATGAGGCGGAAACCTCGGCGGCTCTTTTGAAATCTGCGGGCATTCGCAGCCGTGATGCGCATCTGATTTACGCCTTTCTAAAGCTCGTCCTGCCCGTGGCCGCTGTGATCCTGTCGGTGCTCTGGCTGGCACTCAATTCTGAAGATGGGGTCAAACCCCTCACCGCGATCGTTGTGGTGTGCGCAACAGCTTTGGTCCTGTCACGGGCACCGGATGCTGTCTTGTCCCACAAACGGAAGCGACGGCTTGAAAAAGTGCGGCGCAGCTTCCCGGACATGCTTGAATTGCTTGTGATCACGAGCGAAGCGGGGCTTGCGCCCGTCCCCGCACTCGGCCGTGTGGCGCGAGAGGTCTATGCGGCATGTCCAGAGCTTGCCATTGAACTACAACAGTTGGTTGTTGAACTTGGGGTGTTGCCAGAACGCGAACAGGCCTGGCGCAATCTGGAGGAACGGTTGCCTTTGCCAGAGGTGTCCGTGTTCGCCAATGCGATGGCACAAGCCGGTCGCTACGGCACGCCCTTTCGTGGCGCGTTGCGCGCTTTGATGTTGGATGCACGGGCTCAAAGACTTTTGAGATTAGAGGAACAGGCGGGGCGTCTCCCGGCTTTGATGACCATTCCGCTTATCCTGTTCATCATGCCCGCGCTTTTTATCGTGCTGATCGGCCCGGCGGCTCTGAGCATTCTGGACAATCTCATGAATGGAGGATCGTGATCGTGACACGGGTGCAACGATATCGGTGCGAAGACGACGGCGCGACGGCGGTCGAATTCGCGCTTGTGCTGCCTCTGTTGCTGAGCATCCTGTTCGGGATCATCAGCTTTGGCCAGTATTTCGCCATCGCCAATAGCCTACAGCAATTCGCGGCCGAAGCGGCGCGGTATTCTGTCAGCGAACCGTTTCTTGCCGATAGAGAAGGACGTGCAACAAGCTTTCTGACTTCGCCGGGCGGGCGGTTTTCCTTTTTGAATGCCAGCCATATTTCCGCCGATATCGACATGATTGAGGGCACCATGCCAGCCATTCAGATCACGTTGACCTATGATCTCAGTGGCACAGCGGTTGAGGTTGCAGACAGCTTTCTAAACATCGGGATCACGGATATTACGCGGAGCAGCTACCTTGCGTATTAAAGCGTGTTTCCGCAAATACAGCTCACAAGAGGGCGGTGCCGTGGCGATCATCGTCGCGCTTTTTCTGACAGTTGCTGTGGGCTTTATGGCCATCGGGATCGACCTCGGATCGCTGTATTTTCGGCAAAAATCTTTGCAAACACAGGCGGATATGACCGCAATCAGTGCCGTTTTGAACTTGAGTGGGACGCCGGATGATCATGCTCAGGCGACCGTCATCGGCAATAGGCTTGAGGCTTCGGCGCTGACGTCTTTGGAATACGGTCGCTACATTTATGACAGCGCCCTTCCGGCAGAGGACAGGTTTGAGACGCGCGATCTGTCCGATGTGGATGTCAATGCGGCAGAGGTTGTTTTGAAGGGTGCCGCACCTTTGTTTTTCTCTCAAACGTTTTTGGACACGGACAGCACCCCTCTTTCGGCGTCTGCAACGGCGGCACGATTTGATTTTGCATCTTTCAGCCTTGGATCGCGACTGCTCGATCTGGATGGCGGTATCTTGAACGCATTGCTCGGCGCGGCGCTTGGGTCAAACGTGTCGCTCTCTCTCTTGGATTACCAAGCCTTGCTGGATACACAGATTGATCTTCTGACCTTTACGGACGCGTTGGCGGTGCGGGCCGATCTTGTTGCGCTTGATTATGCGGAGATACTCACCTCGGAGATCGATCTGCTTGATGTGGCGGGTGCGCTATTGGACACCGGGCTTGTCTCGGGTTCAACAGATGTGCTGACGGCGATCCTGAATTGTACAGCATGTGGGTCTTTTAATGCGTCTGAGCTGATCGGCATCTCCGGAGATAACGTGGCGATTCAACTGGAGGATCGTCTTGGCACGGTGTCTGTGTCGGCGCTTGATGTGCTGAAAGCAACGCTCGACATCGTCAATGCAAACCGTCTGATCGAGGCCGATGTCGGCCTGCCCATTCCAAATGTTCTGGGCAATGTGGATTTGGCTGTCGTTGTCGGCGAACGCGAGGCATATTCGAGCTGGATCAACCTCGGCGAACGCGGAGCGACGCTCCACACCGCGCAGGTGCGGCTGAAATTGGACGTTGATCTGTCTCCATCCTTGCTCAGCGGGCTTGGGGTGGGGGTGTCCGCCTTGTCCTTACGCCTGCCGATTTATGCCGAAATCGCAAGTGCAACAGTGACGTTGACGGATCTTTATTGTGATGCGAGCGGCCCGAACGATCGGATCGCCAGTTTCGACACGGGGCTTACCCCTTTCACCGGAACAAACGGCACGCATGTGGTTGAGTTGTTCATCGGTGAATTCGATGCTCCGGCCTTTGAGGACACGACCACCCCGCTTGACGCGGCCAACCTTAGCCCTGCGGACTTCTTGGATCTGGAGCTGAACCTCGCTTTGATCACGATTGACCTCTTCACCCTGCAATTGAAAGCCCATGCCGCGACAGGCAATGCGTTACAGCCACAGATTGATTTTCTCGTGTCCGACATCGCGGGCAGCCCGAAAACTGTTGGGTCCGGCAGCCTGCTGGCCTCGACGGTTGCATCCTTGCTGGACCCCAACAATTTGGAGATCAGCATCAGCAGTCAAAGCCAATCCCTACTTGGAGGGCTGTTGTCGCTTTTGCTGACACCGGTTGTCGCGCTTGTGGACTCTGTACTCGACGTTTTGCCGGGGAAATTGCTTGGTGCTTTGTTGACGCCGATTGATGCCTTGCTCGACGGTGTTTTGAATGTGCTCGGCATCGGGATCGGTCAGGCCGACCTCACCCTTGATGGCGTCGCCTGCGGAAAGGTTGCCCTTGTCCGATGATACATGTTTCTGCCCCCCTTCACACCCGCCCTCATCAGCCCGACCGGAGTAAACCATTGCCCTTTTTCTCTCACATCACCCGCGCCCTTGTCCCTGTTCTTCTCGTGTTCAGTTTGTCCGCTTGCACCATGGACCTGTCCAACGACGGGGCGGGGAGTGTCACGGCAGGCGCGGATACGCTGCGCCTTGCACAGGCGACCTCTGAGGCCGGTGACAATGAGACTGCCGCGCGATTGTTCGAGAAAGTTCTTGTCGCCGACCCCGTCTCCGTTCCTGCGCTGTTGGGCGCGGGGAACAGCTACGCGCGGATGGGACAAAACAGCCGGGCCGAGGCGGTCCTGTTGCGGGCACATGAACTGGCGCCGAGCAATGCCGACGTTCTGACAACGTTGGCGCGGGTCTACCTGGCCCAACATCGTTCGCAGATGGCCGTGGAGGCTTATGACAAAGCGCTTCGGGTGGATCAACGGAATGTGTCCGCCCTTACCGGGAAAGGTGTCGCGTTGGACACGCTTTCACAGCACAAACAGGCGCAGGGTGTGTATGAGGACGGCCTGTCCTATTACCCGACAAATTTCATCCTTCGGAGCAATTATGCCCTGTCGCTTGCGTTGTCTGGGGACATCATCCGAGGGACGGCGATCTTACAGGAACTCGTCAAAGATCCGCTGGCCGCGCCTTATGTTCGCGGCAATCTTGCCCTCGTGTATGGTCTCGACGGGCGCGACAACGACGCTCGGGCCACCTTGTCGTTGGACATGAAGCCCGATGAGGTCGAGGAAAACATCCGCGTGTATCAGGCCCTGCGCCGTCTGCGCTTGGAAGGCAAACCGATAGGGTCCCTTGTCTTTGTATAAACGCAGTTTCTGCGGGTCCTGTTGTGTCCCTTGCGCGCGGTGTTGCCTCGAGCGAGACAAGACAGGACCCCTAATATGTGGTGGGAACGCCGAGGGTGCGCCGTTCAAACAAACGTGACAACACCATTGTTTTCAATTCGGCAGGATGACGCGAATGGTACACCCCTTGGTGTCGGGAAGGACGATGGCGCGGCCATTATGGCTGCGCGCGATGTCTTGCACGATTGCCAAGCCCAGGCCACATCCTTGCAACGTGTCGGGGTCGGCGCGGAAAAACCGATCAAAGACTCTCTCGCGCAGGGGATCAGAGATGCCGGGACCATCGTCCGCAACCTCAAGCCAAACCTCAGTCGCAAGAAACCGCAGGGTGACGGTGATTGTCGGGGTCTCTCCCGCGTAGGTCACGGCGTTGTCGAGCAGGTTCATCAGCACTTCGTTGATCAAAATGCCGTCCGCCTGTATCAGTCGCCGCTCTCCCGTCACTTCGTAGATCACTGCCACACCTTGCGTGATCACCCGCTCGGCGAAACTGCGTGTCGTGTCCTCGACCGCTGTGGCGATATCAATCGGGCTTGCGAGGCTGCGCATTTTGCGCCCTCTGACACGTTCCATTGAGAGGAGCTGATGGGTCAGCCGACCCGTCCGGCGCGCCACATCTGCGACATCGGCGATGCGTTCGCGCAAAACCTTCTCGGTCGGCGCGGTCATCGCCGCCTCTGCCTGTGCTTGGATCGCGGCGATCGGATTTCGCACCTGATGTGCTGCGTCCGAAATGAAGGCGTCGCGCAGGGCGAAGGCGGTGTTGAGCCGGGTGAACAGGCTGTTCATGGCTTCGACGAGGGTGGACAGCTCCTCTGGCACCCAACGGCGGATTGGCTTGAGATCATCGGGGGTGCGGGCCAAAATGGCCCCTTCCAACTCGCGCAAAGGCCGCAAGCCGAAGGTGATCCCGAACCAGACTGTCAAAGCCGCGGTCGAGACCAGGATCGCGAAATAGAGCATGGTTTGAAAGATCAGATCATGGCTCAGTGCCTTTCGCTGCGAAACCGTCTGCCAGACCTCAACCGTCGCCAACCCTTTGCCGCCGTTCTCGTTCACATAGTCCTGCATGATCAATGCGCGCACCGGAACGCCGTTGGCAACGCTGTCATAGTAGTTGGGTTTGCCCGGCTCCAGCGCGGCCGAAAAGGAGGAAATCGGGGCATCGGAATAGCCGGTGACATAGGCCCCATTCGGCCCCGTGACGCGGTAGAATATCTCATCTCCCAAGGCGTTGGTCATGGCATTCAAAAGCTGGGTCGTGAGCATGTCACCCTGCGACTGCATCACATCGCGGGAGATCGTGAGCGCGATAGAATAGAGGGTGTTGTCATAGACTTGCCGCGACACATTGGTGAATTGGAGATACCGCGCAACGCTTGCCAGAATGGCGACCAGCACGAGCGGCGCAACAATCATCAAAAACAGGCGCTCGCGCAGGGCCAGACGGCGGAGGCGCAGTTTCACGGCTTTTCCTCGTCAAGCATATAGCCAAGGCCGCGGGCTGTCCGAATAAGGACACCGGAGCCGTCCAGTTTGCGTCGCAGTCGCGACACCAAAAGTTCAATCGCATTGGAATCAATCTCGGCACCGGTGCCATAGAGCGTGTCAGAAATCCGATCGCGCGAGATGATCCGGCCACGGTTGTCGAGCAGGCATTCGAACAGGGCCAACTCACGCCGTGGCAGCTCCAGATCCCCTGCAGGACCCTGTAATGTGCGGCGTTGAGAGTGATAACGGAGTGCGCCGATCTCTGTTGTGGGGGATTGCAAAATTGGCCTGCGGCGGGCCAAGGCGCGCACTCTTGCGATCAGTTCCGCCATCTCGAAAGGCTTGACCAAATAGTCGTCCGCCCCCGCCTCAAGCCCCATCACCCGCTCGGACGTCTTGCCCATGGCGGTCAGAATCAACACCGGAATCGTATCACCTCGTTGGCGTATTTCGCGTACAATCGACAGGCCATCCTGTCCCGGCAAGTTGACATCAATGATCGCAACATCAGGGTTCTCTTGGCGCAAAAACGCAGCGCCCTCAATTCCGTTCGCGATCCAGTTCACACCAAGACCTTGATCTTCAAGAGAATTTTTTATCCCCTTTGCTAAATTCTCATTATCTTCGATGATTGCAATACGCATTTCGCCTCGGACAGGATTTGGACAGGTTGGCTGGCTATAACCCTAACAAGGCGCGCTTGAGAGGAGAAAGCAAGGGCGTTGTGATCGCTTAAACATCGGCGATCAAAAATGCAGAATGGGAGGACAACACGTGACCGATTTTAAAATGACCCGCCGCAAAGCGTTGGGCATGGCTTTGGCGACCGCTGGTGCGATGATGACGTCGCCGGCTTGGGCCGAAGTGGATTTTTCTGGAAAAACGATCGAATGGATCATTCCGTTCTCGGCAGGGGGCGGATCGGATACATGGGCGCGGTTCAACGCACCTTTGCTGTCGAAATATTTGCCGGGTCAGCCGACCGTTGTTGTCGTCAACGAACCCGGTGGCGGATCGACAAAAGGGGCAAACCTGTTTGCTGTGCGCGCCAAGCCCGACGGCTTGACCTTGCTTGGGACCTCGGGGTCTACGCAATTCCCGTATCTGCTCGGTGATCCGCGCGTCAAATACGAATATAAAGACTGGAAAATCGCCATGGCCGCGCCAACCGGCGGTGTGGTCTATACCTCCCCGTCAACCGGCGTTGAAGCCGTGGCAGATCTTGCAAAGCTGAAAGGTCAAAAGCTCACATATGCAAGCCAAGGGGCCACCTCGCTTGATCTGGTGCCGTTGCTTGGATTCAAACTTATGGGTTTGGATGTGCAGCATGTGTTCGGGTTCAAAGGGCGCGGCGATGGCCGTTTGGCGTTTGAACGTGGTGAAACGAACATCGACTACCAAACCTCCTCGGCCTACATCAAAAACGTACAGCCTTTGGTCGAGGCAGGACAAGCTGTTCCGCTGTTCTCATGGGGGGTGTTGGATGAGGCAGGCACCATCGTGCGCGACCCGAATTTCCCGGATATTCCGAGCTTCCCCGAAGCCTATGAAATGCTGACGGGCATGGCGCCCGAAGGCGACGATTACGATGCCTTTGTGGCCTTCTTCATCGCGGGGTTCCCGGCCCAGAAAATGGCGGTTCTGCCCAAAGGCACGCCAGACGATATCGTGGCGGCTTTCAATGCGGCCTTTGAGACAATGAAGCAAGATCCCGAGTATCTGGCGAATAAACAAGCCGTCCTCGGGTCCTACGAGCAGGTCACAGGCGGCAAAGCAGAAGGGCTGTTTGAGATGGGCACGACCATTTCGACGCAAAACCGCAAGAATGTCGTCGATATGCTCGGCGCGCACTATGGCGTGAAGCTCGGCGAATAACCCCAAAGCCGGGTCAAACGTCGGGGGTGATCGCAGGTCTGCCGTCACCCCCCCTTTTCCACACATATACACTGAATTTCCCCGGAGGACTTCCCCGTGGCCGATACCCTATTGGCAGCGCTCTCTGCGCTCATGACTTTCGATCATCTGCTTTACATGCTCATCGGCGTGACAGTTGGACTCGTAATCGGGGTGATCCCCGGATTGGGAGGCATCGCCGGCCTCTCTTTGTTGATGCCCTTTCTGTACGGGATGGACGATATTTCTGCTCTGGCGATGCTGATCGGCCTCGTTGCGGTGATCCCCACATCGGATACGTTCTCTTCCGTGTTGATGGGGATTCCCGGCTCCTCTGCCTCGCAGGCGACGGTGCTCGACGGCTTCCCGCTCGCTCGCCAAGGCCAGGCGGCACGGGCGCTGTCTGCGGCTTTTATCTCGTCAATGTTTGGCGGGATATTCGGGGCCGTTGTGCTGACCGGTTTTGTCGTTGTGGCGCGGCCCTTGATCTTGATGTTCGGCTCGGCTGAACTGTTCATGTTGGCGCTGTTCGGCCTGTCGATGGTGGCAGTTCTGGCCGGGCGTTCTTTGGCAAAAGGCCTCGCGGCCTGTGCGGTGGGTTTGCTGATCGGTTCGATTGGGGGGGCGCCCGCGACGGGCGAGTTCCGCATGACGTTCGGCATGGGCTATCTGTACGACGGCATTCCTCTTGTCGTGATTGGCCTTGGCCTGTTTGCCGTCCCCGAGATTTCCGATCTTTTGCGCCGCAACGCCTCGATTTCGGATCGCCCGCCGCTTGGCTCCGGCTGGGCGAAGGGGTTTCGCGATTGGTATTCCAACATTTGGCTGTCCATCCGCTGTTCGGGCATGGGCTGTATGATTGGCGCCATTCCGGGGCTTGGCGGTTCGGTGGTCGATTGGATCGCCTATGGGCACGCGGTCCAGACCTGCAAAAATCCTGAAAATTTCGGCAAAGGCGATCCGCGCGGCGTTGTGGCCCCTGAGAGTGCGAACAACGCGATGCAGGGCGGGGCTTTGCTGCCGACGATGCTGTTCGGCATTCCCGGATCGGGGTCGATGGCGGTGTTTTTGGGCGGGATGGTGCTTTTGGGCATGGAACCCGGACCGGCGATGGTCACCACAAACCTCGATGTCACCTATTCGGTGATCTGGTCATTGGCGCTCGCCAACGTGATGGGCGCGGGGATCTGTCTCTTGCTCGCGATTCCAATCTCGCGCCTGACCCAGATCCGCTTTCCGTTGCTGGCACCGTTCATGATCACGCTCATCTGCTTTGCAGCGTTCCAGGCGACCCGTGACATTGGCGATCTATTGGCGCTCCTGTCCCTGGGTTTGCTCGGTATCTTGATGAAACGCTTTGCTTGGCCGCGCCCTGCGATGCTGATCGGCTTCGTGCTGGCCCCGCAATCCGAAACCTACCTGTATCAAGCGGTGCAGTTCTACGATTGGTCCTTCGTGACCCGTCCGGGGGTGATCATCATCGGTGTGCTGACACTCGCCTCGGTGATCTTTGGTATTCGCAAACGCGTGGACGACACCGGGCATGTCGTCTCGGCGTCCAAAGATACCGACGAACACGAAGGCCGTTGGACCAGCCGCGCTCCGCAAATCATCTTTGCGCTGATGATTGTAGGACTCTTGATCGCCGGGCTGAAGGACGCGCTTGACCAAAGTTTCCTTGCCGCCGTCTTCCCCGCCTCCGTGGCTGTGGTGGGTTTGGCGATGGCCCTGTGGCTGCTGCCGGAACTGATCGCTGGGCATCGTGGTCATGTCTCGCATTACGACAGTGAGTTGGATGGTGAGACGGTCGGCAAAGCCGGAATCGGTGGGCTTTGGGGCGGGGCGTTTTGGATCGGCGGGTTGGTTCTGGCCTCAGCGCTGATCGGCTTTTACCTCGCGATGATCCTGTTCTTCGTGGCGTTCCTGCATGTGAGGGCGCGGGCCAAGCCCCTTCAGACGCTGATCATGACGGCGGCAGCGGCGGCCTTTATCTTGCTGATCGCCAAGATGCTCTCGCTCAATTTCCCCTCGGGTCTGGCGCAGTCCTATCTCGATCTGCCTTGGCCCTTCCGCTGATCCCACATTGACCAGCCCTCCGACGCTGTCGGGGGGCACACTCATTTTTTGCCGAAGGTGTGACATGACCCAAACTGCAATCCCCTATCTTTTGTTGCGCGGCGGGACCTCGCGCGGGCCGTATTTCAACCGCGCTGATCTGCCCGAAGATCACGATACGCTGTCGGGCGTTTTGGTCGCGGTCCTCGGTTCGGGGCAAAAGCTCAATATTGATGGCATCGGTGGCGGCGCTGCGGTGACGACCAAGGTTGCGATGTTGTCGAAATCCGATGTTCCGGGGGTCGATATCGACTATTTTTCGCCCAGGTGTCGGTCGAGGATCGGCTGGTGGATTACAAGCCGACCTGCGGCAATATCCTTTCGGGTGTCGGCCCTGCCGCGATCGAAATGGGCCTGATCACGCCGACCGGTGACGAAACGCGTGTCCGAATCCGGTCGGTCAACACCGGCGCGCGCGTCGAGGCGGTCGTGTCCACCCCGAACGGCGCGTGAGCTATGAGGGCGAGGCGAAAGTTGACGGTGTGCCGGGCACATCGGCTCCGATTTATCTGAATTTTATGGATGTCGTCGGCTCCGCCACAGGGGCGCTTTTGCCCACGGGGGCGGTGCGCGATGTGATCGACGGGATTGAGGTGACATGTATGGATGTGGCGATGCCGATTGCGATCGCACGCGCCTCTGACTTTGGTCTGACCGGATATGAAAGCGCCGAAGAGTTGGACGCGAACCGTGCGTTTTACGCGCGGATGGAGCCGATCCGCCTTGAGGCGGGCAGGCGTATGGGGATGGGGGATGTGTCCAAATCGGTGACCCCGAAATTTGCCCTGCTGGCCGCCCCCCGCCATGGTGGCACGATCACCGCACGGTATTTCATGCCGTGGAATTGCCACCCGACGATGGCGGTGACCGGCGCGCAATGCCTTGCCTCTTGCGTCCTGACCCCCGGCACCGTGGCCGAAGGACTGTTCGCCCCCCCCTCCGGCAGCCCCGCGTTGGTGCGGATCGAACATGCGAGCGGCGAGATTGACGTGACCGTTGACTATGCCTCGGATGACACGGGCTTTCATCTGAAATCTGCGGGCCTGCTCCGCACCGCGCGTCTGCTTGCGCGCGGCGAAGTTTTCGTGCCTTCTTCGATCTGGGACGGCAAAGCGTAAAGGAGATCGAGATGCGGGTGCATGTGCTGGATGACTGGTCGGACACGCTGCGCAGTTTGCCCTCCTTTGCCCGTCTTTCGGGTCATGAGGTCACGGTCTGGACTGACAGCGCCTCCGAGGGGATCCTTGCCCAACGCCTTGCCCAAGCCGAGGCGTTGGTTTTGTTTCGCGAGCGCACACAGATCACCCGAAGCCTGCTTGAGCGTTTGCCGAATCTCCGGTTGATTTCTGCGCGCGGGGCCTGGCCCCATGTCGATACACAGGCCTGCACCGATCTTGGCATCGCGTTTTGTTCGCAAAAATCCGATGCCGCGCCGAACCATTCTGCGGCGGAGCTGACATGGGCGTTGATCCTGAGCGCGATGCGCGATCTGCCCGCGCAAATGGCGGCGCTGAAAGCCGGACAGTGGCAGGCGGGTGTGGGCCGTTCGCTGCGAGGACGCACCATAGGGATTTATGGGGCGGGCCGCATTGGGCAACTCGTCGCCGGATATGCCCGCGCCTTTGGTATGGAGGTGATTTGGTGGGGCAGCGCGGCGCGGCGGGCCGCTCTTGTGGCCGCAGGCGAGACCGTGCCCGAAAGCCGCGCGGCGTTTTTCGGCGGGGCGGATGTGATTTCGCTGCATTTACGGTTGGTGCCGCAGACCCGTGGCATTGTCACCGCGAAAGACCTTGCCCAGATGCGTGCGGATGCCGTTTTGGTCAACACCTCCCGCGCCGGGTTGATCGAGGTCGGTGCGCTGTTGCCCGCGCTTACCAAAGGACGTCCGGCGATGGCCGCCCTTGATGTCTTTGACGTCGAACCAGTGCTTGACTCGAATGACCCGCTGCTCACCCACCCGCGCGTGATCGCCACGCCACATATTGGGTTTGTCACGCGCGATGAATTCGATCTGCAATTCGGTGAAATCTACGATCAGATCAACGCCTATACATCAGGCGCACCCATCAATCTCGTCGCAGGATAATCTTGGCCGCAATCGGCGCGCCCAGGATCACGATGATCACCCGCGTCAGGTGGTGAACGATCACAAATCCCAAATCCGCCCCGGTGACGATGGCCAGCACGGTCATCTCGGCCTGTCCGCCGGGCGCGAAGGCCAGGAACGCATCCACCGGGGGTGCCAGATGCAGCAAGGTGATCGCCTCAGTGAACCCCGCCGAGAGGGCGGCGAGCAGGGCGACGAACACCACGCCTGAGACAACAAAGCGCCTCAGTTCGCGCCATGTCACCCCGACGTAACAGACACCAATGCCGATGCCGATCAGAAGCTGCGCGGCCAGAATCGCCTCGCGCGGCGGGCGCATATGCAAAAGACCGGTGAGGGACAGGGTGGCCGCCAAGATCATTGGTCCAAGGATTGATGCACCGAACAGATGAAACCTCTCGGCGACTTTCCATCCGACCAATGCCGCAAAGGCCATCAGCCCAATCTGATCCCATGGAAGCTCACGTGCAGGCAGGCCGATCGGGTTGCTCAATCCAACGCCGTAGAGTTGCACGGCAATGATCGGGGCCAAGGTCACGATGATCAAAACCCGTGTCGCATGGATCAGTGAGAGCGCGCGTGCGTCGCCGCCCGCTTCTTGGCCAAACACCACCATGTCCTGCAATCCGCCGGGCATGGCCGCATACCAAGCGGTGACCCGATCATATCCGAGGGCGCGGAAATACGGCAGTCCAACCAAGGCGATCAGCCCGACAAAGACCGGAACCAGTGCCACGGTTTGCGCCATTTTGGGGAGGGCGTGCACGACGTCTGGGGTGATTGAGGCCCCCGCCGCCACCCCCAGAATCGTGCGCGCCGCCACCGAAACCTGGCCCATGCCTTGCAGGGACTGACCCGCGAGGGCGGCAATGAGGCAGGCCAGAAGCGGACCGAACAGAAAGGGCAGGGGCAGACCCAGAGCGATGAAAATCCCCGCTCCGCTCAGCGCAATCGCCATGGTTTTCAGCCGCCGTAGGGCGATTGGGTGGGATGAGAGCAAGCGATGGATCATATGGGCCTCATCTGGTTGACATGATGTGTATCCGAATGTATCCACTAGGATACAAAATCACAAGAGGTCAGATATGTCAGACCACACCGACGAAATTCCTCAGGGCCAAAGCGCCTATCGCCGCTTGCTTGAGGAGATTCGCAATGGCGTTCTCGAACCGGGAATGCGGCTACGCGAAGTCGAGATTGCAGAGCGCCTTGGCCTGTCCCGTACGCCGGTGCGCGAGGCGATGCGACTGCTTGAGGGTGACGGGCTTGTCGTGCACCAGCCGCGTCTTGGAGCGACTGTGCGCGCATTGGGCTATGCCGAGATCATGGAGCTTTACGAAATGCGTGCGGTTCTGGAAGGCACAGCGGCACGGCTCGCGGCGCGCGCGGCCTCCGAGGTGGAGCTGTCTGAGCTGACGGCGCTCAATGCCGAGTTCGCAGAGGCCATTGGTCATCAGGCGAAAGCCGCAGAAATCAACCGCCAGTTCCATATGATTTTGCAAGACGCCGCGAAGAACCGGTTTCTCATCAAATCCATCAGCAGTTTGCAAAAGACGATGATGATCCTTGGCCCGACCACTCTGTTGGATGCCGACCGCGCGCAGAGCGCGGTCGGAGAACACGGGCGGATCATGGCGGCGCTGAACGCGCGCGATGGTGTGCGCGCCGAAGCCGAAATGCGGGCCCATATCGAGGCCGCTCAGCGGGCGCGGCTCAAAGGATTGCGTGCGCGTGAGCGTGCCATTGAGGAGGATTGAGCAATGGTGAAAACGGTTAAAGAGGTGAAATCGGTTAAAGACACCGTGTGGGATGTGATTGTTGTCGGTGGCGGCAACGCGGCGCTTTGCGCGGCCATCACCGCCGCCGAAGCGGGCGCAAAAGTGCTTATTCTGGAAGGCGCGCCCAAAACCTATCGCGGCGGCAATTCGCGCCACACCCGCAATTTCCGCTGCATGCATCAAGGCCCGCTTTCGGTGCTGACCGGGGCCTATCACGAAGACGAGTACTTCAACGATCTGATGCTGGTCACCAAGGGCAAAACGGACGAATCCCTCGCCCGCCACGCCATCCGTGCGTCTGAAGAATGCCTGCCGTGGATGGAGGCGCATGGTGTGCGGTTCCAGCCTTCACTCTCCGGCACGCTGTCTTTATCGCGAACGAATGCGTTCTTTCTTGGCGGCGGCAAGGCACTGGTCAACGCCTATTACAATACTGCGCAGGATCTTGGGGTCACTGTGAAATACGATGCGCAGGTGTCGCATATCGGGATGGTCGGGGACTGTTTCTCCCATGTCGCAGTGTCCTTTGCGGGGGGCGATACGGTTGAGATCAAGGGGCGCGCCGTAGTGCTGGCCTCGGGCGGGTTCCAATCCGATCTTGAATGGCTCACCCGCGCATGGGGGCCTGCGGCGGCGAATTTCCTGATCCGCGGCACGCCCTATAATCGCGGCGTAGTGCTGCGCGACATGCTTGATCAGGGCTGTGAGAGTGTTGGCGATCCGACCCAATGCCACGCGGTTGCGATTGATGGCCGCGCGCCGAAATTTGACGGTGGGATCGTGACGCGGCTTGACTGTGTGCCATTCTCGATCGTGGTGAACCGGGATGGTGAGCGGTTCTATGATGAGGGCGAGGATGTTTGGCCCAAACGCTATGCGATCTGGGGGCGGCTTGTGGCGGGTCAGCCCGATCAGGTCGGCTATGCCATCATTGATGCGCGTTCGCGCGATCTGTTCATGCCCTCGGTGTTTCCGCCGGTGCAGGCCGACACGATTGACGATCTGGCCGACAAACTTGGGCTTGATCCCAACGCGCTGGTCCAAACCGTCGAGACCTTTAATGCCGCCTGCACCGAGGGCGATTTCACGCCCACCGAACTGGACGGTCTGTCTACCACCGGCCTCACCCCGCCCAAAACCAATTGGGCGCGCACGATCAGTCACCCGCCGTTCTATGCCTATCAACTCCGCCCCGGTGTGACCTTTACCTATCTCGGTTTGAAAACCGGACATGACGCCCGTGTGCAAACCACAAATGGTCCGCTCCCGAATGTGTTCGCGGCGGGCGAGATCATGGCGGGTTCGATCCTTGGCCAAGGGTACCTTGCGGGCTTTGGCATGACCATCGGCACAGTGTTCGGGCGGATTGCCGGGCAAGAGGCCGCCAAAATTGTCCTTTCTCAGGAGGCGCAGCATGTCGCTTGACACCCATCTTTCCGAAGCCCGCCGCCAGATCGAGATCTGCAATGCCTGCCGCTATTGCGAAGGGTTCTGTTCGGTTTTCCCCGCCATGACGCGGGAAAAAGCCTTTGCCGATGGCGACCTGACCCATTTGGCAAACCTGTGCCACAATTGTCGGGGCTGCTACTACTCCTGCCAATACACCGAGCCGCATGAATTTGCGCTTAACATCCCGGCAGCCTTGGCCGAGGTGCGCCAAGACAGTTGGGAACGCTTGGTGGGACCACAGGTTCTGGCCAAGGCGTTCCATCGCAGCGGTGTCGCCATCGCCGGGGTGCTTGTGCTTGGGTTTGCCCTGCTGATGGCTCTGATCTCCGTGATGCGGCCGGTCAGTGGCGAAGGGTTCTACGCCGAGCTGTCGCATAACCTGATGGTGGCGCTCTTTGCGCCTGCGTTCCTTTTGCCCTTATATGCCGTGGCCGTGGGGCTGAGACGGTATTGGACGGAAACAGGCGCGCCGAAGATGGTGTTGAGCGATGTTTTCATCGCGTTCAAACAGGCGGGGCAGCTCAAAAACCTCAATGGCGGGCAGGGGCAGGGCTGTAATTTCGAGCGCGAAGATCGCTACACCGATGCACGGCGCTGGTTCCATCAGGCGGTTTTGTTCGGCTTTCTGCTCTGCTTTGCCGCCACCTCTGTCGCGACATTGATGCACTACCTCCTCGACCTCAAAGCGCCTTATCCCCTCATGAGCCTGCCCAAGATGTTCGGTGTCACCGGAGGTATCCTCTTGGTGATCGGGACGATTGGTCTGGGTTGGCTCAAAACCAAAGCGGACCCTGAACTCGGCGCCAAACGGGTCTGGGGCGGCGAGATGGGCTTTATCGCATTGTTGGGTTTCACTGCCGCGTCGGGGCTGGCGCTATATGCCGCAACGGGAAGTGCCGCGATGCCGACGCTTCTGGTGCTTCATCTCGGTGCCGTGGCGACGCTGTTTCTGCTGCTGCCTTACACGAAAATGGTGCATGGGTTTTTCCGTCTCACCGCTTTGATCGCGGAAGAGGCCATCAAACGCCGTGGTTCGATGTAACGGCCTTCTTGCCGCCGGTGATGCCGGGATCTGCGCGGCGGTTGGGAGGGTCTTTGCGCGATCAGCAATAAGCGCACATGCGTTGTGAACATGCGCCACGCTGAGACCTCATAATCCACGGCGATCGAACGCAAAGAACACCTCCGGCAAGGTGCCTTTGGTCGCCCGCAGGGTAAAGACGTAATCGGACCGTTCAAGATGCATTTCCCGGCATGGGATCTGGATGAAACCGTCCTGGCGGCTGGCGCCTTTGTTCCACATAAAGCCAACCCCAAGCCGATGTGCGACCGCATCCAGAACCCCGTCGCGGGTGTCGAGAACGATGGAGGCACGCGGAGACAGCCCCGCCTTTTGAAAGGCTTCATCGACAACGCGCTGGGTCGAGGAGCCCGCCGTGCGCATGATCAGCCGTTCCCGCATAAGATCGCGACAACTCACTTCGGTCTGAGCCGCCAACGGGTGCTCGGGGTGGACGATCACCACCACGGACTGGCTCTGAATCTTGCGCCGTTTGAAGCGTGGCTGGTCGGGCACCTCGGGCAAAACCGCGACATCAACCCGACCTTCGGTCACGGCTTGTACGATCTTGCCCCAGCTTCCCA
The DNA here is from genome assembly GCF_009129705.1 of Roseobacter sp. TSBP12. Lineage (NCBI taxonomy): Bacteria > Pseudomonadati > Pseudomonadota > Alphaproteobacteria > Rhodobacterales > Roseobacteraceae > Roseobacter > Roseobacter sp. TSBP12. Next base: position 28,849 of record NZ_PYIB01000045.1, read on the forward strand.
TCTCGATGTTCACGTTCACATTCGGGAAATGGTCCTGAAACGCCGCAATCAACGCCATACCCGGCAAAGGATTTCCCAAACCCACACGCAGTTCGCCCTGTTCTAATGTACTGTGTTGCGACAGGGTTTTCGCAATGCGTTCTCCCGCATCCTCGATCTCTCGTGATGTCTTGTAGATGTCCTGGCAAAGTTTGGTGGGCACCATGTCGTTGGCCACCCGTTTGAACAATTCCGCATTCAGCGCATGTTCCAGATTGCGCACCTGTTGGCTGATCGTCGCCTGCGAGACGTCCATGCGCCGCGCGGCAGCCGAAAAGCTACCAGTTTCCATCACACCGTTGAGGGCGCGCAGGCGAGCAAAGGTCAGGGCGGCAAGCGCCTCTTTGGGCAACAAGGTCTTCATGTGAGACCTATAGGAACTTCCTGTAACCGTAACATGACTGTTGCAGAAACTTCCTATGAAGCCCCGAACAGAGCGAAGGGGGCCGTCATGGCGACTATCCAATTCCGAGACATCCGAAAGTCCTTTGGCGACACCGATGTGCTCAAAGGCGTCGGGCTTGACATCGCGGACGGCGAATTTTTGTCGCTTGTCGGACCGTCGGGGTGCGGAAAATCCACTCTGTTGCGGATTTTGGCGGGTCTCGAAAGCCAGACCAGCGGATCGGTGACGATTGGTGGTACACCCGTCGACGGGCTGCATGCCGCAGATCGCGATCTGGCCATGGTGTTTCAAAGCTACGCGCTTTATCCGCATCTCAGCGTGGCCGAAAACATCGCCGTGCCGCTGACCATGCGCCGTCTGTCGAGCGCACAGCGGTTGCCGCTGATCGGGCGCGTCTTGCCGGGCAGCCGGACGATCCGCGCCGCGATTGGCACCACCGTGCGCGAGGCGGCCGAGATGCTTGATATTGCGCATCTGCTCGACCGCAAGCCGGGGCAATTGTCCGGTGGCCAGCGTCAGCGGGTGGCCCTGGGCCGGGCACTGGTGCGCGACCCTTCTGCGTTCCTGCTTGACGAGCCACTGTCCAATCTCGACGCCAAAATGCGCGTGCATATGCGCGCAGAGATCGCCCAGCTTAACCGCAGGCTTGGTGCAACCTTTGTCTATGTCACCCACGATCAGGCCGAGGCGATGACCATGTCCGATCGGATTGCGGTGATGATGGAGGGCGAGTTGCTGCAAGTCGGCACGCCTGACGCGCTTTACGACCACCCGCAAGACCTTCGCGTGGCGCAATTCATTGGCTCGCCCGCGATCAACATCCTGCCGGTCGACACCGACGCCAGCGGCACGATCCACCTGTGTGACATGGCCACTGGTCTGCGTGCAAACGGTCCCGCCATCGAGCATCTGGGTGTGCGCCCTGAGGCCTTTGTGCCCTGCGAAGAGGGCGAGTTGGTTGTGGGCCGTGTGCGGTTGATCGAGAACCTCGGCTCGGACCTGTTCGTGCACCTTGACGCAGCCGGTGTGCCAATGCCTGTGACCGTCCGATTGCCGTCTTCGGCGCGCGGGCACGTCAAGGTGCGTGACGTGATGCGTCTTACCGCCGCGCCCGAACGGATTTGCGGCTTTGACAGCGCTGGCAAAGCCGCCCCTGTCGGCGCCCAGAACAAGGTCCATGACAACGTCCATGACAAGGTGGCACGCCATGTCTGATCTCGCCTCTCTTACGAAGAGTGTTCCGAACCAACAGCGGAGCGTGCGCCCCGAGCACCCCGAGCGACGGCAAGCCCGTGCAGGATGGTGCTCTTTGCCCCGGCGCTGGTGTTGCTGATCCTCATTCTGATTGTGCCGGTGGGGGTCGCCGCACTCCTGTCGCTCACCGATTACACGCTGGGTCGCCCAAGCATCGACTGGGTGGGCCTGCGCAATTACATCGACATTTTTACCGGCTCTTCCTACCGCAAAATGATCGTGGCCACAGTGCTTTATGTCGCGCTGGTGGTCCCTGCTTCGGTGTTTCTGGGCCTGGGGGCGGCGCTTTTGATCCGCTCGCTCAATGTGGGACAGTCGTTTTACAAAACTGTCTATTTCCTGCCGGTCATGGCCTCGCTTCTGGCCATGGCGATCGTGTGGGAATTTGCTCTGCACCCGACATTGGGGATCGTGAACCGCACGCTTGCGATGGGGTGTGGCACGCCGCTGGAACTGTGGTCCTGGTTTGCACGCAGCTGTATCGATGGCTTTCCGCTTTGGCTCGGAGATCGCGACTATGCGCTCTATACGTTGGCGTTCATCGGCATCTGGCAGAGCTTTGGCTTCAACATGGTGCTCTATCTTGCGGGCCTCACTTCGGTGCCCAACGATCTTTACGGCGCGGCCTCTATGGATGGGGTCAAACGTGGCTGGGAACGGTTTCGCCTGATCACATGGCCGATGCTGGGACCGACGACGGTCTTTGTCGTCACCATCACGATGATCCGCTCATTTCAGGTCTTTGACACGGTCGAAGCCCTCACCCACGGCGGGCCCGCAAAATCCACCTATGTGATGATCTACGCGATCTACGAGAAAGGTATTGCGCAGAACCTCGTCGGGCTGGGGGCGGCCATCACCATCCTCTTTCTGGCCTTTGTCATGCTGATCAGCGTGGCGCAGCGCCGCTTTGTCGAACGTAAGGTGCATTACCAATGACCTATCGCTTTTCCACCCGCCAGACGCTGGCCCATGGGCTTTTGATCCTCGGCGCGATCATCGTTCTGCTGCCCTTTTATGTGATGATTTCGACCTCATTCAAATCGCCCGCAGAGATTGCCACGGGCACCGGAGGTGTGTTCGGGTCGCAGGCGCTGTTTCCCGATCCGACCTGCCTGGCACTGGGCGGCAACGAGACCGAGTGCCTCGTGCGCCCGGTACGTGACAACTATAGCCAAGCGTTCACCGCCGCGCCGCTCTGGCGCTACCTTCTAAACGGGGTGATCGTCACCGCCTCGATCTTTGTGCTGCAAACGTTGATCGCCGTGCCTGCCGCCTATGCGTTGGCCAAGCTTAAGTTCTGGGGGCGCGATGCCGCCTTTGCCCTCGTGTTGTTTTGCCTGCTGATCCCGGTCCATGCCATCGCGCTGCCGCTTTATCTGATGCTGGCAAAACTGGGCCTCACAAACAGCTACGCCGCCCTCATCCTGCCGTGGATCGTGTCGGCCTTTGGCATTTTCCTGATGCGGCAATTTTTCATGACCGTGCCCGATGATCTGATTGATGCCGCGCGCATGGATGGGATGGGCGAGTTCGCGATCATCTGGCGCGTCATGTTGCCCACTGCGATCCCTGCGCTTCTGGCCTTTGCGATCTTCTCGGTCGTGGCGCATTGGAACGATTATTTCTGGCCGCGCATCGTGATCACCGGTGACCGCAGCCTGTTTACGCCGCCCTTGGGTCTTCGCGAATTCAAGGGCGATCTGGGCGGCGACGTCTACGGTCCGATGATGGCCAGTGCAACGATCATCGCTGTGCCGCTCGTCGTCGCGTTCCTGCTGGCGCAGCGCCGTTTCATCGACGGCATCACGCTGTCGGGCATGAAATAACCCCCGTTTCCTCCCTTTCACACAGCCAACCTCCAAAAGGATTTTCCCCGTGAAAACGCTTCTGCCTCTCTCCACCGCTTTGATCGCCGCAATGGCCACCACGCAGGCCCATGCGGTCGATATCGAGGTGGGCTATGCCTATTCCGCAACCTTCGATCTGACGTTTGAGCAGATCATGCAGGAGTTTGCCAAATCCCATCCCGACATCACTGTGACCTTCCGCGCCACCTATGAAAATTACGAGGATGCGACCAACACTGTCCTGCGTGAAGCGGTGGCAAACACGCTGCCCGATGTGTCCTTTCAGGCGCTGAACCGTCAGGCGTTGCTCGTTGAGCGCGGCATCGCCAAACCGCTCGACGCCTATATCGCCGCCGAGCCGGATTTTGAAACCGACGGCTACCACAAAGCCATGCTCGATCTGTCGACCTTTGGCGGACAAATCTATGGTCTGCCGTTCTCGGTCTCGACCCCGATCAGTTTTTACAACCGGGACATCTTGGAGGCCGCAGGGGTCGATACGCTCCCCGCGACCTGGGACGAGGTCATCGCGGCCTGCCAGTTGATCAAGGACAAGACCGACAAAGAGCCGCTCTATTGGGAATGGAATATTTCCGGCAACTGGTTGTTGCAGGCGGCGATGTGGAGCCAGGGCGTGCCGATGATCAAGGACGGCAAGCTGAATATGGACAATCCCGAGGGCCTCAAGGCGCTTGAGACAGCAAGGCGATCTTTCGCGACTGTGGCATGAAAAACGTCATCGGTGGTGACGCGGCCAAATCGCTGGCGGCGGGCGATCTGGGCATGTTCTTTAGCTCGACGGCCTATGTCGGCTTTGTCGATCGCTCGAAAGTCGGCGATTGGGAGTTTGTGACCGCGCCCTATCCGGGCATCGACGGCGCGCCGCAGGCTCTGCCGGCAGGTGGCAACTCGGCCATGCTGACCTCGACCTCGCAAGATCCCGAGGTGCTTGAGGCCGCGTGGCAGTTCATCAAATTCACCACCTCCGGCGCGGGGGCTGCTGCCGTGGCGCTCACCACCGGCTATGTGCCGCCGAACAAGGTGGCAAACGAGCTGTTGATGGAAGACTTCTATGCCAAGAACCCCAACAAGCTAACCGCTGTCAATCAACTGCCGCTCTTGTCTGAATGGTTCGCCTATCCGGGAGACAACGGTCTGGCTGTGACCCAGGTGATCGAGGATTACCTTGAGGCCATTTTTGTCGGCGACGCGACCGATATGGAAGAGCTGCGCGACGAGATGGTCGAAGAGGTCAACGCGCTGTTGCCGCGCTAACTGACGTTGCTCTCATAGGGCGTGGCGGTCCCCAGCGCCGCGCCGCAGTCCCAAAGGATACACGATGCCCGTTCCCCTCCGTTTCGCCGTTCTCACCGATCTGCATTTCGTCCCCGCAGGTCAGACGATCTACGGTTTTGACCCGCGTGCCAGCCTGAGGCGCGCGCTTGATTTCCTCGACACCCTGCCGCAGGTGGATTTTCTGGTGATCATTGGCGATCTCACCGACCGCGGCGAACAGGCAGCCTATGAGAGCCTGCAAAACGAGCTGTCTCGTCTCAAGGTCCCGGTGATCCTGATGGTCGGCAATCATGACGCCCGTGCGCCGTTTCGCGCAATTTTCCCGAATGCGCCGCGCGACGACAATGGCTTTGTCCAGGGATTGCATGTGTTCGAGCAGGCCAGCCTCATCACCCTCGATACGCTGATTGATGAGGCAGGCGTGCATCATGGTGCGCTCTGTGGCGCACGCCTTGCGTTTCTTGAAGCCGCGCTGCGGGACGCGCCCGCTGACCGGCCTGTTCTGTTGTTCCAACACCACCCGCCGCTGGACCTGTCGATCCCGCCGATGGACGCCATTCGCCTGCGTGATGAGGCGGCCGAACTTGCGACTTTCGCGCGCGCGGGCCGCACCCCCGACCACCTGTTCATGGGGCATGTGCATCGCCCGATCACGGGTCTCTGGCGGGGCATTCCTTTCCACATCCAGCGCGCGCTGATGCATCAGGTCCATCACGAATTTGATCAGCCGGGGCGGATCATGGGGAGCATTGAGGCTCCCGATCTGGCCTATGTCACGGTCGCGGAGGGCACCGTCCTGATCCATGATTGCTCCTTTGCCTACGATGGTCCTGTCTTTGATCTGGAATCTCCAGAAGCCGCCGCCGTGGCAATACCCCAAGACTTGGAACGGTTCTGATGCGGCTCGATCTCTATGATGGCTTTTTGTGTGATCTTGATGGTTGTCTGATTTCCGGCACAACGGTCCTGCCGGGGGCCCGAAGCCTGCTCGACTACGCGGGTGATAGGTTGATGATCCTGAGCAATAATTCCACCGATACGCCTGCAACCCTGTCTGCCCGTCTCAAGCGGCTCGGCCTGATCGCGCCGCCGGAGCGGATCGTGTTGGCGGGCACTTCGGCTCTGGATCATCTGGCGCAGATCGGGAATGTACGTCTCAGACTCTACGCAAATGCGGCTCTGCGCGCCTATGCGCAGGGGTTGGGGTTGTCACTGAACAGCCCTGAACCCACGCATATCTTGCTCACGCGGGACGAAACATTTGGGTACAAAGACCTTTGCGATACGCTTGAGCTTTTGGCAAAAGGCGCGCTGCTGTTTGTCGCCAATCCAGACGAAAGCCACCCCGGTCCCGATGGCACACCCGTACCCGAAACCGGCAGCCTGCTTGCGGCGATTTTAAGCGTTCTGCCGGACCTTCGCTATACCATGATCGGCAAACCGGAAGCGGGGTTATACCGTGCGGCCCTTGCTCGCCTGTCTGGAGATGTGCGCAAAGTTCTTGCCATTGGCGACAACCCAAAGACGGACGCCGCAGGCGCTGCGCGGCTTGGCATGGAGTGCGCTTTGGTTGGGGGGAGTCATGGGACATGGACAGATCTAGAACATCTTCTGGCGGTGGGTCGGACGGCCAGCACGCTCGCAAGACATCGCGTGCGAACGTGCACCTGATCTGAGGGGGCACGAGAGGTCCCGCAAAGTCAAAAGCGACCTCTCTCACAGCGAATGATATTCAAATCAAACCTGCGGCCTGCGCAAACCCGGCTCTGATCGAGCTGTTTCAAAACAGGTGCGCCTATGAAAATCAGGCCAACACCAGTCTCGGCGGGGTGTACGACGAGACATTCTCTCTGATCGCAAGAGCCGCCAATGGGCAGGCTGCATCCGGCTGTGCTAAGGTCAGCTTTCTTTCTCGGAGCTTGCCGTTGGGTTAACCCTGCATTAAACAGCCTGCGTGCCGAAACATGAACCAGCGTCACACTCTGTCACCTCCCGTGCCCGACACGATACGACAAAGGCTTTACATTTTGCTTGATGAAACCGCCATGCGCGCCGAACTCGCCGATCACTATGACCTGACCCCTTCGCTCAGCTGTGCCGAGGAGTTGGCGGATGTCTATGCCAAAATGGACCGGGTGATTTCACCGCCAGACTGGGCCATCTACGCGCCCTATGTCAAAGCTATTCTCGCGCTCAAAAAGCAACGCAACGCCGTGATTTTGGCCCATAACTATATGACGCCTGAGATTTATCACGGTATTGCCGATGTGGTAGGCGACAGTCTGCAACTGGCGATCAAAGCCACGGAGGTCGAGGCGGATGTGATCGTTCAATGCGGTGTGCATTTCATGGCCGAGACCTCGAAAATCCTGAACCCCTCGAAAACGGTGCTGATCCCGGATATGGACGCGGGCTGTTCGCTGGCCGAAAGCATCACCGCCGACGGGATTGCCGAGATGCGGGCCAAATACCCCGGCGCGCCGGTGGTGACCTATGTCAACACCACCGCCGAGGTCAAAGCCGCTTCCGATATCTGTTGTACCTCGTCGAATGCGGCACAGATCGTTGCCGCACAAGACAGCGACACGGTGATCATGACCCCGGATCAATACCTGGCCCAAAACGTCGCCAAACAGGTGCCCAACAAGCGCATCGTCTGGTGGGCAGGGTCCTGCATCGTACATGAACAATACACTGCCAAAGATTTGCGCGACTACCGCGCATGGAATCCCGGCACCCGGATCATCGCCCACCCCGAATGCCCGCCGGATGTGATCGCCGAGGCGGATTTTTCTGGCTCGACCAGTGGCATCATCGACTATGTTCATCGCGAACGGCCCGAAAAGGCCATGCTGGTGACCGAATGTTCGATGGCCTCGAATATCTCGGATGAATTGCCGGATGTGGACTTTGTCGGCCCCTGCAACATGTGCCCCTACATGAAGAAAATCACGCTCGAAAAAGTGCTTTGGTCGCTGCATTCGATGCAGGGTGCGGTTGAGGTTGATCCGGAGATCGCGGCACGGGCACGGGTGTCGGTTGAGCGGATGATCGACCTGTCACGCCGCCTCGTGGTTTAACATAAATGGATGAGCTGAGCACAGGGCGGGTCGTCATTGTCGGGGCAGGGCTAGGCGCGCTTTACGCGGCATTGAAACTTGCGCCACGCCCGGTGTTGATGATCTCACCAGAGGCCTTGGGCGAAGGTGCCAGTTCGGCTTGGGCACAGGGCGGGGTCGCGGCCGCCATGCATGACGCCGACAGTGCCGCAGACCATGCCCGCGACACCGTCCGTGCCGGGGCAGGGACGGTTGATGCCCAAATCGCCACACGGGTCACCGCTGAGGCCCGCGCGCATATCCTTGACCTGACCAAACTGGGCACGCCCTTTGATCGCACGGCTGAAGGCGGATATGTGCTGTCGCGTGAGGCGGCGCATAGTTTTGCCCGCGTGGTCCGGGTGCGCGGAGATCAAGCTGGCGCGGAAATCATGCGTGCTTTGATTGCCGAAGTCCGCGCCACCCCGTCTATTCAGGTGTTAGAAGGGGTGATGGCCACCGGGCTTCAGGCCGAGAATGGCCGCGTCACTGGCCTCGAAATCGCGCGCTGCGACGCGCAGTACGACACGGGGCTCTCGGCATCCTGTCTCTTGCATGGCGCGGCCTATATCATGGCAGGGGGCGGGTCGGGCGGGCTTTATGCCCTGACCACCAATCCACCGCGCATTCGCGGACAGGTGATCGGCATGGCCGCCCGCGCAGGGGCCGTGATCGCCGATGCGGAATTTGTGCAATTTCACCCCACGGCCATGGCCACCGGGGCCGATCCCGCCCCTTTGGCGACCGAAGCGCTGCGCGGAGAAGGTGCGGTTTTGATCAACCGCCATGGTGAACGCTTTATGCTGAGGCTGCATCCCGATGCGGAACTCGCGCCCCGCGACATTGTTGCCCGCGCCATTTATGCCCAGACCCAAGCGGGCCTGTGCCCTGCACTCGACACACGCGATGCCCTTGGCGCCCGTATCCTGACCGACTTTCCGGCTGTGGCCAAGGCCTGTCTTGAGGCCGGGATCGACCCGGTGCGCGACCCGATCCCGGTGGCCGCTGCCGCGCATTACCACATGGGCGGGATCGCCACCGATGAGGCGGGCCGCAGCACGCTTGCGGGCCTGTGGGCCTGTGGCGAAGCGGCCTCGACTGGCTTGCATGGGGCAAACCGACTTGCCTCAAACGGATTGCTTGAGGCTTTGGTCTATGCCCGCCGCTGTGCGGTGGATATTGATGCGACACTCGGGTCTGTCGCGGTTGAAGAGACGCCGATCGTCATTTTGCCGAACTTGGCTGTCGCCCAAGCTCCTGATCCCGCATTGGTGACACGGCTGCGCCGCGCCATGACCGATGGGGCCGGTGTGATCCGGGATGCCGTTGGGTTGTCCCGCACCTTAACCGAAATCGCCGAGATTGAAGCGGCGCAGCCCGATTGTCCCGCTTTGCAGAATATGACGGCCACCGCGACACTGATCGCAGCGGCTGCCCTGTTGCGGGAAGAAAGTCGTGGCGCGCATTGTCGCTCTGACTTCCCCGAGACGAAGGGGGCGACGGGCACCCGTTCATATCTCACGCTTTCCGATGCCCTCACCCTCTCTGACACGCTGACGCAGCGTCCCCATCCAGAACCGGAGTTCCCATGACCGCCATGTCCCCTCTGCCAGACCTGATTTTGGAACCGCTGGTCCGTGCGGCGCTGATGGAAGATCTCGGCACTTATGGCGACATCACCACGCGGACGGTGATTCCGGCGGGGACGCGCTATCGCGCCCGGATACAGGCGCGCGAGGCGGGTGTGGTGTCTGGGATGCAGATCGCGGCCATTGCCTTTCGCTTGGTGGATCCGCAGCTTTGCGTCACGCTTCATACACCGGATGGGACGGCCATCGCAGCAGGCGATCTTTTGATGGAGATTAAGGGAGATGCCGCCTCCATCCTGTCCGCTGAACGGGTCGCGCTCAATTTTGCCGGACGCCTCAGCGGCATTGCCACTCTCACTGCCGCGTTTGTCGCCGAGACCCGCGGCACAACGACCCGCATCACCTGCACCCGCAAAACCACCCCCGGTTTGCGCCTTGTCGAAAAACAGGCGGTCTTGCATGGCGGCGGTTTCAACCATCGCTTTTCCCTGTCGGATGCGATCCTGATCAAAGACAATCACATCGCTGCCGCCGGTGGCATTCGCCCGGTTTTACAGGCGGTCAAGGCCAATGCCTCGCATATGATCCGCACCGAGATCGAAGTGGACCGTCTGGATCAACTGGCCGAGGTGCTCGACGAAGGCGGCGCGGATGTGGTGTTGCTCGACAATATGGACACGCCGACTCTGCGTGACGCTGTCGCAATGACTGCTGGCCGGGTGATCCTTGAAGCCTCAGGCAACATGCGGCTGGAGCGCATCGCCGAAGTGGCCGCCACCGGGGTTGGATATATTTCCTCCGGCGCGCTGACTCATTCGGCGCGCACCCTTGATCTGGGGCTGGATTTTTGACGCGATCGCTCAAGAGGGCAAAGTCACGCGGCGCTTAATGACGCCACTGTTCGGCTAGTGGGGCGGGCGTTACAGGCGGATGCAGGTCTTCGGAATTGCGTCGTAGCCACCCTTGCCGACCTAATAAAGCAGAATAGACGCGTGTCCTGAAAGCATCTAACCCGCTTCGAAGACATCGGCATCACCGGGCCTTGCATAGTAATCGCCTTTGTCGGCCACAAAAATATGCTTGCCAATACGCAAGGCGGAGGTGTCGTCCAGACACCCCGCGGCGATGCCAATAGGCCCCATCGGAAGGTTTCTTCGTAGAACCACGCTAAGGAAGAACTTTCAGCGAACACAATCAGGTTCCCCAGTCTCTGGCTGGCCTGATGTTCAGTGGTCGCGCAATTTTGCGGTCTGCGGCTCCAGAATGCCAATCGAAGTCGCCGGATAGAATGACGTGCTCCCACCCGAGGGGCGATGTGTGAGGAAGCAGCTTGACGTCGTAGATCTGGGTGGTCTGCGCGAGGTGGCTGGCGGCCTTGTCCATGTAGATCGTATTCCAGAACGTGATGGCGGCGATGACGAGGTTGAGCGCCATGGCCCGCTTCTGTTGGGCGGCATCAGAGCGATCATGAATGCGCCCTTGTGAGTGGGCAAAGACGGCCCGAGCCAGCGAGTGTCGCGCTTCACCCTTGTTGAGGCCTGCGTGGCATTCCATGCGCAGGTCGGCGTTTTCGATCCAGTCGAGCATGAAGAGCGTGCGCTCGATCCGGCCGATTTCACCCAAGGCAAGGTAGAGCCGGTTTTGCTGGCGGTACGCTCCAAGCTTGCGCAGGATTTCAGACGGTTTGAGAGACTTGTCGCGGATGCTGGCGGCGAGACGCATGATGTCACCCCAATGCTGCCGGATCACTTCTTCGTTGATGGGCTTCCCGATGAGGGATGACAGGGTGGGCCACGCCTTCGCGCTTCCGAAGCATGCCAGCCGCCGGTCGGGAAAGTCGCGCAAGCGCGGGGCGAATGTCATCCCCAAGAGATGGAACAGGGCGAAGACGTGGTCCGATACGCCACCGGTATCTGTGTAATGCACAAGAGGGTCGAAGCTGGCCGGATTGCTCAGGAGGCCATCAAGCACGAAGGGGGCTTCGCCTGCGGTCGCCCCGATGACACTGGAATGGAACGATCCGTACTGACCCGACAAGAAGGAGTAGATCTTCAGGCCGGGATCGGGTCCGTATTTGGCGTTGATGAGCCCACTGCCACGATTGGCAGCGAAGAACTGCCCATCCGATGAGCTGTGCTCCACCGCGCCCCAGTGCTGCGCAAAGGGCAGGCCATGATGGGCGTCGACGATACGGCCCAAGGCATCCGCGAATGTCTCCGGCCGAAGGTACCATGTCTGCGCCTACGTGGCCATGACGCGCGCACGTGGGCAGACAGAGGTGTTTGTTGGGAAGGATCAGGCATCAGGATTGCCTGCCCTCGCAGAACAGATGAGCCGACAGTCGGATCGAGGGGCGACATTGCGATATGTGGTCGAAAAGGAACGGCTGAATGAGCAAATTCTCTCACCTGAGCGAGGTTATGAGCGTGAAATCTGAAGTATAGACTAAAGCATGAAAGGCGCATTGCATGCCATCATGCATTAAATGCTATGGAATAAACCTTCACACTGTTCCGCTCTTTTTCCGGCAAACGTTCCGTTCTGGGAAACGCGGGCGATATGAAAAATACGTAGCGATGATGTTCAGTGCGACCAGCCAACTTCGTCAGATCATTGGCGAGCTTACGGTTGTTTTCGGGGCGCACAGCAGCGAACGTCTCAGCACCGACAATACCGGGTGCGAGGCTTTCCACATCGAGCGTCCCTTTTGGTGCGTGCGCTCCAGGTGCGAGCCTGAACCCTTCCGCTTCTGGATGCCATTGCATCAAAAGATCAGCCGCCTTCACCGCAGCAAGATAGGTGAAGGTCTGATTCACTTGCTCGATAATATTCAATGGCCGATCTTCCAATGGGTGCGACCCGATCGGCTCAAACTTAAGGAATTCCATCGCTTCGAGGGGCGTGCGTGGAAGCGCTGCGAGCGCGCGACGCCTGATGACAATCCCCGGTGTTGGTCCGGTCAACGCGCTCAGCTTCATAGCCTTGGTTGATGACCCCGCTCGGTTCAGCCGGACATCGGATGTGGGCGCTTTTCTTGGGTTGACGCCAAAGCGGCATCAGTCTGGCGAGATGGATTGGTCGGGCCGCGTTTCGAAATGCGGTGACGGTGCAATGCGCGGGCTACTCTTCGAGGCGGCGTCATCCGTGATCCACCAGGTGAAACGTTTCTCGCGGCTCAAAAGCTGGGCCGTGCGACTGGCCGGCCGTCGCGGCTTCCGCAAGGCGGCGGTCGCGACGGCCCGCAAAATCGCCGTGCTGATGCTGACGATCTGGAAAAATGGAACCGACTATCAATGGACAAATGAGGCCACCGCCTGATCTGAGTTCCCGCCCCTGAAGCGGGGAGCGCAGTCCCAACGGGACGGAGGTTGATCGATCTCGCTGTAGAGCATGGGATGGCTAGGCGCCACACCCCGCACAAGACATTGGAGACGATCCACCGCCGAAAACCATCATGAGGCGCTCAATGCGACCTCGGAGAGAACCATGACCCCGGACGGACACAACCCCACGCTTGACGAGGCCGCAATCAGAGAACGCTCTACAGCCGGTGGAAGCGGTGGAGCGAGAAAGGCATCTTCGCCCGGATGATGGCAGGTCTGGCCGCTGAGCACGGCGAAGAGAAGACCGTGATGATCGACGCGACATATCTCAAGGCCCATCGAACGGCGACCAGCATGGCCGCGAAAAAGGGGGGCGTGGTCGTCTGATCGGTCGAACCAAAGGCGGCATGAACACCAAGCTGCATGCCATCTGCGACAGTCAGGGACGACCGATCGACCTGTTCGTCACCGCCGGACAGGTCAGCGATTACATCGGCGCACGCGCATTGCTCAGCGGCCTGCCAAACGTCAAATGACTGCTCGGGGATCGGGGCTACGATGCTGACTGGTTCAGAGAAGCTTTGCAGGACAAGGGGATACGCGCCTGTATCCCAGGCCGGAAGAAACGCAAGACACCGGTCAAATACGATAAGCGCCGATACAAGCGGCGCAATCGCATCGAGATCATGTTCGGAAGACTCAAAGACTGGAGGCGTGTCGCCACCCGATATGACCGGTGCCCGAAGGTCTTCCTTTCGGCGATCGCCCTCGCCGCCCTCGTCATCTACTGGTTATGAATCCTGACCCTAAGCTGCGGAATAGCTCGTAAAGACCTCGCTGCTACCATCCCGGCGGATCAAGAACACATCATAAGCTTCACGCTGATCTTCTGGGCCCATTCCAGGCGACCCATAGGGCATGCCAGGAACAGCGAGACCGACAGCATCTGGCCGTTCAGCCAACAGGCGGCGGATGTCGGCGACCGGCACGTGCCCTTCGATCATGTAACCCTCAATCTCGCCCGTGTGGCACGATATCATTCTTTGCGGGATGCCGTTGTCCAGCTTGTGACGCATCATAAGAGTCCCAAAGCTCCGCTCCTCGGTGACGCGAAAGCCCTCCTGCCTAAGAATGGCGACCCAGGCGCGACAGCAGCCGCAATTAGGGTCTTTGAGAACGTGGATTGTTGGTGCAACTTGCGCAAATGCCGCAAGCGGCGCGGCGCTGGCAATGCCAGCGACGGCGGTCAAAATTTGGCGGCGCGTTATGTGCATCGCATTTCTCCTTTTGGATGGCATGTCTTGTGCGGGCCTTGGGTTGCGCAGTTGGGCGAACGTGCTGTCGAAGCCCTTTGCGGATGGTATGCCGGACATCGTTTATCTCCCCGTGATATTTCCCTCGCGTTGGTCTTGTACCTGATGTCCCGGCTTACCTTTCGTCGCGCGAAAGCCGTCCCAGAACAGCAGTGCCACCCCACAGAAAATCGCCACGTCAGCGAGGTTGAAGGACGGCCAGTGGTATGTTCCGAAATGAAAATCCAGAAAGTCAGGGACCGCCTGATAGCGCAGACGATCAAGGATATTGCCAAGCGCGCCTCCGATGATCAGACCGAGCGCCGCACCTGTCAGCCTGTCCGGAGCCTTCCACAGCCAGATCAGCAGCCATGCCACGACCACGGCAGCAAGTGCGACCAGACCCCACCAGGGTACGACCCCGCCGAGCATACCGAAGCTGACCCCATCGTTCAAAACCCGCACGAGGTTGAGAAAGGGCAGAACCTCGACCCCGTTCTCAAGCGCCGGGGAGTTCAGGGCAAGAGCCTTGGTGCCCTGATCAACACCAAACGCGGCGATGGCGCAAAGCCCACCGAGAACGCGGCTGTTCATGCCACCGCCTTCAGATCGGCCCGCGCGTCGCGGATGATCGCCCATGACGAGTGCAGGAACAGTCCGGCGATCCCGAAGGCGACGATAAGATCGGGCCAAGCGCTGCCCAGCCAAACCACTAGCCCAGCGGCGATAACGACTGCGGCGTTGCCGATGGCGTCGTTACGCGAGAAAAGCCAGACAGCGCGCATGTTCGCATCGCCCTTGCGGTACCGCAACAACGGCAGCACGGAGATGACATTTATCACAAGAGCAATCAGGCCCAGAATCCCCATCAATGTGGCGTCTGGGGTTGTCGGCTCGAATGCCCTTATGATGGTCGTGCTAAAGACCCCAAGGCCAAGCAGGCCGAGAAAGATGCCCTGGATCAGGGCAGAGCGTGCCCGCCAGAGAAGGCTCCATCCGATGGCAAGAAGCCCCAAGAAAGTGATCGCGCCATCGCCGATGAAATCCAGCGCGTCGGCCTTCACCGCCTGTGACCCGGCAATAAACCCACCAATCATTTCCAGAACGCCGTAACCGACATTTAGAATCACGACGATCCAGAGCGCGCGGCGGTAGCCCGGGTCCTGATGGGCCGCACTTTGCTGAAGGTCCTCGTCGCTCTCGATGCGGTCGAACCCATATCCCGTTGTCTCAACGGCTTTTTCAATCTCCGGCAGGCTTGCTTCAGGGACTTTCAGAGTCATGATATGGGTCGCCGCTGATACTTTCACTGCGTCGGGCGCGACACCCGCAGACTGCGCCGCCCGCTCGATCTGGGCGGCATCCTTGGCGCAATCCATTCCGGAAACCCGGTAACGGACGGGCGACGTATCTGCTGTCGATCGGGTGCTTTCGGTGTTGGCCATCGGTGCAATACTCCTGCTAAAGTGGATCAAGTTCAAACATATCAGTGAGGAATGATATGGACCAGGTTGTCGCCGACCGCAACACCGGGGCCACCGCCATCGAGCGAAGAGCGAAGCTGTTTCGCGGCTTTGCGGACCCAAGCCGTCTCGCGATTCTGGACGCCTTGTGCGAAGCGCCGTTGGCCGTTCACGAGATCGTGACGCGCACGGAATTATCGCAATCAAACGTCTCCAACCATCTCCGATGTCTTTTGGATTGTGGGCTTGTCGCCAGCGACCGCGATGGACGCTTCATCCGCTACCGTATCAGCAGTCCGCGTATTACAGCTCTTTTGAATGACGTGGACGCCCTTCTCGATGTGGTCGCAGAGGGTGTTGAGGCGTGTGACAATTATTGCGGGGAATAAACGGTCCTTTGCGTGTGTGCTTGGATTCCATGAAAGGTTTGGATCGCAATAATTTAGTCGATCAACGGACGCAGCAACTCCACTGCATCGACATCTAGTGCCACTGCGACCTTTTCTAGGGTCAGGATTCATAACCAATAGATGACGAGAGCCGCGAGGGCGATGGCTGAGAGGAACACCTTGGGGCATCGGTCATAGCGGGTCGCGCCCAGATCGGCCTGAACAAGGGCGAAGCCCATCACGCCCTCAAGAATGCGCTGCGTATTGGCCGCCAAGGTGAAATTCGCGACCGGACAACCGAAGGCCAACATTTCAGGATGGCCGGGCTGAACCTGCTCACCACCATCATTATCTACTGGAACACCAAGCACCTCGGTCAGGCTGTCGCCATCCGCCGCCGTAATGGGTTGGATTGCTCACCCGACCTGCTAGCGCATATCTCACCCCTCGGATGGGCCCACATCCTGCTCACTGGCGAATACAGGTGGCCCAAAAGATGATCAAACCACCTTAGAGCGTAGTATTCTGCACTCTCCGGCATCAGACCCCAAATATGCACCGCGACACCAAGGAGGTTTTCGGCGCGACGTCGGGTACGGATCAGGTCAATGTCGTCCCGGCTCAGCAGATAATGGCGGATCAAAGCATCAGGATCCGTCAGCACCTCGAAGAGGTCTGCATGCGCGCGGGAAGAAAGTAGTCGGCGGGCCATAAAGTGTCCTCAAAACGTAGTTGCAAGTTTGAAGACCTCGAATATTATAGAGACCAATAAAAAGACAGATTTGCTGCGCCAATTCAGGATCACAGCGATCACGTGAAGTCAGGCTACAAAACGGTCGTTTTGGAGACACCATGCCACGCACCGGCGACATCCTCGGATACGCAAGGGTCTCAACCGCCGACCAAGACCTGTCCGGCCAAAAAGACCGACTGCTGCAACACGGTGCCATTCGCGTGTTCGAAGACGTGATCTCCGGCAAGACGTTCAACCGGCCCGGTCTGGCGGCCTTGCTTGATCAGGCCAGGCCCAACGATACTCTCGCTGTCATCCGCCTAGATCGCTTGGGCCGCTCGCTCAAAGAGCTTCTGGAATCCGTCGATGACCTCAAGGCCAGAGAGATCAATCTGATCAGCCTTGAGGAGCGGATCGACACGACATCCGCCGCTGGCGAACTCGTATTCCACGTCTTCGGGGCCATTGCGCATTTCGAGCGCCGCCTGATCTCAGAGCGCACCAAAGACGGCCTGATCAACGCTCGAAAGCATGGCCGCACCCCGGGGCGGCCGCCATTGCAGCCCGAGACAATCTCAGCCCTTCAAGATCTCGTCAGCGCCGGAAAATCCGTCGCCCAGGCCGCAAAACACCTCGGCATAGGCAGATCAACAGCTTACAAGGTGATCAGAAACACCACGCCATAAGCCATGTTTATGCTTCGTTCTTCCTTAGCGTGGTTCTACGAAGAAACCTTCCGATGGGGCCCAATACCGCTTTCGTCGTTCATGCGGTAAAAGAGGCTGGAACCGCATCTGGTGCAGAACCCGCGCTTTGCTGTCTCTGATGACGCGTACCAGTGAAGGCCCGCGTCTTGCGTGAAGGTGAGATCGTCAAACCGGGCGTGTGTCGAGGCCCAGAGGTGACCGCTCGTCCGGCGGCACTGGCTGCAATGGCAAACCGTGACGGTCTCTCGGATGTGGGTCACCTCAAAGGCCACAGCACCGCACTCACATCTGCCCTTTGTCAGTCTAATCTTCCCAGTCATCTGCCACATTCTCTTTTTGCATCAATATCCGTGTTCGGCCGCTACCCTGCCTTCTCTCCCGCAAGATCGTGTCCACGCCGCTCGTGACGATGATTGCCGCACCGACGATTGTCATCATGTCCAAGCGCTCTTGCCAGATGAGCCAACCGAAGAGCGTGGCCCAGAGCAGGCCGGTGTAGTCCAGCGGTGCCACGACAACGGCCGGAGCAAGGCGAAAGGCCTGTGTCATCATCGTCATCCCCGCAGTGCCGAAAGTGGCGATGCCCGCGAACAACCAGAGGTCCCCGGACCGTATCGGCACCCAGCCGAGAGGGACGATCAGCGCGCTCAACAACGCCCCCGCGCCGGTCAGGTAGACGAGCAGCGTCCACACACTTTCGCGCGCATCGACCCAGCGGGCACTGAGCATGAGCAATGCGTAGACAAGCGCCGTCGCGACAGGGAGCAAAGAGATCCATTGAAAGGTCGCCCCGCCCGGGCGGATGATCACGAGAACCCCGAAAAACCCCGCCAATACGGCCAGCCAGCGCCGCCACCCGACCTTCTCCCCAAGGAAAAGCGCCGAAATCAGGGTGATAAAGAAGGGCGCGACAAAGATCAGCGCCGTGGCCTCGGCCAGAGCGAGATGGATGAAGCTTGTGAAAAACATCATCGTGGCAGACACCCAAAGCGCGCCGCGCAGCAAATGTGCAACGGGCCGGTGCGACCGCAGGGCCGATGGGCCACCCATGACCACCGCGATGACCACAGTGAACGGCAAGGCGATCACGTTGCGCAGAAAAAGGATTTGCAGGGGGGAATAGCCGGAGGTCAGCGCCTTTGCGATTGCATCATTGGCGCTCAGACAGGCCACCCCCGCCATCATCAGAAGGAGACCCGTTATATGACGTCTCGGCGCTTTGGCGTGCGCAGTGTTCATTGTCATCCCCCCAAGGCTGTCTGCCCTCGTTGAGGCAAAATCTGCATTGCGATCAACCTCTCCCAATATGATGATTTTATGCAATATTTACGGAATGCATCTTGCTCTATAATCGATAAACCCGCCTATTTTGGCATGATTTAGCTAGATATGGTGAATGAAGGAGGTTTTTATGCACGAGATTGATGAGGCCGACCGGCGTATCCTGCGCGTCATGCAGGCGGATGGGACGCTTTCGGTCACAGAGATCGCCGACCGGGTCGGCCTGTCTCAGTCGCCCTGTTCACGGCGCGTTTCCCGGCTTGTTGAAAACGGGATCATTCTTGGCAAGACGGTCCTTCTCGATCGAAAGAAACTCGGGTTCAACGCAATCGTGCTGGTACGCATCAAGTTGACGTCTCACGGTCGCACGTCCTTTGAACAGTTCCAACAGGCCGTGCTGCGCATCCCCGAAGTGCAGGTGGTTCAACTCATGCTGGGGGACTACGATTTCAACGTGCGCGTGGTGGTGCGCGACATGGATCACTTCCATGCCCTGCTGCAAAACCAGCTCGTGCTGCTTCCCGGGCTTCAGGAAATCCAGAGCTCTGTGTTACTCGATGAGTTGAAATACACGACGCAGCTTCCTCTGTAGGGGCAGGGGCATCGCGCCCGGTTCCCGGTCCAGCGCTTTGCGAGGGCTGTTTTGGAATGGCTGCTCCGTTGACCCCACAGGCGCAATGATGCGGTCAGCCTGAAATGCAATTCAGACTGACCGAAGCGTTATCCGGCCAGCATTTGCCGGGCGCGCAGGGCACGGTAGAGACCGCCCTCATGTGCCATGAGGTCCGGCGGTGTGCCATCTTCAACAATCCGCCCACGATCAAAGACCAAAATGCGGTCCATCCGCTCCACCGTCGCCAAACGGTGGGCGATCACCAAAGTGGTGCGCCCCTCCATCAGCCGCTCTGCGGCCTGCGCCACCTTGGCCTCGGCCTCTGAGTCGAGCGAAGATGTTGCCTCATCCATGATCAGGACCGGCGCATTCGACAGGAAAGCCCGCGCGATGGCGACCCGTTGACGCTCCCCTCCCGACAGTTTGACACCGCGCTCACCCACCTCCGTACCAAAGCCTTTGGGCAGCCGCTTGATAAAATCGAGTGCCCCCGCGCGTTCGGCGGCGTCCCGGACATCCTGCATCGACGCGCCGGGACGGGCGTAGGCGATGTTCTCGGCCAAGGAGCGGTGAAACAACACAGGCTCTTGCGGGACAAGCGCGATATGTTGGCGCAATACCTCCAAGGGAACGCGCGCGATGTCGACGCCGCCCAGTGTGATCACACCGTCGTTGATCTCGTGAATCCGCTGGATCAGTTTCACGAAGGTGGTTTTGCCCGAGCCAGATCGCCCAACCAGTCCGACTTTCTGGCCCTCTGGAATGGCGACGTCCAGATTGGTAAAAAGCGGCGTTGCAGCCCCGTCGTAGCCATAATCCACGCGGTTGAACGCCAGTGCCGCAGCACGCGGCGGCAAGGCGGCTTCGGGCCGTTTGGCGATAGAGGTTTCCGGGGTGGCGGCCATCAGCGCCACCAGTTCCTCGGCATCGTTGACGGCCTTTTGCAGCCCGCGCACATGGTTGCCCATCTGGCGCAAATAGCCGTCGAGCATCCCAAGCGCCGAGACCACAAAGGCGATTTCGCCAGCATTGGCCAGATCGCGGCTATAGGCGAAAAGCGCCCCGCCCAGAACGGTTGCCCGCAAGGCCCAGATCGTCATGTCCTGGGACAGGCCTGAAAAGGTGCCGCGCCGCCATGTGCGCCGGCTGCGATGCGCCCATTTGTCCAGAACAAATCCCAACCGGGTGTCTTCGCGCAGCTCGCCTGCGTGGGCGCGCACGACGCCGTTGGAGGTGATCGCATCGGCCAGCGCGCCGGAGACCCGGCTGTCTTGGGCGTTGGCCAAACGGGCCGCGGGCGCCACCCAGAATAACGTCAACGACATCGAAAGAGCCAAAAACACCAGTGCGCCGATCCCGGCGACGAGCCCGACCTCCCAGCGAAACGCCGTCAGCGTGCCGATGGTGCCCAAAAGGATCAACACCGAGGGCAACAGGGCCAACAACAGCAAGTCCGCCATTTCATCCAAAGCCCAGGCCCCACGCGTGATTTTACGCACGGTCGATCCGGCAAAGGCGTTTGCGTGCCAGTCGGCGGGGAGCCGTTGAACATGGGCGAACGCCTCGGCTTCGGCCGCGCGCATGGAGGGGATGGTCAGGTCGATGATGCAAAAATAGCTTAGGATTTTGGCCGCAATCGACAGGGCACCAAAGGCCAACAATGCCGCAAAGGCAGGCCATGGCGTGTCTGCCCCGGCAACCGCATCGACGAGGCGCCCTGTAAAAACCGGTACGGACAGATCGGCAGCAGATGAGACCAGGACCAGCGCCAAAATGGCGACGACCTTTCCCCTTTGCCGCATCCAAAGGCGGAAGGTGAACGAGAAAACACGCGCAAATGCGCCGTGAGCAGAAAAATGGAACATGACAGTCTCACAACCTTACGGGCTGTGCCTTGCAAATTGTTTGGAAAGTGGGGTCCAGCGCGGACCAGTAAATCTGTACCTTTGGGCGAAAGCGCCACAGAAGCGTCAGATAAAGGCGTCTCCGAAACCGGAGATCCCCGGGAGGTAGCGATCAGCGATAGTCATGTGCGCCCTCCTGGCAAGGTGTGTCATTGGGGTTGTCTTAATTGGCGGTCACATGGTCCGTCAAGCAAAAGTTAAGTGACAGCCATCGGAGGATGTTTGCGTATTCCGATGAAAAGCTCTTGTTGACTTGGAACCTGATAGATTTCGAACCGAGGCGCGGGTTCACTCGCGATACACATCCTGTCCCGCAGGAGCACGCGTGGCAATTCATTGATCACGTCTCGGGTGGGCAGGGGCCATTTTGCACGTTTTCCGCCAATTTTTTCGGTCAATTCGCTGGCCGCCGTCACGACTCTTCGGGCGACGACCTCCGTCATCTCGCCAGTCAGACGCATCATCATCGCTGACACGGAAATGGCGCAGACCGCATCGCCATCCGGGCCCCAGACAGGGGCCGCGAGGCAGCGCAGGCCGCGCGCATGTTCTTCATTGTCCACGGCGTAACCCTGTGCCCGGATGTGTGTGATCTGATCCATCAGAGCCGACAGGCCGTCAACCGAACGCGGCGTCATTGTGGGGAACCCGTGCCGGTCGCAAAATTCGGCGATCTGGGCATCGGGCCAAGTCGCCAAAAGCGCTTTCCCCATCGCCGAGCAGGTCGCGGGCACCGTCCGCCGGGGGGAGAAATTGCCCGCATGATCTCGCGGCTCTCCACCTGGCTCAGCGTCACCAGATGCCCGTCGTCGAGATGCCCGAGATTGGCGGTTTCCCGCGTTTCGTCACGCAGCCGTCGCAGATAGGTCAGCGCCGGGGCCACATAGCTTCTCTTCTGGACATAACTGGCGCCCACCGCAAAGGCTTCATGGCCTACATGCCATTTCGACGTGGTTGGCTCGAAATGGGCAAAGCCCGAATGTTCCAAGGTTGTCAAAAGCCGGTGAGTGGTTGAGACGGCCAACCCGGCTTGTACTGCGAGGTCTGACACCCTTTGTCCCTCGGTCGCTGCCCCAAGCCGTTTCAAAAGCCCCAGAGCCCGCGAAACCGCCTGGACACCCCCTGTTTTTTCGCTCGCCATATCTGTCACTGCGATCCTTGTTTTCCATATCGTGGAAAACTCTTTCTAAACAATATCTGCCGTCGGGGAAAGCGCGTACATCAAAAGACAAGAAGGAGATTTGACATGACATCATACGTTGCTCGCCACGGGCTGGACGTGGCCGAACCGCTTGCCACCTTCATCGAAACCGAGGTTCTCGTTCTCGGCGTGTCTGCGGATGCGTTCTGGTCCGGCTATGCCGCATTGCTGAAAGACCTGATGCCTGTGAACCGTATGTTGCTTGAGACCCGCGACAGGTTGCAGACCGAGATTGACGCGTGGCACGCGGCCAATACGTTGGGCGATGGCACGGCGTATCGCGCGTTCCTGTCGGAGATCGGCTATCTGCAACCGGAACCGGCCCCTTTCGCTGTCGAAACGCAGAACGTCGATGATGAAATTGCCGCCGTCGCCGGACCCCAACTTGTGGTGCCCGTGATGAACGCGCGCTTTGCCCTGAATGCGGCGAATGCGCGCTGGGGCTCGCTTTATGACGCGCTCTACGGCACGGATGCCATCCCCGGCAAGGCAAGCGGCCGCGGATATGATCCGGCACGCGGCGCTCAGGTGATTGCCTGGGCACGGGCACATCTCGACAAGGTGACCCCGCTGAGCGGACAGAGCTGGGCCGATGTCACCGGGTTCACGGTGTCGGAGGGGGCTTTGCTCGTCGCCGCAGGTGGCATGGATGTGACGCTTGCCGATCCCGCTCAGTTCGCGGGCTATCGGGACACGGGCAATATTCTCCTCACCGCCAACGGGCTGTTGATTGAGGTCGTGATCAACCGCGACAGTCTGATCGGCAAAACCGATCCCGCCGGCATCGCCGATGTCCGCATCGAAGCCGCGCTGACGGCCATTCAGGACTGTGAAGATTCCGTCGCCGCGGTCGATGCCGAGGACAAATGTGCGGTGTACCGGAATTGGCTGGGTCTGATGACTGGCACATTGACCGAGAGCTTCGACAAGGGAGGGCAGCCGATGACGCGGGCGCTTGCCCCCGATGTCACCTATCATGCGCCGGACGGCGGTTCCGTCACCCACCCCGGACGTGCCCTCATGCTGGTGCGCAATGTCGGCCACCTGATGCTGACCGACGCGGTCCGCATCGACGGTCAGGACACGCCGGAAGGCATCATGGACGCCGTCGTGACGGTGGCCTGCGCCATGCACGATCTGGCCAAGACGGATGGTCCGCGCAATTCGCGCAAAGGCTCGGTCTATGTTGTCAAACCGAAAATGCATGGGCCCGAAGAGGTGGCTTTTGCCAACACGCTTTACAGCCGGGTCGAAGCTCTGCTGGGCCTGCCTGAAAACACCGTGAAGCTTGGCATCATGGATGAAGAGCGTCGGACGTCGGCCAATCTGGCCGCCTGTATCGCGGCGGTGAAAAATCGCTGCGTGTTCATCAACACCGGGTTTCTCGACCGCACTGGCGACGAAATTCACACTTCGATGCAGGCCGGTCCCGTGATCCCGCGCGGCGAGATGGCCGGGTCCGCATGGCTTTCGGCCTATGAGAACGGCAATGTCGATACCGGCCTCGCATGTGGCATGAAAGGTCAGGCGCAGATCGGCAAGGGCATGTGGGCCAAACCCGATGAGATGGCCGAGATGCTCGCCGCCAAGATTGCGCATCCGAAGGCCGGGGCCAACACGGCCTGGGTGCCGTCTCCGACCGCCGCAGTGCTGCACGCCACGCATTACCACGAGGTCGATGTCAGCGCCGTTCAGAGCGAGATCGCGGATCGTCCGCGCGCGCGCCGCGAGGCTTTGCTGATGCCGCCGATCATGCACGGGCGCAACCTGTCACAGGCCGAAATCCGGCACGAGCTTGAGAACGCATGTCAGTCCATTCTGGGCTACGTGGTGCGCTGGGTCGATCAGGGTGTTGGGTGTTCGAAAGTACCTGACATCAATGATGTGGCTCTGATGGAAGACCGTGCGACATTGCGGATTTCCTCACAGTATCTGGCCAACTGGCTGTTGCATGGCCTGTGTTCGAAGGATGACATCGAAGCTGCGTTCCGCTGCATGGCTCCAAAGGTCGATGCGCAAAACGCCGGTGATGCACAGTACACCCCGATGGCCCCCGGTTTCGCGGGCGAAGCCTTTAATGTCGCACGAGCGCTGGTCTTTGACGGAGTCAACCAACCTTCGGGCTATACGGAGCCGCTTCTCCACGCGGCCCGCCGCCGTGTGAAGAACGCCCTGTGACGGTGGGCGCAAAATCAAGGAAGGATACAACATGCTGACGATCAAGAGACTGGACATTCAGGACGCCCGCGTCCTGATCGCCGGGGCGCGGGAAAAAGCCGAGGTGATCGGCGTGCCTATGTGTATCGCAATCACCGATGAGGGCGGCAATCTGATCGCCTTTGAGCGGATGGACGGTGGCAAGGTGACGTCGTCGATCATCGCCATCGACAAAAGCTACACGGCCTCGGGCGCCAAGAAAGCCACACATGAATATGGCGTTGCAAGCCAGCCGGGATCGCCGGCCTACGGCATCGGTTCCGCCATCGGTGGCCGCCTTATGGTGGTGGGTGGCGGCCTGCCTGTCATTGTCGAGGGAGAGGTTGTCGGCGGAATCGGTGTCTCCTCTGGGACTCCGGATCAGGACCGCGCCGTAGCCCAGGCTGGCATCGATGCATTCCTTGCCACTTTGTAAGGTTGCGCATGTGACGTCGACGATGCGGCCTTTCACCGAATGCAACGGTTTCGCGACGTCACACCCCCAACATTAGGGAGTGTATGAGTTTTAATCTCATCGAATAAAACATAACTATCCTTATAGGAATTTTATTTCGCCGAGTGTGTGCGCTACCTTCAAGTGCGACTCCTATTAGAAAACAATGAGTTATCTAATGAGGAAAATGTGCCATGGGAGCCGTTTATACGCAACTGAGTATCTCCAAGCGACGCAAAACGGAACGCTGGAGACACCCGAAGGTCCCTGTCGACGCGATGGCCCGTGTTCCGGATTGGTCGGAATCAACTATCCACCGGGAGATCAACGTCATTTCTGGGCCGCTGACGCTTTCCCTAAAAAACGCCGGGTATTTCGGCCATACTGCCAATTGCAGATGCACCGCCCCCAGAGCCAATAGGAGCGCAGTTCAACTGGCGCTTACACGCGTGAGACGCGGCGCAAATGGAGCAGGAAGACGGCAAACGCCGTTGTTTATGCCGCCAGTTCGGGGTGAAGATATCTCTCCAACCCGGCGCGGCAATCGTCGGGCCAGGGATGGGATTTATGATCCTTGGTCGAGGTCATGACGATGAGTTGCTCGATGGTCCAGATCACGTCCTCTCCGACCGTCACCACCGTATATAAATCAAGAGAGGATTTGCCGATCTTGCGCACATGCACATTGAAATCGAGCACATCCCCGTACACCGCAGGTTTTTTAAATTCGATGGTCATTTTGACACTGGGCAGACCCAAATGGCGGTCAAACATCAGATCCTTCCATGTGACCCCGAAAGAGGCGAACATGGCCTCATTCACATCGACCAACATGGACAGATAGGCCGGGTGATAGGCGATGCCGGTGAGGTCGCAGTCACCAAAACGCATCGGCTTTGAAATCATAAAGGGCATAGGGATTCCTTTCAGTCGGGTGGTCGCAATGGGCATACGCCGCGTATGAAGATGAGCGGCCCGCCAAATTTGCGCCCTCTCTTATTGTTTATGTTTAAAATTTATTACGATGTCAAACACCGGATGAATCGGGTCGGATATGGGCGCTTTATCGGCAGAAATTCTCGAAAGATAGAACCTATAGTTTTGAGAATGAAACCATATATAATCAGAAAGTGAATTATTTAGCATTAAATTTCAATGTTTTAATCAATGCTCACAGGCCACACTTTCGGCGCGTCTGACCCATGTCTTACCTGTTGACAGGCAGATGTGCTCAACTTAACTTTATATTTAAAATATATTGGAGGCGCGAGACCTCAGCCTCCTAAGTCAAAGGATGACAGCAATGAAGATAGCGATTCTCGGCGGTGGCCCCTCCGGTCTGTACTTTGCGATTTCGATGAAGCTGCGCGACCCGAACCATGATCTCACGGTCTATGAGCGCAACCGCTTCGACGACACCTTTGGCTGGGGCGTTGTGCTGTCCGATGAGACCATGTCCAATTTTGAGGACAACGACCCGATTTCCGAAAAAATGATCCGCGACAACTTTGCCTATTGGGATGATGTCAAAACGGTCCGTGGCAACGAGGCGATGACATCAGGCGGTCATGGGTTCTGTGGCATTGGGCGCAAAAAGCTGTTGTTGGTGCTGCAAGAGCGCGCCCGCGCACTTGGCGTCACCTTGCAATACGAGACCGACCTCACCGACGAAAAGATCGCTGACTTGAAAGAGGCCCACGATTTGGTGGTGGCCGCAGACGGGCTCAACTCCAAAACACGCACGATCTATGCGGATAAATTTCAGCCCGACATCGACATGCGCCGGAACCACTTTGTTTGGCTCGGCACGCATCAGAAATTCGACGACGCCTTTACGTTTATTTTTGAGAAAACCGAACACGGCTGGATCTGGGCGCATGCCTATCAATTCGACGATGACACAGCGACGTTCATTGTCGAATGCGGCCCCGAGGTCTTTAAGGCCTTTGGCTTTGACAGGCTCAACCAACAAGACAGCATCGCGCTGTGCGAGAAGATTTTTGCCAAGCATCTTGGTGGCCATGCCTTGATGACCAATGCCAATCACATTCGCGGTTCGGCCTGGATTCAATTCCCGCGCGTCACTTGCGAAAACTGGTATTTTGAAAATGTCGTTTTGCTCGGGGATGCCTCCGCCACAGCGCATTTTTCTATCGGCTCCGGCAGCAAACTTGGGATGGAAAGTGCCATCGCCCTGGCCGATGAACTCAACTCCGGCGCACCGCTGCAGGACGCGCTACAAACCTATCAAGACGAGCGCAAACTCCAGGTGTTGCGCGTCACATCCGCGGCGCGCAATTCGACGGAATGGTTTGAAGAGGTCGAACGCTATCTGACCTTGGACATGATGCAGTTCAACTATTCCCTGCTCACCCGATCGCAACGGATCAGCCACGAAAACCTGCGGTTGCGCGACCCGGAATGGCTGGCCTCGGCCGAAGCCTGGTTCCAGAAAAAAGCGGGGAGCAATTCAAGCCGCAGCCCGATGTTTGCGCCGTTCAAGCTGCGTGAGATGGAGCTGACAAACCGTGTCGTTGTCTCGCCAATGGCACAATACAAGGCCTCTGAAGGCATGCCGACCGACTGGCATTTTGTGCATTACGCGGAGCGCGCCAAAGGTGGGGCCGGGCTGGTGTTCACCGAAATGCTTTGTGTCTCCATGGAGGGACGCATCACCCCCGGTTGCCCGTGTATCGGACCGGACCAAGTCCCTGCTTGGTCGCGCCTGACCGATTTCGTGCATGCGGAAACCCCCGCGAAAATCTGTGCGCAAATCGGCCATGCAGGTCGCAAAGGCTCCACCCGTCTGGCATGGGATGGGATCGACCAACCGCTCACAGAGGGCAATTGGGACCTCCTCTCCGCCTCGGCACTGCCGTTGATGGAGGGCAATGTCGTGCCCAAAGCAATGGATCGCGCTGACATGGATAAGGTCAAAGACCAATTCGTCGCAGCGGTGAAAGCCGCAGCACAGGCCGATTTCGACATGATCGAAATGCACGCAGCCCACGGGTATCTTTTGGCCTCCTTCATCTCGCCCGTGACCAACAAGCGGTCTGATGAGTATGGTGGAAGCCTAGAGAACCGGATGCGGTTCCCGCTTGAAATCTTTCACGCGATGCGCGCGCATTGGCCCGAAGCCAAACCGATGAGCGTACGGATTTCGGCCCATGACTGGATGGGCGACGCGGGCGTTCACCCCGAAGAGGCCGTCGCGATCGCGCAGATGTTCAAAGAGGCCGGAGCCGATGCGATCAACGTCTCCTCTGGCCAGACCGATAAAAAAGAACAGCCGGTCTATGGCCGTATGTTCCAAGTGCCCTTCTCTGATCGGGTGCGCAATGACATCCACGCGCCGACTTTGGTGGCGGGCAATATTTATGAACCGGATCATGTCAATTCGATCCTAATGGCCGGTCGCGCCGATCTTGTTCTTTTGGCCCGTCCGCATCTTGCCGATCCATACTGGACGCTTCATGCGGCCGTGGATCTGTGTGACACGGAGCAACCATGGCCAGCCCCCTATGAAGGTGGGCGCCGTCAGGCCAATCTTCTGGCCGAACGCGCGAAAGCGATGGCGTCATGAGTTTAGACGGGAAAGCGGCCTTTGTGACGGGAGGCGGCTCCGGTGTCGGGGCTGTCATCGCCATGCAACTGGCCCAAGCCGGAGCACAGGTCACGATTTGCGGTCGCCGTCGTGCGCCGCTCGACGCTGTGGCCGCCAGGCACCCGAACATCACGGCAGTTGTCGCGGACATCACCGATGAGGCTGCAATTTCCACGGTCATTGCCAAGGCGGCCCCCGATATTGTCGTGGCCAACGCCGGGGCCTCGGAAAGTGCACCGTTCGCCAAAACCGAATTGGCCGCCTTTGAACGGATGATGACGGTCAACCTCACCGGCACGTTTCTGACGCTGCGCGAAGGGGTCAAGGCGATGCAGGGCAAGCCATGGGGCCGCCTCATTGCCATCGCCTCGACCGCCGGGATCAAAGGCTATCCCTATGTCGCGCCCTATGCGGCGGCAAAGCATGGCGTGATTGGGATGGTCAAATCCGTAGCCCTCGAAGTTGTGCGCAAAGGCATCACGGTCAATGCGATTTGTCCGGGGTTTCTTGACACCGAAATGACCGACCGCTCGATCGCCAATATCGTCGAAAAAACCGGGCGCAGCCCCGAAGAGGCCCGCGCCTCTTTGGAGGCGACCAACCCTATGCACAGACTCGTCCCTCCCGAAGATGTCGCCCGTGCCGTTCTCTGGCTCTGCTCTGAGGGCTCGGATATGGTCACTGGACAATCTATTTCAGTGTCCGGAGGTGAGACATGAGCGAGACCTTTTCCATCCGCCGTCAGGTGGAATTCAATCACTGTGACGCCGCCGGGATCGTGTTCTACCCCCGCTATTTTGAAATGATCTCCTCGCTGACCGAGCGGTTCTTTTCTGATGCGTTGGATTTTAGCTGGGCCTCCATTGGCCTCGCTGAGGGCTACGGCACGCCGATGGGCAATATCGAGGTCCGATTTCACGCGCCCTCTCAGCTTGAAGATTGGTTGGATCTCTCGCTACAGATCGAACGGATCGGCCGGTCCTCTGCGACATTCCTGATCACCTGTGCCTGCGAGGGCGCGCTGCGGTTCACCTGTAAAGCCACGGTGGTTTACGCCAACATCAAGACCGGCGGCTCTGAACCCTGGCCCGAAACACCGCGTGCCAAAATGTCCCGCTATCTCACGGCCTCCTCCCAAAATTGAATGCCAAGATTAAAAGAAAGACGCACCATGACAGCTCTCACACCTCATATGTTCCTCCAGCCCGACGGTTGGGTTCCGGCCAAAGGCTATGCCAACGGTCTTTTGGCCGAAGGCCGGATGGTTTTCACGGGCGGTCTGATCGGGTGGAACGCCCAGCAAGAGTGGGTGCATCTGGATATGCTGGGGCAATTCCGCCAGACGCTCGAAAACATTGTGGCGGTGCTGGAACAGGCCGGTGCAAAGCCCGAGCACCTTGTGCGCCTGACCTGGTACATCACCAACAAAGAAGAATATCTCGACAACCTGCGGGCGTTCGGGGCCGCTTACCGCGAGGTGATTGGACGTCATTTCCCGGCGATGGCCGTTGTTCAGGTCGTGGCCTTGATGGAGGACGCCGCCAAGATCGAGATCGAAGCCACGGCGGTTATTCCCCATGACATTACACCCCATGACTGAGGCGCTTCAACGCCCCGACACGGCCCCCACCCTTGTCACTGTCGCCCCGCACAGCCACGCCACGCCACGCGGGGCGGTCACCGGGGCGTGGATCATGGGTCAGCTGGATGTGGCGGCGGGGCTTGCTGGCCGTAAAATTTCTCAGGGTGATGCCTTGATCCTGTCGATCAAAGAGCTGACCTTTCACGCCGCCCTCGCCGCTGGCGCGGAATTTGCGATCCATGCCGACCTGACACGACGCGGCAACAGTTCCTTTAACCTGTTTCTTTCCGCTTGGGCCGAGCCGGACACGGATTGCACCCTCATTATGAGTGCTGATGTGGTGCTTGTTGCGATTGATGCCGATGGCAAGCCACGGAAACTGAACTAAAAAACATTACAACAGCGTTAGCCGCATAGTCCTGATAAAGAAAAACCCATATGAATTTCATGTGGGTTTTCACTTTACCTGCGCGCCTATAAATTGATACTTAAAACAAGTTTTGTACGATACTTCGAAATGGATAGGTAAAAATGACTGCGCAAGAGACCCACTTGGTTGAGGATGAAATGCTCGCGCGTCAAAGGCTCCGGCTTTGGTTGCAAATGCTCAAGGCCGTGCGCCACGTCGAGGGATCTTTGCGTGAGCGCCTTCGCTCAGGCTATGCCACCACCCTGCCCCGCTTTGACGTCTTGGCCGCTCTTCATTCGGAACCGGAGGGCATGAAAATGAGCGAGCTGTCGCAGCATCTTGTCGTGTCCAATGGCAATGTCACCGGTGTGGTGGATCGGTTGGTGAATGAGGAGCTTGTGGAG
Source organism: Roseobacter sp. TSBP12 (assembly GCF_009129705.1). Taxonomy (NCBI): domain Bacteria; kingdom Pseudomonadati; phylum Pseudomonadota; class Alphaproteobacteria; order Rhodobacterales; family Roseobacteraceae; genus Roseobacter; species Roseobacter sp. TSBP12. The sequence goes on from NZ_PYIB01000045.1 coordinate 59,939, forward strand.
CGGCTAACTCTCGAATCAGATCGCCGCGCTTTTCTGGTGCGGATCACCGACAAAGGCCGTGCTTTGATGGATGAAATGACGGCTGAACATCTCAGTTGGATTGACGAAATGTTCACGGATGTATCCGAGTCCGACGCGGCGCGCGGCATTTCCATCATGCTCGACATTCGCCACAAAGGTTAACGTAGCTTCTCGTAATCAGCGCCTATGTGTCGCGATCACGCGAGAGGCCTCTTCATAGAGTCCCGAAAGAATGTTGAGCGTCCGCACCGCGTCTTTCATCCGCGCGGTGAATTCCGGCAATTCAGCAATCTCTGAAATCAACTGACTGCGGCGTATCTCTGCGTATCTATCAGTGATCTCACGCCCCTGATCCGTGGCCGCGTAGGTGACCCCTGTTCGACTTGATCCATGTTTGGACACAAGCCCGTCAGAAACCATTTTCCGTATAGAATACTGAATGTTAGGAATGTCATCCCGGTTCATCAGCCGGGCGATTTCTTTGATCGTTTTGGCGCGATCATTCATGCGGATCACATGGAGCAGCGCGTTGTCCGGGCCACTGGCAACATAGCCCGAAGAGGCGACCAGACACTCAGATTGCCAGCGGCCAAAGCTTTCGAATGTGCGCATCAATGCGAATTCAAATTCCGTCGCCGCGACCTCTGGCTCATCGGCGGCAAGGTGCCATGTGAAGTCAATATTTTTTGGCGCGGCCTTTTTTCCCGACATGTGCGGACCTCCGGTTTCGGCTTCGGTTTAAACATGTTTTCACAGCAAAATTATCTTGACTCAACGTCTTTTTTAAATGAATTTTTAAATCAAAAATCTATTCAAAAACCAACATGGAGAACCGCACATGACCAGGAATAAAATGTTTCAAAAGGACGGGTTCAAACTCGGCACCTTCTCATCCAACTGCTCCTCTGGGATGACGGTCAGCAAAGCGCCGGAACGCTGGGTGAACAGCTGGGAGAACAATCTCAAGCTCGGCAAGATGCTTGACGAGGCCGGGATGGATTTCATTTTGCCGATTGCCCGCTGGATCGGCTATGGCGGCGAAACCGATTTCCACGGCAGCGTGTTGGAGACGGTGACCTGGGCCACGGCACTTTTGGCAAACACCAAAGACATCTCAGTCTTCGCCACCATTCACACAGCGGCCAATCACCCCGTTGTCGTCGCCAAACAAATCGCCACGATGGATCAAATCGGTGCGGGTCGCGCGGGCCTCAATATTGTCGCGGGCTGGAACAAACCGGAATATGAGGCGCTTGGGCTCACACTGCCCGACGATCACGAGTCCCGCTATGGCTACGCTCAGGAATGGTTCGACATCGTTCAAAAACTATGGACCAGCCACGAACATTTTGATTGGGACGGCGCGTCCTTTACCCTCAAAGGCGTCAAGGGGGATCCTTGGCCCATCGAAGGGGGCGTGCCAATCCTGAACGCTGCTGGCTCCGGTTTGGGGCGTGAATTTGCCACCCAAAACGCCAATTACCTGTTCACCCCGGCCATTGACCTGACCCGCTCCGTCGATGAGATCAAAGAGCTCAAGCAAAAGGCAACGGACAAGGGTCGCGATGTGGGTGTGCTGACGTTCAGCCATGTGATTTGCCGCCCCACCGAAGAAGAGGCACGCGCCTATCACGACAAGATCATGAGCGAAATCGACTGGCCCGCCGTCGACAATCTGGTGAATCTTCAGTTCGCCCACGCGCAGTCTTTCCCGCATGATTTGTTGGCGCAAATCCGCGATGTGATGGCGCTTGGCCATGGTGGCTTCCCGCTGATCGGGACCCCGCGCCAAGTGGCCGATGGCATCATCAAATTGCATGACACTGGCTTTGCGGGCACCACCCTGTCCTTTGTCGACTACGTTGAGGAATTCCCCTATTTCCGCGATGAAGTGCTGCCGCTTCTCGCCGAAGCTGGCATTCGCTAACGCAAAAGCAAAGCCCCCGATCTCTGAGAGACCGGGGGCTTTTGTCTTGTCGAAACAGGCAGGATTAAAGCAGGCCGGTTTCCTTGGCGACACGGCGATACGCGGCCCCGGCGGTAAAACCGCCGTCGATCACAAAGTCCTCTCCGGTGATGAAAGCCGACCCCTCGGAGGCGAGAAACAGCACCAATTGGGCAACCTCGTCGGCCTCACCGGAGCGGTGCATCGGCGTCAGGTTGATCATCGGTGCAAGGTGCGGCGAGCTGCGATTCAGGTCCGTTACAATCAGCCCCGGACAGATGGCATTGACCCGAATGCCCATGTCCGCGAACTCCATCGCAGCCGTACGTGTCAGGCCCCGGAGCGCCCATTTTGACGACGTATAGGCGGGGTCGTAATGCCCGGAAAAGCCACTGTTGGACGAAATATTGATGATGCTGCCGCCCCCCGTTTCGGCCATGAATGGCGCCGCATGTTTGAGACCGATGAACGCGCCAGTGGCATTCACATCCATCACTTTACGCCATTCATCCACGGACATATCCCGGATGATTTTGCGATTGATGATCCCGGCGTTGTTCACAAGGATATCAAGCCGCCCGGTCCAATCCCGCACAAGATCCAAGGCCGCGCACCATGCCGATTCCGAGGTCACATCGAGTGTCGCGAAGCGCACATTATGCCCCGCATCACCTAGGCGCGCCGCCAGAGCCACACCGTCCTCTTCCAGCACATCACACAATAGCACAGAGGCCCCAGCCGTGGCCAAAAGCTCGGCCTCGATCGCGCCTTGCCCGCGCGCGGCGCCGGTTACAATCGCGGTTTTGCCCGACAAGTCCGTCAGGGCATTTTTGACCGTCTCGAAATTGATACTCATGCTTGCACCATCCGTTGGCGTTGTTCCCCAAGCCCGTCCGCGCCGAGTGTGACCACTTGTCCGGCACGCAAGAAAGTCGGCGGCTTCATCCCTAAGCCGACGCCGGGAGGGGTGCCGGTTGCAATGATGTCGCCCGGCTCCAGCGTCATGAATTGCGAGATGTAATGGACCAGATGTGCCACCCCAAAGATCATCGTCTTGGTGTTGCCGGTCTGACGGCGTTCACCATCCACATCGAGCCAAAGATCAATGTTCTGAATGTCGTCAAATTCGTCTTTCGTGACCATCCATGGGCCGACAGGCCCAAAGGTGTCGTGGCTTTTGCCCTTGACCCATTGCCCGCCGCGCTCGGATTGAAAGGCCCGTTCAGAGACGTCATTGACCAAAGTGTAGCCTGCAACATACTCCAACGCCTCGGCTTCCGAGACGTATTTTGCGCGTGAGCCGATGACGATGCCCAGTTCGACCTCCCAATCGGTCTTTTCGGACGTGCGCGGAATTTCGACATCATCATTTGGACCGCAAATCGCGTTCGAGGCCTTGGCAAACAGGATCGGTTCAGTCGGGGGTTCTTTGCCCGTTTCCTTGGCGTGATCGGCGTAGTTAAGGCCGACACAGAGAAATTTACCCGGTCGTGCGATCGCTGACCCGAGGCGCGGCGCCCCCTCAACCACGGGCAAACCCGTCAGATCAAGAGCGGCAAGTCTGGCGAGGCCCTCGGGTGACAGGCTCTCGCCATTAATGTCTGCGACAACACCGGAGAGGTCGCGCATTTGGCCCTCGGCATCCAGACATGCGGGGCGTTCCGAGCCGATCGGCCCATAGCGAAGAAGCTTCATAAAGCATCCTTTCATAGGACGTCTCCGGGGCATGATCCGCCGGAGACGACAAGGGGATGAATGTTACGCGCGACGATAGCCTTCGAGGGCTTCGTCGGGCACATCAGGAAGGTTTGTGACGAGATTGTCCGGCGTCCGACAGGTCAGCCAAACAAGTTCCTCGGTGGTGCTCATGTTGACTTCGACATGCGGCATGTAGGGCGGCACAAACACGAAATCGCCCTCATACATATCAAGATATTCTTTGTAGTCTTCGCCAAAATAGATGCGACCATGACCTTTCAGGACATAGCCCCCGGTTTCGCATTCCTCATGGTGATGCGGCGGCGAGCGATGACCGGGTTCATTGCTGACCCGCCCAAACCAGATTTTGGTGGCGGGTGTGTGCTGTGGGCTCACACCCGATTTGCGAACGCATTCACCGGATTGCAATGTGCTGTCATCCAGTTCGGTGGAACGCGTGACGACGGGAACAACTTTGTCGGCCATGGATAGTCCTCCTCTCAAATTGGGCGGGTGCATCGCACCCTTGGACGCAACAGTTGCATATGATGTTTTAGGCTTCAAGTAAATCTTTGCGCGTGGGATATGACGTTCAAAGACCTAAGGCGGGCATCGGCGCCCATAGACAAGAGGCCAGGCAGCGGGCGAGGCGCCGGAACTTATTTGCCCTAAATCCAAGGTCATTGCACAGAGAGACAGTTCTATGCCCGGAGCGCCCTTCTGTTTGATTCTACTCAAATCACTCTAAATACCCGTATTTTTTTGTTTGTTTAAATTTTAATCAGTGGTTTACCCCACCACAGTCGCGACAAATCTTCTCAACCGATCCCGTTGGAATGCGCTCAAAACTCTGTTTGTTTTCATGCAGTTTTCGACATCTTCAGCGTGCGATCAAAACAAATCACAGCCTTTTCAGGACAGGATTCCACACGCGCCCCCTCGGCGGTGCGAAAGATTTTTATCTCAAAATAAACTTTGTACTTGAAGAAAACTTATATATGCACTTGCATATTAATAATCAAAAAGCACACTTCACCTCAACAGGGAGTCCCATATGTCCACCCAGGAAACACTTGCAAACGTCGCAGCTGGTCTGCTGAACGGGTCCATCAAAGTCGTTGATTGCACCGCCCCGCTCGGCCCAGATACGCCGCTGTTGAAACTGCCGCCTGAATTCGCCGACGACACACCCAAAATTGAGATTCACAAAATCTCCGAATACGGTGACCGCGGTCCGTTTTGGGCTTGGAATTGGCTGAAACTCGGCGAACATTCCGGCACCCATTACGATGCGCCGCACCACTGGATCACCGGCAAAGATTTCCCCGATGGCTCCGTCGACACCATCAATCCGCAAAACTTCGTCGCTCCGGCCAATGTGATTGATTGCTCCCGAGAGGCCGCCGAAAATCCCGATTTCCTTTTGACCGTCGCGCATGTGAAGGCGTGGGAAGCCGAGCATGGTGAGATCAAAGAAGGCGAATGGGTGCTGATGCGCACCGATTGGGATCAATACAACACGGATGAGGACAAATACCTCAACGCAGATGAAAACGGCCCACATACGCCTGGCCCGACGGCAGAGCTCATCACCTATCTGATGGAAGAGAAAAAAGCGCTTGGCTGGGGCACCCAGTGTATTGGCACCGACGCTGGCGCTGCGGGCGGCTTTGAAATTCCGTTCCCGGCGCACAACCTGCTGCACAAACACAACCGCTATGGCCTTGCCTCTTTGACCAACCTGAAGGAGCTGCCCGCCAAAGGCGCGATCCTTGTCACGGCACCGCTCAAGATCGTCAAGGGCACCGGCTCGCCGATCCGGGCGCTTGCGCTCATCCCTGCCGCTTGATCCGGGAGACATATCCATGACCGCATCCACAGACATTGCTATCATCGGGACCGGGATCAACGCCTTGGTCGCCGGAGC
>NZ_PYIB01000046.1:0-58350 GCF_009129705.1 Roseobacter sp. TSBP12
CATCTTGACCAAGGAAGAGGGTGGCCGTCACACGCCGTTCTTCGCAAACTACCGTCCGCAGTTCTACTTCCGCACCACTGACGTGACCGGGACTGTTGTTTTGCCTGAGGGCACCGAAATGGTGATGCCGGGCGACAACTTGAAGTTCAACGTTGAACTGATCGCCCCGATCGCGATGGAAGAAGGCCTGCGCTTCGCCATCCGCGAAGGTGGCCGCACGGTCGGTTCCGGCGTTGTGTCGAAGATCGTCGAGTAAGCGAGACGATCCCGAGACGCACTGACAAAGCTGTGTCGAAGATCGTCGAGTAAGATCGCATAAGTCACGCAAGTGATTGATCGCATAGAAAGGCCTCGCAAAAGCGGGGCCTTTTTCCAAAGACAAAGATACAAGAAGCCTAATAAATCATGCGGTTTTCGGGATTAGATATTGATCTGCCCTGATCCGCCCTGTATTGGGCAGCAATTCACTTTGTGTGAAGGATGAGGGTGAGTCGTGACTCGCCCTTTTCAGTTCGACGTGGCGGCGCAATGGTGCGTTTTCCACCTCTCAACTTTAAGCCGCGAAAGGCTATATTATGCAGTCGCAAAATATTCGCATTCGGCTGAAGGCATTTGATTTCCGTGTGCTCGATTCCAGCACCCAAGAAATCGTAAACACGGCAAAGCGCACCGGCGCGACTGTCCGTGGCCCGATCCCGCTTCCGAACAAAATCGAAAAGTTCACGGTTCTCCGTGGTCCGCACATCGATAAAAAATCCCGCGATCAGTTTGAGATCCGGACGCACAAGCGTCTTCTCGACATCGTTGATCCGACGCCCCAGACCGTTGACGCGCTGATGAAGCTCGACCTCGCCGCTGGTGTTGACGTCGAGATCAAAGTTTAAGGAGGGCACCTAGATATGTTGCGCTCTGGTATCATCGCGAAGAAAGTGGGCATGACCCGCTTGTTCATGGAAGACGGCAAACAGATCCCTGTGACCGTTCTTCAACTCGAAAACCTGCAAGTTGTTGCTCAGCGCACTGTTGATAAGGACGGCTACACAGCTGTTCAACTCGGTGCTGGCAACGCAAAAGCAAAACGCACCTCGCTGCGATGCGCGGTCACTTTGCCGCTGCAAACGTGGCTCCGAAGCGTAAAGTTGCGGAATTCCGCGTGGACGAAGCCAACCTCATCGAAGTCGGCGCAGAAATCTCTGCCGAGCACTACTTTGAAGGTCAGTTCGTTGACGTGTCCGGGACATCCATCGGTAAAGGTTTTGCCGGTGCGATGAAACGCCACAACTTTGGCGGTCTGCGTGCATCGCACGGTGTGTCCGTGTCCCACCGTTCGCACGGCTCCACGGGTCAGTGTCAGGATCCGGGCAAAGTCTTCAAAGGCAAAAAAATGGCCGGTCACATGGGGTCTGCCCGCGTCACCACCCAAAACCTTCAGGTCGTTCGCACCGACGCTGACCGTGGCTTGATCATGGTCAAAGGCGCCGTTCCGGGCTCCAAAGGTGGCTGGGTTACGGTCAAAGACGCCATGAAAAAGCCGTTCCCTGAGAACGCGCCGCTTCCGGCTGCTCTGAAATCCGCACAAGCTCCGGTCGCTGAAGCTCCTGCTGCAGAAGCACCAGTAGAAGGGGGTGAAGCATGAAACTTGATGTGATCAAACTCGACGGCGGCTCCGCCGGCACTTTGGATCTCGATGAGGCCCTGTTTGGTCTCGAGCCGCGTGCCGACATTCTGCACCGTGTGGTCCGTTGGCAGCGTAACAACGCGCAGGCCGGCACTCACAAGGTCAAGACCCGCTCGGAAGTGTCCTACTCGACCAAGAAGATCTATCGCCAAAAAGGCACCGGTGGCGCACGTCACGGCTCCCGCAAGGCTCCGATCTTCCGTAAAGGTGGGATTTACAAAGGCCCGACACCGCGTTCGCACGGTCACGAGCTGACGAAAAAGTTCCGTAAACTCGGGCTCAAGCATGCTCTGTCTGCAAAGGCTGGCTCTGGCAACCTCGTGATCCTTGAAGATGCGAAACTCGCAGAAGCAAAGACCGCGTTCCTCGCCAAAGCGATCAAAGAGCAAGGCTGGAAGCGCGTGTTGATCATCGACGGTGCTGAGATTGACGCCAACTTCAAAGCGGCTGCTGCGAACATCGCTGGTGTTGATATTCTCCCGACGATGGGCGCAAACGTATACGACATTCTGAAACGTGACACGCTCGTGCTCACGCGTTCGGCTGTCGAAGCTCTGGAGGCTCGCCTCAAATGACTACGAAAGCTGCACTTTACGACGTGATCCGTAAGCCGATCATCACTGAGAAAGCCACGATGGCTTCTGAAAACGGTGCTGTTGTTTTTGAAGTCGCCATCGACTCCAACAAACCGCAGATCAAAAAAGCCGTTGAAGAACTGTTCGGTGTGAAGGTGAAAGCCATCAACACCGTCGTCACCAAAGGTAAGACGAAACGCTTCCGCGGGATGCTTGGCAAACGCAAAGACGTCAAAAAAGCCTATGTGACACTCGAAGAAGGCAACTCGATCGACGTGTCCACCGGTCTCTGATTTTTCAGGACTAGGTTGAAATCAAGAAGTCCCTCGGCGAGAGCCGGGGGGCTTTTTGTTTCTCGCGAAGCTTCTAAGGCAATTGTCGAATGCCTACTTTAGTACATAGATGTTTAGAGAATTGGTTTTAGATTGGGGATACTTCATGACCTCTGATCAGCTAAATCGAATTTTCGAAGTCGTTGATCTTACTAGGGGCTAGTCGGAATTGTGGTTCTGTTCCTATTTGCCGCCTGCGTCATGGTGGCCTTGGAGCATGCGCATAAGGGCTAGATTGCACATTTTGAAACTATTCTGTTCGCGCGGATCGTCAGCCTGCGCGGCAAAACTTCACTCCCCTATAGACACCCCCATCCATCCTTGCTAAACGCACCCATCGCGTGGCCTCGGATTCGTTCTGAGGCCTCTTGGTATTGTGAATTCGGGCACCTCTCATTTGGTTGAAGGGGCCTACAACATGGCCACCTTCGGGGGGCTAAACATCAGGCGGACCAGTTACAGGATCCGCCTCAGCTAGACGGAAGACAGAAAGAATGGCACTCAAGTCGTATAAACCGACGACGCCTGGCCAACGTGGGTTGGTTCTGATCGACCGTTCGGAGCTTTGGAAAGGCCGCCCGGTCAAATCCCTCACTGAGGGTTTGACCAAGAATGGCGGTCGGAACAACACCGGACGGATCACGATGCGCCGCAAAGGCGGCGGGGCAAAGCGTCTCTATCGTATCGTCGACTTCAAACGGAACAAGTTTGACGTCGCAGCGACTGTGGAACGGATCGAATATGACCCGAACCGCACCGCGTTTATCGCGCTTATCAAATATGAAGACGGCGAACAGGCTTACATCCTGGCTCCGCAGCGTCTGGCCGTGGGCGACAAAGTCATCGCCTCTGCCAAGGCTGACGTGAAGCCGGGCAACGCTATGCCGTTCTCCGGTCTCCCGATTGGGACAATCGTTCACAACGTTGAGCTCAAAGCTGGCAAAGGCGGTCAAATCGCGCGTGCTGCTGGGACTTATGCTCAGTTCGTTGGTCGTGACGGTGGCTACGCTCAGATCCGCCTGTCTTCTGGCGAATTGCGTTTGGTCCGTCAGGAATGCATGTGCACCGTTGGTGCCGTGTCGAACCCTGACAACTCCAACCAGAACTTCGGTAAAGCCGGTCGCAACCGCCACAAGGGCATCCGCCCGTCTGTGCGTGGTGTGGTTATGAACCCGATCGACCACCCGCACGGTGGTGGTGAAGGCCGGACCTCCGGTGGTCGTCACCCGGTGACGCCATGGGGCAAACCGACCAAAGGCGCGAAAACGCGCAACAAGAACAAGGCGTCCAGCAAGCTCATCATCCGCTCGCGTCACGCTAAGAAGAAGGGTCGCTAAGATATGGCACGTTCTGTCTGGAAAGGCCCGTTTGTGGACGCTTACGTCCTCAAAAAGGCCGAAAAAGCTCGCGAGAGCGGTCGCAACGAGGTCATCAAGATCTGGTCCCGCCGTTCCACCATCCTGCCGCAGTTCGTTGGTCTCACCTTTGGTGTGTACAACGGCCGCAAGCACATCCCCGTCAACGTCACAGAAGACATGATTGGTCAGAAGTTCGGTGAGTATTCGCCGACCCGCACCTATTACGGTCACGCTGCTGACAAAAAAGCGAAACGGAAGTAAGTCATGGGTAAGGTAGCAAATCCCCGTCGCGTGGCTGACAACGAAGCAATGGCCAAAACCAAAATGCTTCGCGTTTCGCCGCAGAAACTGAACCTCGTGGCTCAGATGATCCGTGGTAAGAAAGTGGACAAGGCCCTTACGGACCTCACCTTCTCCAACAAGCGTATTGCAGCTGACGTGAAGAAATGTCTTCAGTCCGCGATCGCCAACGCCGAAAACAACCACAACCTCGACGTCGATGAACTCATCGTTGCCGAAGCTTGGGTTGGCAAAAACCTCACCATGAAACGCGGTCGTCCGCGTGCACGTGGTCGGTTCGGCAAGATCATGAAGCCGTTTGCGGAAATCACCATCAAGGTGCGTCAAGTTGAGGAGCAAAACTAATGGGTCATAAGGTTAACCCGATCGGTATGCGCCTCCAGGTCAATCGCACCTGGGACAGCCGCTGGTACGCCGACACCAAGGATTATGGGAATCTTCTTTTGGAAGACCTCAAAATCCGCGAGTTCGTGAAAGAAGAGTGCAAACAAGCCGGCATCAGCCGTGTGATCATCGAGCGTCCGCACCGCAAGTGCCGCGTCACGATCCACACCGCCCGTCCGGGTGTCATCATCGGCAAAAAAGGCGCGGACATCGAAGGTCTGCGCAAGAAAATCGCCGCGATGACCGCATCCGAGCTGCACCTCAACATCGTTGAAGTGCGCAAGCCGGAACTCGACGCCGCTCTCGTGGCCGAGTCGATTGCACAGCAGCTTGAGCGTCGTGTGTCCTTCCGTCGTGCCATGAAACGTTCGGTTCAGAACGCCATGCGCATGGGTGCTTTGGGCATCAAAGTGAACGTTGCTGGCCGTCTTGGTGGTGCCGAGATCGCACGGACCGAATGGTACCGCGAAGGTCGCGTGCCGCTGCACACTTTGCGTGCTGACATCGATTACGCTCATGCCGAAGCCTCCACGGCCTATGGCATCATCGGCATCAAAACCTGGATCTTCAAAGGCGAGATTATGGAACATGACCCGCAGGCTCATGACCGTCGCGCCGAAGAAGCTCAAGCTGGTCCGGCGCCTCGCGGCGACCGCGGCCGTCGCTAAGGAGATCTGAGATATGCTTCAGCCAAAGCGTACAAAATTCCGCAAGGCCCACAAAGGCCGGATCCATGGTCAAGCCAAAGGCGGCTCTGACCTGACTTTCGGGACATTCGGCCTCAAAGCCGTTCAGCCCGAGCGCGTCACCGCGCGTCAGATTGAGGCAGCTCGTCGTGCGATGACCCGCCACATGAAACGTCAGGGTCGCGTTTGGATCCGTATCTTCCCGGATCTGCCGGTCACCTCGAAACCGACCGAAGTCCGTATGGGTAAAGGTAAAGGTTCTGTTGATTATTGGGCATGCAAGGTCAAACCCGGCCGCGTGATGTTCGAAATCGACGGCGTGACGGAAGAAGTCGCGCGTGAGGCCCTGCGCCTTGCAGCGATGAAACTCCCGATCAAAACCCGCACCGTGGTCCGCGAAGACTGGTAAAAGTGGGTGCCCTACGCACAAGCGGTGGAGCGGGTTTCATAGAAACCTGCGGGCCGCGCCCCAGTTGAAAAATATAAAACCCCCGTCGAGACATCGGCGGGGGTTTTTGTTTGCCGCCTCTTTTGTCTCTGCCATGTGCTTGTCTCTCGTGCTGCGCGTGCACATATGCCTTGGCAAGCACAAGGAGAGCTAAAGATGCGCGCGAGATTGGCCCGGGTTTTGGACCGCCCCCTGACCCGAAACCTGATCCTTGGGGTCATTCTGGCGAATGCCGTCATTTTGGGGCTTGAGACCTCTCAAACCCTTATGGCACGCGCAGGGGGGCTCATCACACTTCTTGACGGCCTCTGTTTGGGCATTTTCGTCGTCGAATTGGTCGCCAAAATCTATGCGCGCGGCTGGAGGTTTTTCCGCTCCGGTTGGAACATCTTTGATTTCATCATTGTTGCGGTGTCCTTTTCGCCTGCGGGTGGCGGATTGTCGGTACTCAGGGCACTGCGCATCCTGCGGCTCTTGCGCGTCATATCGGTCGCACCCACGCTGCGCCGCGTGGTTGAGGGATTTATCTCCGCCCTACCGGGAATGGCCTCGGTGTTCTTGCTGATGGGGGTGATCTTTTACATTGCATCCGTCATGGCAACGAAACTCTTTGCCGCGACATTTCCGCAATGGTTCGGGGATCTCGGCGTGTCGGCCTATACCCTGTTTCAAATCATGACGCTGGAAAGCTGGTCTATGGGGATTGTGCGCCCCGTGATGGAGGTGCATCCACTGGCGTGGCTGTTCTTTGTCCCGTTCATCTTGATCACGACCTTTGCGGTGGTGAACCTCGTTGTCGGTCTGATCGTGAATTCAATGCAAGACGCCCACGCCGAAGAAACAAACGCCGCCACCGGGGATTACCGGGACGACGTAGTTCAGCGGCTTGAGCGGATTGAGAAAGCGCTTATTCCCAGCGATAATTAAAGCTCACGGAAATCCGGTCAAACTCCGAGCCATTCATCGGAACTTCGTGGCGCAGCCAGCTTTCCCAGAGCAACACATCCCCCACCTCGGGCTTCATATAGATAAAGCTCTTCAACTCACGCCGCGCGTCTTTGTTGCGCGGTGGGGCGGCCATCATCATGGCGTGGCGGGGGTCTTCGAGTTTGAGCGCAGAGGCACCTTTGGGCATCGCCACATAGGTGGTGCCGGAGATCACCGAGTGGGGGTGGATATGCGAGCCGTGGGTGCCACCTTCGGGCAGGATATTGATCCAGAGATCTTCGAGCACCAGCTTGCGCTCATCCAGGTTGAATTCCAAATCCTTGGCAAAGGTCGCGACATGTTTGTCGAGGGCTTTCACGAGGCTCTTGAAGATCGGAAAGCGCCAAGCCAAATCGGTGAGAGAGGCATAGGAAGTGTAGCCCGGATACTCATTCGCCTCACACCATTCCTGACCCGCCTCGTCATCTTCGGCGATGACGTAGCAGGATTGCTCCAATTCGTCCGCGTCGATCTTGGGCTTAAATTCGGACAAGGCGGCGTGATAGAGCCGGGTGACGAAGAGGGATTCGATGGTGGGCATGGTGGGCCTCAAGATATAGGGGTTATAGCTGTTGAGGTGGTTCTACGCGCTGCGCCGAGAAACACAAGGATTTGCCATCTTTCCCTTGCCCTATTCCCACGCTTCCCCTATAGGAACCCATCGCACGTGCCCGGTCCTCGGGATTCGTGTGTTTTGACATTCGCCCATCAGGCTCAGGGTCACCCACATAACGAACGTGGCGCTCTCTGATGTAAGACAAAGGATAAGGCTATGAACGCCCAGGAACTCCGCGCTAAGACGCCGGACGAGCTCAAGACCGAGCTTGCCAATCTTAAAAAAGAATCCTTCAACCTGCGCTTTCAGCAGGCCACGGGTCAGCTCGAAAACACCGCTCAGATTCGCAAAGCGCGCCGTTCGGCCGCTCTTGTGAAAACCATTCTGAACGAAAAAGCAGCTTCGGCTGAGTAAGAGGAGACTGACCTATGCCCAAACGTATTCTGACAGGTGTTGTCACCTCGAACCAGAACGAACAGACCGTGACCGTGTCCGTGGAGCGTCGCTTCAAACACCCGGTTCTGAAAAAGACCATTCGTAAGTCCAAAAAATACCGGGCTCACGATGAGAACAACCAATTCAACGTTGGTGAAACAGTCCGCATTCAGGAATGTGCACCGAAGTCGAAGACCAAGCGTTGGGAAGTTATCGTCACTGAGACGGCAGCGTCCTAATTTAATCGAAACCCTGGGGGAACAGGTCGCTGCAGACCTCCCCCATAGGTCGGGAGAAACCATATGATCCAGATGCAGACCAATCTGGATGTAGCTGATAACTCAGGCGCTCGCCGAGTTCAGTGCATCAAGGTCCTCGGCGGTTCGCACCGTCGTTACGCGTCCGTGGGTGACATCATCGTTGTATCGGTGAAAGAAGCCATTCCGCGCGGCCGTGTGAAAAAAGGGGACGTCCGTAAGGCCGTCGTCGTTCGCACCGCCAAAGAAGTCCGTCGCGAAGATGGCACAGCGATCCGTTTTGATCGCAATGCTGCCGTGATCCTCAACAACAACAACGAGCCGGTCGGTACCCGTATCTTTGGCCCAGTTGTTCGCGAGCTTCGTGCGAAAAACTTCATGAAGATCATCTCGCTCGCTCCGGAGGTGCTCTAATGGCTGCTAAGTTGAAAAAAGGCGATAAAGTTATCGTTTTGGCTGGCAAGGACAAAGGCAAAAAGGGTGAAATCACCACTGTGCTGCCGTCCAAAGGCAAAGCCATCGTGGAAGGCGTGAACATCGCCATCCGTCACACCCGCGCCTCTCAGGGCGATCAGGGCGGCCGCAAGCCGATCGCAGTGCCGGTCGACCTGTCCAACCTGGCGCTTTTGGATGCCAACGGCAAAGCCACCCGCGTCGGTTTCAAAATCGAAGGCGACAAAAAAGTGCGCTTCGCCAAGACCACGGGAGACGTGATCTGATGCTTGATACAGCAAATTACACCCCGCGTCTGAAGGCGATTTACAAGGACAGCATTCGTGCCACGCTCAAAGAAGAGTTCGGCTACAAAAACGACATGCAGATCCCGCGCCTCGACAAAATCGTTCTCAACATCGGTTGCGGTGCTGAAGCTGTGCGTGATTCCAAAAAAGCCAAATCGGCTCAGGAAGATCTCACTGCCATCGCCGGTCAAAAGGCCCTCATCACGAAAGCCAAGAAATCCATCGCTGGTTTCCGCGTTCGTGAAGACATGCCGCTTGGTGCGAAGGTTACGCTTCGTGGCGACCGTATGTACGAATTCCTCGACCGTCTGATCACGATCGCAATGCCCCGTATCCGCGACTTCCGCGGCGTGCCGGGTAAATCTTTTGACGGCCGTGGCAACTATGCCATGGGCATGAAAGAGCACATCGTGTTCCCCGAGATCAACTTCGACAAAGTCGATGAAGTCTGGGGTCTGGACATTGTCATCGCCACCACGGCGAAAACCGATGCTGAAGCCAAGAGCCTGTTGAAAGCGTTCAACATGCCCTTCAACAGCTGATCGCGCGAGGAGTTAGAGAACATGGCTAAGAAATCCATGATCGCCCGTGAGCGCAAGCGTGAGAAATTGGTGGCAAAATACGCTTCCAAACGCGCGGCTCTCAAAGAGGTCATTTACGATCAAGACAAGCCGATGGAAGAGCGTTTCCGCGCCTCCCTGAAACTTGCAGATCTGCCGCGCAACAGCTCGGCAACCCGTCTTCATAACCGTTGTCAGTTGACCGGTCGTCCCCACGCTTACTACCGTAAGCTGAAGGTCTCCCGGATCATGCTGCGGGAACTTGGCTCGTTTGGCCAAATCCCCGGTCTCGTGAAATCCAGCTGGTAAGAGAGGGCATAAGATATGAACGATCCTATCGGCGATATGCTCACCCGTATCCGTAACTCTCAACTGCGCGGCAAATCCGTTGTCTCCACCCCGGCTTCCAAGCTGCGGGCATGGGTCTTGGACGTGCTGCTCGACGAGGGCTACATCCGCGGCTATGAGAAAGGCACTGATGCGAATGGTCACCCGACCCTCGAAATCAGCCTGAAATATTACGAAGGCACTCCTGTTATTCGCGAATTGAAACGGGTTTCGAACCGGCCGTCGCGTGTACCTCGGTGTCAAAGACATCCCATCGGTCCGTCAGGGCCTGGGCGTGTCGATTGTCTCCACACCCAAAGGTGTGATGTCTGATGCAAACGCTCGTGCCAACAATGTTGGCGGCGAAGTGCTTTGCACAGTCTTCTAAGGAGGTCTCTCGATGTCTCGTATTGGTAAAAAACCGGTCGAAATGCCCAGCGGCGTCACTGCCTCTGTGTCCGGCCAGACCATCGAAGTGAAGGGCCCGAAAGGCTCTCACTCCTTCACCGCCACGGACGACGTGACCCTCACCATTGAAGGCAACGTCATCACCGTGACCCCCCGGGGCAAATCCAAGCGTGCGCGTCAACAGTGGGGCATGTCCCGCACTGTGATCGGCAACATGGTCACTGGCGTTTCCGTCGGTTTCAAGAAAGAACTTGAAATCAACGGTGTTGGTTACCGTGCTCAGCTTCAGGGCAACATCCTGAAACTGAACTTGGGTTACTCCCACGAAGTGAACTTTGAGGTTCCGGCTGGCGTCACCGTCACATCCGCGAAACCGACAGAGATCACCGTGGAAGGCTCTGATCCGCAGCTCGTCGGCCAAGTCGCAGCCAATATCCGCGAATGGCGTAAACCGGAGCCCTATAAGGGCAAAGGTATCAAGTACAAAGACGAGTATATCTTCCGCAAAGAAGGTAAGAAGAAGTAAGGACGCTCAAAATGGCAAACAGCAAAAGAGACCTGTTCTTGAAGCGCCGCCTGCGCGTCCGGAACAAACTTCGCAAGAACAATGTTGGCAAACTCCGTTTGTCCATCCATCGTTCGAACAAGAACATCAGCGCTCAGCTGATCGACGATGTCAAAGGCGTGACCCTCGCCTCCGCTTCCTCTTTGGAAAAGGATCTGGGGATCATCGGCAAAAACAACGTCGAAGCAGCCACCAAAGTCGGTGCTGCAATCGCAGAGCGCGCCAAGAAAGCCGGTGTGGAAGTGTGTTACTTCGACCGTGGCGGCTTCTTGTTTCACGGCAAAGTCAAGGCTCTGGCCGAGGCTGCGCGTGAAGGTGGTCTGAAGTTCTAAGACTGAGCGCGATCCGAAAAGTGGATACCGGTTTTCGGACCAAATTGCGCGAACACTAAGTCTGTGGGGGACAGTGTGTCCCCCCGATGATCCGGGTCGGCCTCACGCAAGTGGGGCCTTCACCGCGATTGAAATTAACGGCGTTAAACGCGCCACCAGTTCAAAGGAATGCCAATGGCAGAACGTGAAAACCGCCGGGACAACCGTCGCGACCGCGATGAAACCCCGGAATTCGCCGATCGTCTCGTCGCGATCAACCGTGTCTCCAAAACTGTGAAGGGTGGTAAGCGTTTCGGCTTTGCAGCTCTCGTGGTTGTTGGTGACCAAAAAGGCCGCGTCGGCTTCGGCAAAGGCAAAGCGAAAGAGGTCCCTGAGGCCATTCGTAAAGCCACCGAGCAAGCAAAACGCCAAATGATCCGCGTGCCGCTCAAAGAAGGCCGCACCCTGCACCACGACACCAATGGTCGTCATGGCGCTGGTAAAGTCGTGATGCGCACCGCACCGCAAGGTACTGGTATCATCGCTGGTGGTCCGATGCGCGCTGTGTTCGAAATGCTTGGCATTCAGGACGTGGTCGCAAAGTCGATCGGTTCGCAGAACCCGTACAACATGATCCGCGCCACGCTGGACGGACTCAAATCTGAGGCTTCCCCGCGCTCCGTGGCTCAGCGTCGCGGCAAAAAAGTTGCAGAAATCCTGCGTCGCGACGATGCACCGGTTGCTGACACTGAAACCGCTGCAGAAGCGTAAGGAGTAGACACATGGCTAAAACCATCGTTGTAAAACAGGTCGGCTCCCCGATCCGTCGCCCTCAAGTTCAGCGCGCAACGCTGATCGGCTTGGGCCTCAACAAAATGCACAAAACCCGTGAGCTGGAAGATACCCCTTCCGTGCGCGGCATGGTGCGTTCGATCCCGCACCTCGTTGAAATCATCGAAGAGCGCGACAATTAATCGACGCTTTCGAGCTTGATTTTGAAAGCCCCGCGGGAAACTGCGGGGCTTTTTGCATTTTCTTCTCAAAAAGCTATCGGGCCGGGAATAAAACGCTCACTGCCCCTGTATCTCTCACGTCTGCATATGGTCAGACCTCATGTCAGGGAGACAGAAGATGATGAAGATCCTCACGGCCACCGCGCTTAGCCTTTTTGCCCTTACCGCCCCCGCATTTGCGGAAAACCCGGTTTTGGTGGGCGAGTTGAATGGCGAACGTTTGTTGATGGATGCGCAGAAGATGACGCTTTACACCTTCGACAAAGATGAAAAAGGCGTCTCAAACTGCTATGAAGGCTGCATCGAAAACTGGCCCGCCCTCACCGCAGAATCTGAGTCCGATCTGCCGAAGGGCTACAGCCTGATCACCCGCAAAGACGGTGTGAAACAAGTCGCCTACAAAGATCAGCCACTCTATCTTTGGGTCAAAGATATGAAGCCGGGTGATATGACCGGGGATGGCGTCAAAGGCGTTTGGCACACTGCCCGGCCGTAATCACCCTCCGACACGGGTTTGATCGACCCGGATCATGCGTCAGGCGGGGGAGCTGTCCCCCGCCGCTTTCAAGAGGCACTCATGGCGAAGTTCAAAGCGGAACTCGAAGCGGCGCTCCCGGCGATTTGGCGCTATGCCTATGCGCTGACCCGGGACCATGCGCGCGCCGACGATCTGGTTCAGGATTGCGTCGAACGGGCGCTGAACAAACGCCATCTTTGGTCGGCAGATCGGCCCTTACGGCCGTGGCTGGCCAAAATCGCACTCAATTTGTTTCGCAATGGGCTACACCGCGACCGCGCCCATCTTCACCTTGCCTATGACGAGGCCGGGGACACCTCCGATTTGCCGGTGTCAGAGACCCATATGGATGCGCGCCTCGATGCCAGACGCACCCTTGCGCGTGTCGCGCAATTGCCCGAAGAGCAACGCCACGCTTTGCTGCTCGTCACCGTAGGCGGTTTGAGCTATGCGGAGACTGCCGAGGCCCTGGGTGTGCCGATTGGCACCGTGATGTCGCGCATTGCCCGTGCCCGCCATCGCCTTAAACAAGATCCACAGCCCGTTCAACTCAGGAGCGTGACATGACCCATGCGGAGGATTTTGATCCGACCCTTCATCGCTATGCCGATGGGGAGATGACACAAGATGAGATGCGGACATTTGAGGCACGCATGGAGGCCAACCCGGCGCTTGCCGCACGTGTGGCCGAGGTTATGGCACTCAACGAGGCGCTGAATATGGCCGTACCAAGCCCACAGGCGACGTATTTTGCCAAGATGATCTCGAACATTAGCCCGGATATCAGCCCGCGCAGCGCTTGGCCGAGACGGGCCGTGGCCGCCGTGGCTTTGCTCGGGATCGGATTGGCCCTGGGCTATTGGGGCGGGGTGACGCGCTCTGCCGGACAGGGCGGTGTACCAGAGAGCCAACTCTTGGCCTCCGCCTCAGCCGCACATATGCTCTACACAGCGGAAGTGCTGCATCCGGTGGATGTTTCGGGCGATGAGCGTGATCATCTTAAAACATGGCTGACCAAGCGGCTTGGAGCCGAAGTGCGCATTCCGACACTGACGCAGGAGGGGTTCTCGCTCGTGGGCGGGCGGCTCTTGCCGGCGCCGTATGGGGCCGCCGCGCAGTTCATGTATGAGACTGGGTCCGGACAACGGGTCACGCTTTACCTCACTCCGACGGTACAAATGGCGGTCACCTCCCTTAAATTCAACACCCATGATGGGCTGACCGCCGTGTCATGGCAGGACCCAAATTGGCACTATGTTTTGGTCGGTGCGGCGTCGCGGAGCGAGATGGAGCACTTGGCCAAACGGGTCCATGGCGATGTGATTTGAGTCTTGCACAGCGGCGGTGAGCACTCAGAAAATTGAAGCCTGGTGCTGCGTCTATCCGCTTTTCGCGTTGATTGACCGGGTGAAATTCTCTTGGGAGGCCGGGTCACCGCCGCATTGGGCCGATCATATGCGCCAAACGCGAGAGTAAGTGCGTATTATTATGCCAAAACGCACAAATAAGTAACGGTTTTAAAACTGCATGCATTTTATGCATAGCGGCCAGACCGAAACAGGGGGATGTCAAATCTCCCAATCCCCCATACATCAGCCGTGCTCCCAAAGAGACACAAACAGCACGGAGCGTACGGCTCCGCATTTTTAGGATTAGAACAATGGCACATACAGCTCACTCCACCCGCTCCACCGGCTTCGGCTTCTCCCGCTTCCTTGGCGAAATCTTTGACAACATCCGTTTGTCCTTTGCTCGCCAGCGCGCTTACACCCAGACCTTCAATCAGCTCGACGCCCTGTCGGATCATGAGTTGAACGACATCGGCTTGGGCCGTAGCGACATCCGCGACATCGCTCGCGACACCGCTGCACGCGTCTAACAGCGCCCAGATTTAGGTCTCATTGAGAAGGACGAAGCGATGCAACTTGTAGCTCCCTTTCCTGCCCAGCCCCTTGGCGCAGTGATCCGCGCGCTCAAAGCCGTGTGGCACACAGGTGCGGCCCCAAGCTGGACCGAATACCTGCGCGAAACCCGCGACTGAGCCCCTCAAAGAGACTGGACAGATCAAACACCCTGCAGGAGACTGCGGGGTGTTTTTGGTTGTATCGCATTGGTGGCGCCCCAAACGGCCTTGGCCGGTATGGTGTGATCAAGCGGCTGGGGAGGCGACCATGCGACGTTTGGCCCATCTTTGGCCGATCTGAGCGCACTCATTCTAAAGTATAAGAGGGTGTATCTTGATCTACGCGCGCAACCCCTCTATACGCGCCCGGTGGACGAGACCGTTCATAAGAATCAACATTTGTAAGCCGTGGTTGCCCACTCCGTCGCTGGAGGGCACATCCGGCAAGGAGAAGCGACATGAAATTGCATGAATTGCGTGATAACGCAGGCGCCACCAAAGCTCGGAAACGCGTTGGCCGTGGTCCGGGTTCCGGCACCGGTAAAATGGGTGGCCGTGGTATCAAAGGTCAAAAATCCCGTTCGGGTGTGGCGATCAAAGGCTACGAAGGCGGTCAGATGCCTTTGTACCAACGTCTGCCGAAGCGCGGCTTTAACAAGCCGAACCGCAAAGAGTTCGCTGTTGTGAACCTCGGCCTGATCGAAAAATTCATCGAAGCGGGCAAACTCGACGCCGCAAACGTCACCGAAGACACTTTGGTGTCCTCCGGCCTGATCCGTCGCAAACTCGACGGCATTCGTGTTTTGGCGAAAGGTGAAGTCACCTCGAAACTGTCGATCACTGTGACCGGCGCATCGAAATCTGCGATCGAAGCTGTGAAAAAAGCAGGCGGTTCGCTGACTGTGACTGCAAAGGCCGACGCGGCAGCCGAATAAGGCTTGTGACAGAGGGCCCGGACCCTTAAGTCATCCTTAAGTTTTCCAAGCGCGCCCCCGGAAGACCGGTCGGGCGGCGCTGTTCGTGAAGAGAGAGACCATTAATGGCATCCGCAGCAGAACAAATGGCAGCGAACCTCGACTGGGGCACCCTCGGGAAAGCCAAAGAGCTTCGTCAGCGTATCTTTTTCACCCTCGGTCTTTTGATCGTCTACCGTCTGGGCACCTATATTCCGGTGCCGGGGATCGACGGTGGCGCGTTAAAGAACTTTATGGATCAGGCGGCATCCGGCATTGGTGGCATCCTGTCGATGTTCACCGGCGGTGCGTTGGGCCGGATGGGTATTTTCGCCCTCGGCATCATGCCTTACATCTCTGCGTCGATCATCGTTCAACTGATGACCTCGATGGTCCCCTCGCTTGAGAACCTCAAGAAAGAGGGCGAGGCGGGGCGCAAGAAGATCAACCAATACACCCGTTTTGGCACGGTCGCCTTGGCACTGTTTCAGGCCTACGGTTTGGCTGCTTCGCTTGAGGCTGGCGATCTGGCCCATGATCCGGGCTGGTATTTCCGCGCGGGCGTTGTGATCACCCTTGTGGGTGGCACCATGTTCCTGATGTGGCTCGGTGAACAAATCACCCAGCGTGGTATCGGCAACGGCATCTCCTTGATCATCTTCGTCGGCATCGTGGCCGAAATTCCGCGCGCCTTGGCTCAGTTCTTTGAATCTGGCCGGACCGGCGCGGTGTCCCCGGCGGTGATCCTCATCGTGATCGCCATGATTGTCGGTGTGATCGCCTTCGTGGTCTTCATGGAGCGGGCGCTGCGCAAGGTTCACATCCAATATCCCCGCCGTCAGCAGGGTATGAAAATCTATGACGCGCAGTCCTCCCACCTGCCGATCAAAGTCAACCCGGCGGGCGTGATCCCGGCGATCTTTGCAAGCTCCCTCTTGCTGTTGCCGACCACTGTCGCGACCTTCTCCGGTCAGGGTGACGTTGGTCCGGTGATGTCGACCATTTTGGCCTACTTCGGTCCAGGGCAGCCGCTCTATCTGTTGTTCTTCACCCTCATGATCGTGTTCTTTGCCTATTTCTATACCGCCAACGTCGCGTTCAAAACCGAAGACGTGGCTAAGAACCTGAAGAATCAGAACGGTTTTATCCCTGGCATCCGCCCGGGCAAAAAGACCGAGGAGCATCTGGACTACATCGTGGCCCGTATCCTCGTCATCGGCTCCGCCTACCTTGCGGCAGTTTGTCTCTTGCCAGAGATTTTGCGTAGCCAATTCGCCATTCCTTTCTATTTTGGCGGCACTTCGGTGTTGATCGTGGTATCGGTGACGATGGATACGATTCAGCAAATTCAATCTCACTTGCTGGCGCACCAGTATGAGGGTCTGATTGAGAAATCTCAGCTGCGTGGGAGGAAGCGCAGCAAAAGAGGGACGACACGGAAATGAACATAATTCTGCTTGGACCACCCGGCGCGGGCAAAGGCACACAGGCACGCCGTCTTGTTGAGGAGCGCGGTATGGTGCAACTTTCGACCGGGGATATGCTGCGCGATGCGCGGACCTCCGGGACCGAGATGGGGCAAAAAGTTGCTGCAATCATGGATGCGGGGCAACTCGTCACCGATGAGATCGTGATTGGTCTGATTGATGAAAAAATCCGCAACGGCAATGCCGCTGGATTTATCTTTGATGGCTTTCCGCGCACCTTGGGTCAGGCTGATGCGCTCAACGAACTGTTGTCGCGCAATGGCGCCCAACTCGAAGCTGTGATCGAGATCGCCGTCGACGACCAAGCGCTCGTCAACCGCATCACGGGCCGTTACACCTGTGGCAATTGCGGTGAGGTGTACCACGACACCACCAAGCCGACGAAAGTCGACGGGGTGTGTGATGCTTGTGGGTCGACCGATCTGAAACGCCGCGCGGACGACAATGAGGACAGCCTCAAAACCCGTCTGATGGAATATTACAAAAAGACCTCGCCGCTGATTGGCTACTATTATGCCCGTGGTGATCTGAAGTCCGTCGATGGCCTGCAAGATCCGGAAAAAGTGGCGGCGGATATTGCTAAGGCGCTGGCGTAAACGCGCCACATCCTTGGCAAGACTTGGAAATTCACCGGGGCCTCTTGACGCTCCGGTGATTCCCCCTTATGGCAACCCATCCCTATGGGGCAAAGATTCGCCGCCGGACCGAGTCCGAGGCAATCAGATTGAATTCAGCTGCGGCTCGCGAGGCCTAAAGCCCGCGAGCCAACGTTGTGAAAAAAGGTTCCGGTATTACGGAACCGCAACGAAAGGACAGACCACGTGGCACGTATCGCCGGCGTAAACATCCCCACTGCAAAGCGGGTCCCGATCGCCCTCACCTATATCACTGGCATTGGCAACACCTCTGCCCAAGCTATCTGCGAAGCCGTTGGCATCGAGCTGACCCGTCGCGTCAACGAACTCTCCGACGCCGAAGTTCTCGCCCTGCGCGAACATGTCGACGCCAACTACACCGTCGAAGGTGACCTGCGTCGTGAGACTCAGATGAACATCAAGCGTTTGATGGACCTCGGTTGCTACCGTGGCCTCCGTCACCGCCGCAACCTCCCGGTGCGTGGTCAGCGGACCCACACCAACGCGCGCACGCGCAAAGGTCCGGCAAAAGCAATCGCCGGCAAGAAGAAATAAGGGAGGGCATAGAACATGGCACGCGATACCCGTCGTACCGCTAAGAAAAAGGTCTCCAAGAACATCGCCGCTGGCGTTGCTCATGTGAATTCGACCTTCAACAACACCAAAATCCTGATCTCCGACGTGCAGGGCAATGCGATCGCTTGGTCGTCCGCTGGCACCATGGGCTTTAAAGGCTCGCGGAAATCCACACCTTACGCCGCTCAGATGGCTGCGGAAGATGCGGCGAAAAAGGCTCAGGATCACGGTCTGAAAACCATCGAAGTCGAAGTTCAGGGTCCGGGTTCGGGGCGTGAATCTGCGCTGCGCGCACTTGCGGCTGTTGGTTTGAACATCACGTCTATTCGTGACGTGACGCCGATTGCGCACAACGGCTGCCGCCCTCCAAAGCGTCGCCGCGTGTAATCACGCCTATATTATTTGGATCGCGGGTTCACGCCCGCGGTCCGTTTTTGCGTTTAAAAGACCCCTCGGGCGTTCTCCGCTTACGGACATGGGCGGGAGGACAGGAATGGAGGCTACTTCAATGATCCACAAAAATTGGGCCGAGCTCATCAAACCGCAGCAGCTTGACGTCAAGCCGGGCAACGAGCCTGCACGTCAGGCTACCGTTGTCGCCGAACCGCTGGAACGCGGCTTTGGCTTGACACTGGGCAACGCGCTGCGTCGCGTGCTGATGTCGTCGCTTCAGGGCGCGGCCATCACCTCCGTTCAGATCGACAACGTTCTGCACGAGTTTTCGTCCATTGCGGGCGTGCGTGAAGATGTCACCGACGTGATCCTCAACCTTAAAGGCATTTCTTTGCGCATGGATGTGGAAGGGCCGAAGCGCCTGTCCATCGCCGCCAAAGGGCCGATGGTTGTCACCGGCGGTGATATTTCCGAATCTGCTGGCATCGAGGTTTTGAACAAAGATCACGTGATCTGTCACCTCGATGACGGCGCTGATTTGTTCATGGAACTGACGGTCAACACCGGCAAAGGCTATGTCTCCGCCGAGAAAAACAAGGCCGAAGATGCGCCGATCGGTTTGATTCCGATTGATGCGATCTTCTCGCCAGTCAAAAAAGTGTCCTACGACGTGCAGCCGACCCGCGAAGGTCAGGTGCTCGACTATGACAAGCTGACGATGAAAATCGAAACCGACGGTTCGTTGACCCCGGAAGATGCAGTCGCATTCGCGGCACGTATCCTTCAGGATCAATTGGGCATCTTCGTGAACTTTGATGAGCCGGAATCGGCTGGTCGTCAGGAAGAAGACGATGGCCTCGAGTTCAACCCGCTTCTGTTGAAGAAAGTGGACGAGCTGGAACTGTCTGTCCGGTCGGCAAACTGCCTGAAAAACGACAACATCGTTTACATCGGCGATCTGATCCAGAAAACCGAAGCCGAGATGCTCCGCACCCCGAACTTCGGTCGCAAGTCGCTCAACGAGATCAAAGAGGTTCTGTCCGGCATGGGCCTGCACCTCGGTATGGATGTCGAAGAATGGCCGCCTGAGAACATCGAAGACCTGGCGAAGAAATTCGAAGACCAGTTCTAAGCAATTTGGGGGAGGCTTCGGTCTCCTCCCTCGACAATGCCCGGAATTGCCGGGGAACATGTGGGCCAATGCCCCAAGGAGAGCCGGTGACACGCATCGCCGGTCAGACAAAGCAAAACACGCTATAGGAGAGACACATGCGTCACGCTAGAGGCTACCGCCGCCTGAACCGGACCCACGAACACCGCAAAGCGATGTTCTCCAACATGTCCGGCTCGCTCATTGAGCACGAACAAATCAAAACCACCTTGCCGAAAGCCAAAGAGCTTAAGCGCATCATGGACAAGCTGATCACCCTCGGCAAACGTGGCGATCTTCACGCCCGCCGTCAGGCTGCTGCTCAGTTGAAACAGGACAAAGATGTTGCGAAACTCTTTGAAATTCTCGGCCCGCGCTATGCAGAGCGCAACGGTGGTTACACCCGCGTTTTGAAAGCTGGCTTCCGTTATGGTGACATGGCCCCGATGGCCATCATCGAGCTGGTTGACCGCGATCCGGCCGCCAAAGGCGCTGCCGACCGTGCGCGCCTTGAGGCCGAAGATGCCGCAATGGCCGAAGAAGATTAAGTCTTCTCGATTCGATTCTAAAAAGCCCCGCCTCGTGCGGGGCTTTTTTGTTTAAATGTGTAAATTTGATGCATTTTGTCAGTATTCTTGTCTTTTCGCCTTGGGATTTTGCCCCAATACTGGACGAACAGAGGCATTTTGGGCCGGGTGCCGCACGGTGTTTGTCAAAAGAAACAGATCATTTGATCAGAAACCATGCGAAAAGGCGCAATTCATCATGGCGCGTTCATAACGACACCCAAAGAGGCTTTTCAAACGATACTCTTTGGTTTAATCCTTGTTTAGGTGGTCGCCTTAAGGTTGTCGCTTCCTTTCGTAAAAGAATGAATTTTATCAATGTCTGACACAACGGAACTCACGCGCTTGTTTGCTCAGCTTCGGGCTGCATCTCCGGCCGGATATTCGGTCGGGTTACATATTCGGTTTGCGTCGCCGCTTGTTGCGGAGGCCACATATGATCCGAAATGGCTCGAACATTACACGGCGAACGCCTATGCGCTGAGAGATCCGATGATTGCTTGGGGATTGAGCTGCGAAGGGCAAACAAGGTGGAGCGAAATAGAACTCCCCGATCCATTTAATCTTTGGAGGCAGGCCGCTGAATTCGGCCTGAACTATGGTATCGCCGTGTCCTGTGGACCGGTTCAGTCGAGAACCATCATTGGGTGTGCCCGCGCGGATCGCGAATTTACGGATCAAGAGATCACGAAAATTGCTACCATTGCGCGCACGCTGCATGAAATCTCGGAACCCCAAACAGATCTGACACAGGCTCAAATTCAGGCCCTCCGGTGCATCGCGGGCGGTGATCGTCATGCAGCAGCCGCGGCCAAGCTCGGGATTTCGGAGAGCGCGCTTAAGGCGCGTCTTGTCTCTGCCCGGGAACGTCTTATGGCCCGGACGACCTCAGAGGCCATTCAAAAAGCCAAGGAGATCAAGCTGTTGTGACGGTGCTCGCTCTCGCGTTGCGTTGAAGAAATCAACCAACACCGGAGACGTACCATGCAAACGACCACACTTTCTTTTGCCAATCTGCACAACCATGGCGATCTTTTCGCCAACATGCTTCGCGCCAGACATGAAACCTTCATTCAACATGCGAAGTGGGATTTGCCGCAGGCCGATGGCATGGAATATGACCAATACGACACGCCCGCTTCCCGTTGGATCGCGGTTCACGAGTTCGGAGATGTGTTGGCCGGAATCCGCTTGACCCCGACAACCACAAAATGTGGCATTTATTCCTATATGATTCGTGATGCTCAGCGGGGGCTTTTGGACAGTATCCCGACCAATCTGTTGTTTGAGGAGGCACCTGTTGCGCCGCATGTTTGGGAATCGAGCCGAATTTTCGTCTCGCCCCGCGTACCTGCGAAACAACGGATGCGGGTCCAGATGAGCCTGATTGGGGAAATGACCAATTCCGCGCGGGCCTTGGGGGCCACGTCGGTTTTGTGTCTCATCCCTGAAAATGGCAATCGCTGGGGGCGTCGTGTCGGTCTCGACATTGATGTCGTGGGGCCTGTGATGGACATAGGCGGCGCGCGCAACGCGTGTATGCGCATCAATCTCAGCAACAAACTTCACTAACCATGTGTTTTGGACCGGGGCCGAAACGCGCCATTTCGGCCCCGATACCTCTTTTCCATCGGACATAAGCGGCGTAACGTCCGCCTATGTCTGACCTTTTTGCATCCACCGAACCACCGACCCCACACGCCGCCGGACCCCGCCCGCTGGCCGATCGTTTGCGTCCGCAAACCTTGGGCGAGGTGATTGGCCAAGAGCAGGTGTTGGGACCCGACTCGCCGCTTGGTGTGATGTTGGCCTCTGGTTCGCTGTCTTCGATCATTTTCTGGGGGCCGCCGGGCGTGGGCAAAACCACCATCGCACGGTTATTGGCGGCCGAAACCGATCTGCATTTCGTTCAGATTTCTGCAATTTTCACCGGCGTGCCGGACCTGCGCAAAGTGTTTGAAGCGGCGAAAATACGGCGACAAAACGGTCAGGGCACCCTGCTTTTTGTTGACGAAATTCATCGTTTCAACAAGGCGCAACAGGACAGTTTCCTGCCCTATATGGAAGACGGCACCATTCTTTTGGTTGGGGCAACCACGGAAAACCCCTCGTTTGAACTCAACGCGGCTGTGTTGTCGCGGGCGCAGGTGATGGTGTTGACGCGGCTGTCTTTGGCCGATCTTGCGCTTTTGGCTGAGCGCGCCGAGCGCGAGTTTGGCAAGGCTTTGCCGCTGAATGCCCGCGCGCGCGACACGCTGTTTGAAATGGCGGATGGCGACGGGCGCACGCTGTTGAACCTGATTGAACAGATCGTCGCGTGGAAGGTCGAAACGCCGCTTGATCCTGAACAGCTTGGCAAGCGTCTGATGCGGCGTGCCGCGAAATATGACAAATCCGGCGATGAGCATTACAATCTGATTTCGGCGCTACACAAATCGGTACGCGGCTCGGACCCCGATGCAGCGCTTTATTGGTTTTCGCGGATGTTGGAGGGCGGCGAGGACCCGCGCTATCTGGCGCGGCGCCTGACCCGGATGGCGATCGAGGACATCCAATTGGCCGATCCTCAGGCGCAGGCGATGTGTCTGCATGCCTGGGAGGTCTATGAACGCTTGGGCTCACCCGAGGGCGAATTGGCATTGGCGCAGGCGGTGGTCTATCTGGCGCTCGCGCCGAAGTCGAATGCGGTCTACACGGCCTTTAAAGCGGCGCGGGATGCAGCGCGCAAAACCGGGTCTGAACCGCCACCCAAACACATCCTCAACGCGCCGACCAAACTGATGGCGGAGCAGGGATATGGCGAGAATTACGCCTATGATCACGATGCCGAGGACGGGTTTTCCGGGCAAAACTTTTTTCCCGACACGCTCCCCCGCACCCAGTTTTACAAACCGGTTGAGCGCGGGTTTGAACGGGATTTGGCCAAGAGAGTGGCCTATTTCGACAAGCTGCGTGACAAACGCACCAGTTGACGTTGACATTGCTCCCGGCACATCACAGGAAGCGCCAAGCAGAAAGGCCTGAAGAGAGGACCGTCATGCCCCCCTTGATCCAAGTCGCCCTCGGAGGTGCGTTCGGCGCCACGGCGCGTTATGTGACTGGCCTCGCCACGGCAAGGCTTTTGGGTAAGGATTTCCCATGGGGCACCGTGACGGTCAATTTCATCGGCTCGTTTTTGATGGGGGTCATCGTCGTGGTGCTCGCCCATGAAAACGGCAACCGCTACGCACCGCTGTTGATGACAGGGATGTTGGGTGGCTTTACAACTTATTCGGCCTTCTCGCTGGATGCGATTACGATTTATGAGCGCGGCGAGGTCACTTTGGCCGCTCTTTACATCGTCGCAACATTGGTGCTCGCATTGGGCGGCATCGTATTGGGCCTTTACACCGCACGGAGTTTTTACGCATGAGCCGGGTTCAGATGATCACCATTGGCGACGATCAACCCGAGCAAAGGCTCGACCGTTGGTTTCGCAAAATGTTTCCACAGATCACCCAAGGCAACATCGAAAAGATGTGTCGCAAGGGTGACATTCGCGTCGATGGCGGGCGGGTGAAATCCAACACGCGAGTGGGGCCGGGGATGGAAATTCGCGTGCCGCCATTGCCCGATCAGGCAGCCCCTGTACGAGATCGCAGCGGCGATGCCATTTCTGCAGCTGATGAGAAGCTGATCCAGTCCTGCGTGATTTACAAAGACGATTACGTCATCGTGTTGAACAAACCGGCGGGCTTGCCGACCCAAGGCGGATCGAAACAGACCCGCCATGTCGATGGTCTGGCTGAGGCGCTTAAATTCGGGCTTGAGGAAAAGCCGCGCCTTGTGCACCGGCTTGACAAGGACACCTCTGGCGTTCTGATTTTGGCCCGCACGCCTGCAATGGCCACGAAACTGACCGAAGCCTTCCGCCACAAAAACACCCGCAAGATTTACTGGGCTTTGGTGGCGGGCGTGCCTGTGCCCTACCTTGGCGAAATCAAATACGGTTTGATGAAAGCCGGGGGCCATGGCGCACGCGGCGAGGGCGAAAAGATGATCGCCATTCACCCGCGCGACATGAACGCCAACCCGGATGCCAAACGCGCCCATACGCTTTATGCCACGCTCTACCGCGTCGGCTCGCGCGCCTCTTGGGTGGCGATGGAGCCGATCACCGGGCGCACCCACCAGCTGCGCGCACATATGGCCGAGATCGGCCATCCGATCATTGGCGATGGTAAATATGGTGGCTCTGGTCAGGAAAATCTTGGCGATGGCTGGGGCGCACAATTGGGCGGGATCATTTCGAAAAAGCTCCACCTGCACGCGCGCAGCCTGACCTTTGAACATCCG
Organism: Roseobacter sp. TSBP12; assembly: GCF_009129705.1. NCBI lineage: Bacteria > Pseudomonadati > Pseudomonadota > Alphaproteobacteria > Rhodobacterales > Roseobacteraceae > Roseobacter > Roseobacter sp. TSBP12. The sequence continues at coordinate 24,436 of NZ_PYIB01000046.1, forward strand.
GTGACGCATAAGGTCATCACCGTGACCGCGCCCTTGCCCGAACACATGCGCAATAGTTGGGACACCTTTGGCTGGACCGACGATCTGGCCGCCGTTGATCCGTTCGAGACCCTGCGATGACCAAACTCGTTATTTTCGACGTCGATGGCACGCTGGTCGACAGTCAGGCCCATATCATCGCGTCAATGGAGGCGGGGTTTGCAACCGTGCGGCAGGCGGCCCCGGATCGCGACACCATCCTGTCCATCGTTGGCCTGTCCTTGCCGGTGGCGATGCGCGAACTTGCACCCGAGGCGGATGACGCCGCGCTTGCGCAGATGGTTGACGGCTACAAAGACGCGTTTCAAACCCAACGATTGAAACAGGGCGCGGCCGCCTCGCCGCTTTATCCCGGTGCCGAAGAGGCCCTGCGGACTTTGGGCGCGCAGGGCGATGTTGCGTTGGCGATTGCGACTGGAAAAAGCCGCCGAGGGCTTGATGCACTGCTGGCCGATTGGGCGTTTGCCGATCTGTTTGTCACGACGCAATGCGCCGATGATCACCCATCCAAGCCGCATCCTTCGATGGTCTTGACCTGTCTCACCGACTGTAACGTCGCGGCGTCTGAGGCGGTGGTGATTGGCGACACGACCTATGATATGGAAATGGCCGGCGCGGCACGGGTCAAAGGGATTGGTGTACGCTGGGGCTATCATGGGCATGATGCGCTCATGGCTGCGGGCGCGCATGTGGTTTTGGATGATTTTGGCCAGCTCTGCGCGGCCTTGGATGAGATGTGGAAAGGGTGACGACGTGTCCGAATGGAAGGCAAAGCGGTTTTGGAAAAAGACCACGGTTGAGGCTGTTGAGGGCGGGTTTGAAATCCGTCTGGATGGCCGCCCGGTGCGCACCCCTGCCAAAGCGCCGCTGATCGTTCCGACCCGCGCTTTGGCCGAGATGATCGCGGCGGAATGGGAGGCACAGGAGGGGGACATTGACCCAAACACCATGCCCGCCACCCGTAGCGCCAATGCCGCGATTGATAAAGTGGCCATTCAACACGCCGAGGTTGCCAATTTGCTGGCCGATTATGGGGACAGTGATTTGCTCTGTTACCGCGCCGCCCATCCGCGCGAGTTGGTGGAGCGTCAGGCGGAGCAGTGGGACCCTATTCTCGACTGGGCCGAAGAGGCGTTTGGCGTGCGGCTTTATCCCCGGACGGGCATCATGCATGTGCCGCAGGAGGCGGCGGCGTTACAGGTCCTGCGCGCCAAAAGTCACGGGTTCAACGCATTTGAACTGGCGGCGTTTCACGATCTGGTCAGCCTGTCAGGCTCGCTGATTCTTGGCCTTGCGGTCACCCATGGCAAGTTGTCCGCAGACGAGGCCTGGATGCTATCGCGTCTTGATGAACTGTATCAAATTGAACAATGGGGCGAGGACGAGGAGGCCAGTGAGAGCGCCGAAATCAAGCGCCAAAGCTTTGTTCATGCAGAACTCTTTTACCGATTGGTCAATTAAGTGGCGCGCTGACAATTGCCTTGCTGAAATCACACGCATTTCCGCAAGTGGTTTGGGCGAACGCACGGTTATCATGCAGAATCGTGATCCCACTCTTGACGTTCTGGAATGAATCCCTCCAAACTACGCTCATTGAAGGGGCAATTGCTCACTTCGGTAAAGCTCCCGACCCGGAGGGGATCGGAAAAGAAGCGCCGAAAACGGCGCAGTATCAGGAAGAGGTAAACATGAAAAAATCCGTATTTCTTGGCGCGCTGACGATGGCTGGCCTTGCCGCTGGTGCGGCGATGGCTCAAGATTCGTCGACACTTGCCGCCGTCCAAGAGCGCGGCGCGCTCAAATGCGGCGTGAACCCGGGCACCCCCGGCTTTGCTGCGCCGGACGCAAACGGTAAATACATCGGTTTCGACGTTGATCTGTGTCGCGCTGTTGCCGCTGCCGTTCTCGGCGATGCTGAAAAAGTTGAATACACTCCGCTGACCTCCGCTGTGCGTTTCACCGCACTGGCATCCGGCGAAGTCGACATGCTGGCACGGAACACCACCTGGACCTTCTCGCGTGATGTCGATCTCAAAAACACCTTTGTGGGCGTGAACTATTACGATGGTCAGGGCTTTATGGTTCCGAAAGCCCTCGGTGTGTCCTCCGCAAAAGAACTGGCTGGTGCGACCGTGTGTATCGAAACCGGCACCACGACCGAGCTCAACCTTGCGGACTATTTCCGTGTGAACAACATGGATTACGAACCGGTTCCGGTTGAAAGCTTTACCGAAGCTCAGACCCAGTTCCTTGCGGGTGCATGTGACGTCTACACCACAGACGCCTCCGCTCTGGCCGCATCGCGCGCCTCTTTCGAAACCCCGGAAGCCTATGTGGTTCTGCCGGAAATCATCTCCAAAGAGCCGCTTGGCCCGCTTGTGCGTCACGGTGACGACAATTGGGGTGACATCGTGCGCTGGACGTTGAATGCGATGATCACCGCTGAAGAATTTGGTGTGACCTCTGCCAATGCACCGGAACTTGTCAAAGGCACTGAGAACCCGGAGATCAACCGTCTTTTGGGCGTTGAAGGTGAACTTGGCGCGATGCTGGGGCTCGACAATGCGTGGGCATACAACGTCATCACCCAAGTTGGCAACTACGGCGAAAGCTTTGAGAAAAACATCGGTGAGAACACTCCGGTGGGTCTGGCGCGTGGGTTGAACGCCCTTTGGACCGAAGGTGGCCTGATCTACTCGCCGCCCTTCCGTTAAGATCATAATGTGGGAAGGGCGCGGGTCATACCGCGCCCTTTTCCGTTCTGACGCTACCCAAACGATAGTCAAACATTTCGGCGTGCGGACCATGGGATCGCGCGGGGTATGGGTTTATTCAGGGGAAACAGGGGACCGTCTCTTATGACGACACTTACAGATATACCGCAAAGTCAGGGTTTTCGGCTCAGTCAGTTGATTTACGATACGCGGTATCGCTCGATCACCATCCAAGTTATTGTTTTTATAGCCTTCATGCTGGTTGGCTGGATACTTGTCCGCAACGTGACGATCAATCTTGCCAATCTTGGCAAGGAAATTGATTTCACGTTTTTGCGCAACCCGTCCAACTATGACATCCAGCAGACCTTGATCGAATATGACTCGACATCGAGCAATTTCCGCGCCGCCATGGTTGGCTTGCTGAACACGCTTCTTGTCGCCTTCCTGGGGTGCATTCTGGCAACTTTGGTGGGGGTCACGGCCGGTGTGTTGCGCCTGTCGAAAAACTGGCTCGTGGCCAAGATCATGACGGTCTATGTCGAAACCTTCCGCAACATCCCGGTGGTGATCTGGATCATCGCCACGATGGCGGTCTTGTCCGAGACCCTGCCTCAACCAAGCGCCTTTCGGGGTGAAACGCCTTCGGCGTCGATGTGGCTTTGGGATACGGTTGCGGTGACCAACCGGGGGACATACATCCCCATGCCGGTTTGGGGCGCAGGTTCCGTCTTTGTGATTGTCACGTTCTTGTTGTCGCTTCTGGCCATCTGGTCCTTTGGCAAATGGGCGCAACGCCGCTTTGAAGCGACCGGGCAAATCCTGCCAACCGCTTGGATCAAACTGGCGATCTTCATCGCGCCGACGCTTTTGGTTTACATGGCTTTGGGTGCTCCGATCACCTTTGATTCCCCGGCGCTCAAAGGTTTTAATTTTCAGGGTGGCATTCAGCTTAGCAACTCGATGATCGCACTTTGGCTGGCGCTGTCGATCTACACCGGTGCCTTTATTGCCGAAATCGTGCGCGCGGGCATTCTCGCGGTCTCCAAGGGCCAGACCGAAGCGGCCTTTGCCCTGGGTCTTCGTCCCTCGCGCACAATGAACCTTGTGATCTTGCCACAGGCGCTCCGTGTCATCATCCCGCCGCTGATTTCACAGTTCCTCAACCTGACCAAAAACTCCTCTCTCGCTCTGGCTGTGGGTTATCAAGATTTGCGCGCCACGCTGGGCGGGACAACGATGAACAACACCGGGCGCGAGCTTGAATGCATGCTTTTGATGATGCTGATTTATCTCATCGTCTCTCTGATCATTTCATCGGGCATGAACGTTTACAACAAATCCATGAAGTTGAAGGAGCGTTAAGATGAGTGATCAAAAATCGACCATCGCCTATGTGCGCTCCGAAATTTTAGAACAACAACCGGCCCCGCGTGGACAGGTCGGGGCCTCCAAATGGGTCCGTGAAAACCTGTTTTCGGGCTGGTTCAACACGATTTTGACGCTGGTGTCGCTCTATCTGGTATTCAACCTGTTGCAAGCGCTCGTGCCTTGGGCCTTTGGCGGGGTTTGGACCGCGGATTCCTTGCAGGACTGTCGCGCCATCCTCAACGAACGCTATGGCAACACCCATCATGCCTGTTGGGCCGTCATCAACGAGCGTTGGAACCAGATCGTCTATGGGACATTTTTCCCGTCCAGCGAATATTGGCGCACCCATGTCGCCTTTGTCCTGTTGATCCTCGCGATCTTGCCGGTGCTGTTCGATGCACTCCCCCGCAAGATGATGTGGATCACCGTGGCCTATCCGTTTGTCATGGTCTGGCTGATCTGGGGGGGCTCGCTTTGGGGGCCGCTCTCTGTGGCTGTCGGCTTTGGGATTGCCTATTTTGCCGCCTCGGTGGCGGCGCGTTATCTTGGTTCTGGCCTGATTGCTCTGGTCTCTGTTGTCGCCGCTTTGGTATGGTGGATGATCCTTGGCCCCATCGTGGTCTCGGCGCTCAACGACACAGTGCCGCTCTTGGCCTTACGTGAAATCCAAAGCCGCGAGCTTGGCGGGTTTGTCATCTCCGTGATCATTGGTGTCTCCGGCATTGCTCTGTCGCTGCCGTTGGGCATCATCCTCGCTTTGGGGCGCCAATCCGATCTGCCTTTGGTGAAAATGATCTGTGTCGGTTTCATCGAATTCCTGCGGGGCGTGCCACTGATCACCTTGCTGTTCACCGCCTCGCTGTTGCTGAACTACTTCCTGCCCCCTGATACCGAGTTTGACCTCACCTTACGCGTCATCGTCATGGTGACCTTGTTCTCTTCCGCCTATATGGCCGAAGTGATCCGCGGCGGTCTTGCCGCCCTGCCAAAGGGTCAATACGAGGCCGCCGATGCGCTGGGTCTCGACTATTGGAAAGCACAGCGGCTTGTCATCATGCCGCAAGCGTTGAAAATCTCGATTCCGGGTATCGTGAACACCTTTATCGGCCTGTTCAAAGACACCACTCTGGTCTTTTTCATCGGCATTTTCGACATGCTCGCCGCCGCTCAGGCGATCCGCGCAAACTCCGCATGGAACGGCATCACTTGGGAACTCTACATCTTCATCGGACTTATCTTTTGGGTCTGCTGTTTCTCTATGTCTCGTTATTCACAGTGGCTGGAGCGCAAGCTCCGCACCGATCACCGTTAAGAAAGGAGACCGGATATGTCTCTCGCAGAAGACCGCACAATCGACCGCTCGAAGCTGACCGTCTCCGATGAGGTGGCCGTTCAGATCGTCAATATGAACAAATGGTATGGGGAATTTCACGTGTTGCGTGACATCAACCTGACCGTCAATCGCGGTGAGCGGATCGTCATCGCCGGGCCGTCTGGCTCCGGTAAATCGACGATGATCCGTTGTATCAATCGCCTCGAAGAGCACCAAAAGGGCAAGATCATTGTCGATGGCACCGAATTGACTTCGGATTTGAAAAACATCGACAAAATCCGTTCGGAAGTCGGAATGTGCTTTCAGCACTTCAACTTGTTTCCGCATCTCACCATCTTGGAAAACTGTACGCTTGCGCCGATGTGGGTCCGCAAAACGCCGAAACGCGAGGCCGAAGAAATCGCGATGCATTTCCTCGAAAAAGTGAAAATCCCGGAACAGGCCGACAAATACCCCGGCATGCTTTCGGGGGGGCAGCAACAGCGCGTGGCCATTGCCCGCTCGCTGTGCATGAAACCGCGGATCATGTTGTTTGACGAGCCGACCTCGGCGCTTGATCCGGAGATGATCAAAGAGGTGCTCGACACCATGATCGAACTGGCCGAAGAGGGCATGACCATGCTCTGCGTGACCCATGAAATGGGGTTTGCCCGTCAGGTCGCCAACCGCGTGATCTTCATGGACCAGGGTCAGATCGTCGAACAAAACGAGCCGGAAGAGTTTTTCAACAATCCGAAATCGGATCGCACCAAACTGTTTCTGTCTCAGATCCTCGGCCACTAAACCAACACCAGATCACACACTATCGCAGACCAAAGGACGCTCTTCGGGGCGTCCTTTGTTTTGGGTGCCTCCTGACCGGGTATCTTCCGGGCGGGTGTCGCACTGGAGGCGCAGTATCGTCACAAAAACTTCGCATCCGCGTCACGCAGAATATGCTTTGTGGTGAAATTCATCCGTACGATTATGCCCCCCAAAACCCAAACGATCCTAGGCTGTGCCTCGGCCAATCCATTAGAGCAGCGCCCCTCATGACCCTACACACGTTCCAAGGCGCAACCGTCTACCTCCCCGGCGAAATCGCACAGGTCAATGTCACCGTGTTTGACGGCCATATCGTTGAAATCGACGGTCCGGCGCAGGGCGAGATCATTGATGCCAAGGGTAAAACCCTTGCCCCCGCGTTGATCGACGTCCATGGCGATGCGTTTGAACGCCAACTCATGCCCCGTCCCGGTGTTTTTTTCCCGCTTGAGGCTGCTGTGATCGACACCGATCGACAACTCGCTTCCAACGGCATCGCGACCGCCTATCATGCCGTCACGCTCGGCTGGGAACCGGGGCTGCGCGATGTGGCGCGCGGTCGCCATATGATGCAAGCGTTGTTGGATTTGGCCCCACGCCTTACGGTTGAAAACCGGGTTCAACTGCGCTGGGAAACCTTTGCTCTTGAGGCGCTTGATGTCATCGAATGGGCGCTTGGCGCGCCGTTTTTGCCCTCCATCGCCTTTAATGATCACACATCCATGACCATGCGCGGGTTTGATGTTGCGATCCAGGAACGGGCGTTTGAATTTTCACCCGCGTTTTCCGTGGCCGATCTCACTGATCCCCGGATGACCGCCCGCATCGCGGCCAAGGCGCATCGTTCGGGGCTTACCAATGCCGAATACGTCGCGCTTTTGGCCCGTGTCTGGGAACGGCGGTCTGACGTGCCTGCGGCCATCGACAGGGTCGCCGATCTGGGCCGCGAAGCTGGCGCTCCCATGCTAAGCCATGATGACACCCGCTCTGAAACCCGGAGCTATTTCCGCGCGTTGGGTGCGAGAGCGGCGGAATTTCCCATGGTGATGGAGGCGGCTCTGGCCGCGCGAGACAGGGGCGATCTGATCATTTTTGGCGCGCCCAATGCCGCCCGCGGTGGCAGCCACATCGGCTCTTTGAGCGCGGGCGATATGGTGGAAGCGGGGCTTTGCGACGCCTTGGCCTCGGATTATTTCTATCCGGCGATGTTGGCCGCCGTGGCGCGGTTGGACGCCGATAAACGTGCGGATCGCAGCGCAATTTGGTCTCTGGTCTCCGCGGGTCCGGCACGGGCGATGAACCTGAGCGACCGGGGTGAGATCGCGCTTGGAAAACGCGCCGATCTTGTGCTGATCGACTGGCCCGAGGGCCAAGCGCCCTCGGTGCTGGGCACTTGGGTTGGTGGACGATGCGCCTATCGTGGTCAGCCCGCCGGATGAAACCAGATCTGCGCGATTACATCCCTTCTGTTGGCCTCGGACTCACGCAGATTCTGGGCTACGGCAGTCTGATGTATGCCTATGCCGTGCTGTTGCCACGGATGGCTGACCATCTCGATCTTTCGCTGTCGACCGTTTTTGGCATCCTGTCATTGGGCCTGTTGTTTGGCGGGCTTGTCTCACCCGTGGCGGGCATGTTGGTTGATCGCTTTGGCGGGCGTTGGGTCATGACACTTGGCTCGATCGGTGCCGGACTGGCGCTGATGTCCCTGTCACAAGTGAGCGGAAAATTCGGGCTTTTCCTTGCGATCTTGCTGGCCGAGGGGGCGGGCATGTTCGTGCTCTACAACGTTGCTTTTGCTGCGATCATGCGGATTGAGAGTCGTGTCCCTGCGGCGCGGGCGATTTCGATCATTGCTCTTTTTGGTGGTGTGGCCTCGACAATCTTTTGGCCTTTGACCCTGAGCCTTGCCAATGCGTTCGGTTGGCAGAGCACATGGATCACCTTGGGTCTCATGGTGCTTTTGATTTGTACGCCGCTGCATTTTGTTCTCCTCGGCGGACCGCAAAAAGGCCCGGAGGCAATCACCGCCCCGCTGAATCAGGACTGGCCCGAACTGCAAGGGGCCGTGCGACAGAAAGCGATGCTTTGGATGATCTTGTCCTTTGTGTTCTCGGGCTATGTGATGGGGGCTGTGATGACGCTTTGGGTGAGCAATGTGCAGACATTGGGGCACACAGCCGCGACAGCCGCCTTTGCGGGCGCCGTGATCGGACCGTTTAAAACCGTGGGGCGCGGGTTTGAAATGCTCGTAAGCCGAAACCTCTATCCGCTTGTGACCTATGCTATGTCGCTTGGGTTGATGATGGCCGGGTTTATCCTCCTTCTGGGGTTCGGAGCCAGTTTCATCGGCCTGCTCTGTGCTGCCGCGCTCTATGGCATGGGGGATGGGATCAAAACCATTGCCCGAGGCACGTTGCCGCTCGCTCTGTTTGGGCAGCAAGGTTACGGCGCGCGGCTGGGCTGGATGTCCTTTGTGCAAATGGCGGTCAACGCCTCGGCCCCTTTCACCTTTGCCTATCTGGCGGAGCAGTTTGGCGGGTGGTGGTCCTTTGCAGCCATGGCCGCTTGCCTGTGCTTTGCCCTTGCGACGTATTTTTTGATCCCCGACCCAAGGAGAAATCGCCATGTTGCCGCTTAAGATTGGTGCCTGCCTGAAAACGGGTGAGATTGCTTCGCATCGGGAGTGGCTGTTTGAGGCTGACCGCGACATCGAAGTGCAGGATTTCATGACCCATGCCGCCCTCACGGGCGAGTTTGAGGCGCGTATCGCTGCGGCGAAAACCGCGCTTGTGGGGCATGCCGGGCGGGTCGGGATTCATGGCCCTTATGAGGGCCTTGATCTCGACAATAAGGATCCGGAATTGCGCCCGCTCATCACCGCGCGATTTTTGCGGGCGTTGGAAGCAGCGGACCGGATCGGCGCCCGCCAGATGGTGCTGCACTCGCCCTATACGCGTTGGTATAAAAACAATCTTTTGTGTACCAAGGGCTATGCCGAGGCCAAACTTAAACGCATTCAGAGCGTCCTGACACCGGTCGTGCGCGCCGCCGAAGACATGGGCATCACGCTTGTGATCGAAAATATTCAGGACGTGGACCCGGCCACACGGCGCAAGATGGTCGAAAGCTTTGCTTCGCCTTCGGTTGCCCTGTCAATCGACACGGGTCATGCGCATTTGGCACGGTGCATGTCCGGCGCGCCGCCTGTGGATTATTTCGTGCGGGACGCGGGGGAGCAGTTGCAGCATATCCATATTCAGGACGTGGACGGCTATGCCGATCGCCATTGGGCGCCGGGCGAGGGCGACATTGAGTGGTCTGCGGTGTTTCGCGCTCTAAGCACCTGTGCGCGTGCGCCGCATGTGGTTTTGGAACTGCGCAACAAGGCCGACATCCCCAAAGGCTACGCCTATCTCAAAGGGCTTGGTCTGGTTGCATAAAACGATAAGCCCGCCGTCATGGAGCTGCGGCGGGCTCTGTGACGAGGGTTAGCGATATTTTTCAATAAACGCGTCAATGTCCAAGGCCCGAATATCTGGCAAGGCCTGTTTGTATGTGTCGCGCGGCCAATCCCAGACGGCGATCTCCATGAGGGCAGCCGCCTGAGCTGCCGTAAAGCGGGGTTTGATCTCGCGCGCAGGGACACCGCCGACCACGGTATAGGGCGCGACGTCTTTGGTCACGACGGCCCCGGCGCCAATAACGGCTCCGGTCCCGATGGTCACGCCTGCGGTGATGGTCACGCCATGACCGATCCAAACGTCGTGACCGATGGTGACCCAATGATCCTTGCGCCATTCGAAGAAATCGTGGTCATCCTCACCCAGCCCATAGGCCTCGGCGCGGTACACCGAATGGTGTTGTACCGCGCGCCATGTCGGGTGATTGCCGGGGTTGATCCGCGCCGCATTGGCGATGGAACAAAATTTGCCGATACTCGTCCAAACCACATGGCAGTGTTGCGTGATATAGGAGTAATCCCCCATGCTGGACGACTTCATCATCGTGCCCTTGCCAACCTCCGTCCAGGCACCCAGATCACAATCGCTGACATCGGCCTCGGGGTGAATCGAGGGCCTTTCAGAAAGCTGTTTCTTTGATCCTGCACCGCTCATTTCGTGCCCTCCCAATCGCCAATGATGCGTGCCCGAATGATCCCCGAAAGATGGTCGATCACATAGACCATGGCAATGATCAGAAAGATGATGGACCACGCCTCGTCCCATTTGTACGCGGAAATCCGATCCGACAGCAGAAATCCAATCCCGCCTGCGCCCACGATCCCGAGGATGGTGCCGGAGCGGACATTGGATTCGAAATTATAAAGCAGGATGGACAGGATCACCGGATTGACCTGTGGCGCGATGCCAAAGCGGATTTGTTGAAACCGTGTCCCGCCCGAGGCCTTGACCCCATCAATAGGTTTGGTCGAGGTGTTTTCAATTGCCTCGGAGAACAGTTTGGCAAAGGTGCCGACCTCAGAGACTGCGATGGCCAAAATACCCGCCAATGGTCCAAGCCCGAACGCCCGAATGAAAATCAACGCGAGGATCAGCGTTTCGAAGGCGCGGATGATGTCATAGCCGCGCCGTACCCCGAGGCGCAGACCATTCAGCCGGTTGATGTTTTTGGCCCCCAAAAACGACAAAGGAAACGCCACGATGGCCCCCAACAGCGTCCCCATGAAGGCGATGGAAAGCGTTTCCCCCAACCCTTTGAGAATTTCGGAAAACTCCGTCCAGCTTTTCCAGATATAAGGGGGGAACATAAAGCCCAACACATCTCCCAGACGGCCAAGACCGATCCAGATGCGGGTTGGGCTAAAATTGAAAACCCAAAGACAATAGAGCATCAGCCCCGCGAACAGCGTCCAAAGCGCGATCCGGCGCAGGCGCAGGGCCAGTGGGAGATGAAAGGCGCGTGGCACACGGGCGCGGGCCTGTTCGATTTGCGCTTGGGTCAGGCTCATGGACGATCCTCCATTCCGATCATTTTATGGCGCAGTTTCTCGGAGCCGTAGTCGATAACGATGACGGTCGCGAGAATGATGAGAAACAGCGCAGAGAGATCGGTGTATTCCTGAAAACTCATGGCTGTTCGAAATTCCTGCCCCAAACCGCCCGCGCCGACATAGCCGATGATGGAGGAGGAGCGCACGTTGATCTCAAAGCGCAGCAACGTGTAGCTGATGATGTTGGGAAGCACCTGCGGCACGGCGCCGTAGCGGATTTGATCGAACCATGTGCCCCCGGCCGCTTTGACCCCTTCGAGCGGGCGCATGTCGATGTTTTCGTTCACTTCGGAATAGAGCTTGCCCAAAGCGCCACAGGCATGAGTGCCAATGGCCAAAACGCCCGCCATCGGACCCACAGAGAAGCAAAACACAAAGATCAGCGCCCAGACGATGTCGGGTACAGTGCGGGTGATTTCGAGCAAACGACGGGTCAGCCACAACACCCATTTGTTAGGCGACAGGTTCCGCGCTGCTGGAAAGGAAAGCAAAAACCCGCCCACAACGCCGAATGTGGTCGCCATAAAGGCAATGAGCACCGTCTCCCAAAGCAGTTTGAGCCAGGTTTTCCAACGCCAGAACCATGCGCCAAAATCGCTCCAAAAACTATCCCACCGCAGGGTTGGGAGGGTCTGGGACACATATTCGCCCAACCGGGGCAACCCCGCAGGAATGATCCAGCGCCATTCGCGTGCCCCGTCGGGCATCGTGACTTGGGTGATCTTAAAAAAATCTCCGATCCATGCCGAAAACGCGAAAAGCGACACGAGGACAAGCGTGCCAATGGCCCAGTTCCGCCGTGCTTGACGGCGTTTTGTGGCGAAGTCCAATTCGAATTGTGTCAGCCGACTCGGCGCGGCTGCGTCGACGGTCAAGGGCGGCATTGGGGCGACTGTGAAGGTCATATGAACCTCTGAGAGATCAGGCCAAAAGGATAAAAGGGGACACCAGTGTGCCCCCTTTTAAATGCAGGTTGATCAGCCGCGACGCTGGCTTTTGATCCAATCGCGCATGTCGACGATCCACTGGTAGCGATCGCGATCCACGCGGGTGTAGCCGACCTCCGGGTTCGGGTCAGTTGGCTCAAAGGACGAGTAAAGCGCGTAGCCTTCAGGGTCTTCCGTCGGGAAGGCTTCGAGAGCATTGGTCAGATCGGAAATCAGTTCAGCCGGCAGGTTGCTTCGCACAGTCCAGGGGCCAGATGTGATTTCCGGGCTTTCCCAGATTTGGCAGATCAGCCCGGCCTCAATCATGCCCTTGGATTCCATCCGCTGATAGATGCCATCCAGATCGTTGTTCTGGTAGGTCGATGCGGTGTCAAATGTCCCGTTCACAACCCCGCTCACCCCGGCTTCGTGCGAGCCAGAGAACGGCACGGCGGCGAAATATTCTTCGGGTTTGAACCCTTCCTTGGTCAGGAAGTTGAAATAAGGAACGGCGTAGCCCGAGGTCGAATCCGGGTCGGCAAAGGCGTGGATCTTGCCTGCGGCATCGGCAAGGCTTTCGATCCCCGAGTCACAGCGGGTGACAACGATGGAGCGATAGCCGGTGTTGCCGTCTTTTTTGATGGCGGTCAAAATCGGCTCGACGCCGCCATTGGTGGCGGTGTAGGCGGCGGCATAGGAGGAGGAACCAAAACGGGCAATCTCGATTTGATTCGCGGCGATGGCCTGAACCACGCCATCATAATTGCCTGCGGTGAAAATTTCGACCTTCACCCCCAATGTGTTTTCCAAATACGTCCGCAGCGGCTCAGTGCGCATCAGACGGTCTTTTTCGTTTTCGCCCGAAAGGACACCGAATTTCAAAGTTTGGTAGTCTTCTTTCCAACCCTCAGCGAGCGCAGGTGCTGCGATCAGAACCGCAAGAGCGGTGGCAGTGATGAAACGCATGTGGAAATCTCCTTTGGAGCGTTTGTGAAAAGGTGATGATCAGGCCGGCACAGAGGCGTGCACCGAGGTCGATGTGACTGCGGCGTTAAACTCTTGCAGGCCATCAAGTCCGTAAATGTCGCGCACGACATCATCGGTGAGCTGTGCGGGGGTGCCGTCGAAATACACGCGGCCCTGACGCATGGCGATAATGCGGTCACTGTAGGCGCGAGCGGTGTCGAGCGTGTGCAGGTTCACCAAAACGGTGATCCCGTCCTCCCGGTTGATCCGTTTCAACCCGTCCATCACTAGCGTCGCATTGGCCGGGTCGAGCGAGGCAATGGGTTCGTCGGCAAGCATGATTTTCGGGCGTTGCACAAGTGCCTTGGCAATGGCCACGCGTTGTTGTTGCCCGCCTGACAGCGTCCCTGCGCGTTGCAGCGCTTGCGGCACAAGATCAAGCCGATCCAAAGCCCGGATCGCCATGGCGCGCTCCTCATCAGAGAATTGCATCGTCATCGACGACAGGACCCCGTGTTCCGCCAGACGCCCGATCAGCACATTGGTTAAGACGTCAAGCCGATCGACGAGATTGAATTGTTGAAAGATCATTGCGCAATCCCGGCGCCAGTGTCGCAGGGCCTTGCCCTTGAGCGCGGTGATGTTGGTGTCGCCAAATGAAATCGACCCCGCGGTGGGATCGACCAAGCGATTGAGCAGACGCAGCAATGTTGATTTCCCGGCGCCCGAACGGCCAATCACGCCGATAAACTGCCCCGGTTCAATGGAGATCGACACGTTGTCGACGGCGTGGGTCTCGCCAAAAGAGCGGGAGACATTGGACAGGATCAAGGCAGAACTCATGGTGTGCTCCGGAGATATTCATTCGGATGTTTCACCATGAGGTTTACGTGGGCGGGTTAACGTCCCGCCGACATTTGCATGACGATGCCCTGATAATTTGGCGACAGATATGTGACAGCCGCCTCACGCAGGCTGTAACAGCTTAAGGTCGCGGCTCTGCAGTTGGCCGATCGAATGGATCATCTTGCCACCACAAAATGTGGCGCTCACACGCGTCAGCGGGCCACGTTCGACCAGCGCCAAATCGGCACGCAGTCCGGGTTCGATCCGCCCGCGATCCGTCAGCCCCAGTGCTTTGGCCGGATTGGCCGTTACCAAAGCCGCCGCCCCCGCAAGCCCTTTTGGATCGCTTTCGGCCAAGGTCATCACCGCCGCCAACATCGCCGCCGGGTGATAATCCGCCGCGAGAATGTGCAACAGTCCCTTGGCATGTGCCTCACGCGCTGAAAGATTGCCGGAATAACTCTGACCGCGCATCGCATTTGGAGCTCCCATCGCGTTCAGCAGCCCACGCGCAGCGGCGGCCTCGGCCGCCTCACAGGTGACCGGAAACTCGCTGATCACCGCGCCCATTTCGGCCATTAAAAGCGCCTTTTTGGCACTGTCATCATCATGGCTCGCAAGCGCGACACCGTGGCTTTTGCAGAGCTTGGAAACCTGACGGAGATTGTCGAGAATAACCTCCTGCGGGCGGGTGCGCTCCGCGATCCTGGTGCTCACGACCTGTCTGGCTTCGGTTTCGGACATGCCGTCGCGTGTGGCGATAAGGCTGATATGACGCTCGAGGTCGCGATACTGTCCCTGACCCGGCGTGTGATCCATCACGGAAACCAAATCGACTTGCTCATCGGCGATCAAATCGGCCAGCACCTGCACCGCATTCGCATAGGTGATGTCAAAGCGGGCATGGATGCGATGGTCGACGCGGCAGGACCTGCGCAGCCGGTGCAGATCACGGATGACTTGGCTGGTGTGTTCAAACGAGCGCCGTTCGCCAATTCTTGCCGCCCGCGAAAAACTCACCGCCGCATAAGCCGTGGTGATCCCCGCCGCGGACAAGCGCGCATCCAGATGCGACACAGCCACCTCCATCGGGAAATCGACCCGAGGCCGGGGTTCCAATTCGGTTTCGATCATGTCGCCGTGCATGTCGATGAAGCCGGGAAAGACCAGCGCCCCGCCACAGTCGACGCCGTTTGAAACAGGCCGTTCGGCGATCTGGGCGATCAACCCGTTTTCAATGCAGAGCGCGCCGTCGGTGAGTACACGATCCGGCAAGACGAGGGAAAGATTAGACAGCCACATCGGCGCGGTCCTCCATATTGGGGGCATCAGGGGTCAGGTCAATGACTCGGTCAATCAGGTGTTCGACGTCATCGGGATGGTGAAACACGCCGATCATCGCGGTGCCGCTTTGTTTGAGCTCATGCAGACGCGCGACCAGAGCCACCCGCGCATGTGCGTCGAGCGAGGCGGTCGGTTCGTCCAAAAGCAACAGCTTTCGGGGCAAGATCAGCGCGCGGGCGAGGTTGACCTTTTGCTGCTCTCCGCCTGAAAACGTCGTGGGATAGGCGCGCCAGAGGCTGTCTTTGACCCCGAAAGCCTTGAGCCAATAGCGCGCCCTATCCAGGGCCTGTGGCGCGCTGTGCCCGGCCATGCGCAGCGGCTCTGCCACGAGATCTTCGGCCGAAACCCTCGGGCGTGCCACAAGGAACTGAGTGACAAACCCGATTTCGGTGCGTCGCAAATGGGTCACATCCACGTCGGCGGCGCGCAACAGGTCGATCACCCCGTGATTCGAGTGAAACAGAACCTGGCCTGCCTGCGCCAGATAGCTGCGATACAGGGTGCGCAGCATCGTGGATTTGCCCGCGCCGTTTTGACCCTTGAGCAAAAGAAATTCGCCCGCGTTCAGATCAAAAGAAATGTCGGAAAACGCCGCCATCTGACTGCCCAGATGGTGCATGGTGAAGCCCTTGGTCAGGCCTTGGACGTGGAGAATGACACTCATAGCTTCGCATGCACCAATTGTTGTGTGTAGGGATGTTGCGGGTCTTGGAAAATCTGATCGACCAACCCCGCTTCGACCACTTCGCCGCGGCGCATGACCATGACGCGGTCGGCCAAAGTGCGGATCACCCCCAGATCATGAGACACGATGACCATGGTGATATTGCGGTCCTGTTGCAGCCGTTTGAGCGTATCGAGCACCAGCGCCTGCACACTGACATCCAACCCGGTGGTCGGCTCATCCAGCAACAACAGCGCAGGTTCAAGCGCGATCGCCTTGGCCAATTGCACGCGTTGCTGCATGCCGCCCGACAATTCGATCGGCGGTGCGTCAAGGCGTTCAAGTGGAAATTCGGACGCCGCCAAGGCGCGCGCGCCTTGTCGCGCAGCACCGAAAACCGCCGCTCTCCGGCAATCAAAAGCCGCTCGGCCACGTTGCCGGAACTGGAGTGTTTCATCAAAAGCCCAAGATGCGGGTTCTGATACACGATACCGATCTTGGTTGCGCACAGCATCCGGCGCGCGAAACGGCCAAGCTCAAACAGGTTGCCCTGTACATCGGGCAGATCCAATGTGTAGCTGCCGCTGTCGGGAGTGTCCTCAAGGTTCATCATCCGCAACAGCGTTGATTTTCCGGAGCCACTTTCCCCCACAATCCCAAGCACTTCGCCGGGAAATACCTCGGCTGAGACGCGGGTCACTGCCTGCACATCGCCATAGGTTTTGGTTACATCGCGCAGAGTCACCAAAGGCCGCGTGGTGACGATGCGCGGGGCGTCGAGTGTCAGGGTCATTCCACCATCTCCCCATTTTCATACCATGTCTTGCCAAAGGTGACGGCGTCGCCCGTGCCCCGTTGGATGTGTTTCACGCCAAAGCCACTGTCGGACAGTTCATAGGCGGAACTGCCATCCTCTTGCGGGATTTCGTTCATGAAAAACCCTTTGGCGCCGGAGCGGGAACAGGTCAGATCATGGTGCTCTTCGACCTTGTAGGGCACATCATCAAAGACCAAAGGTTCAACGCGAGTGTAGGGAGGGACGGCAAAAATGCGCTTTTCGCGACCCGCGGACAGGATCGTCAAATGCTGTGCCATGTTCAGTTTTGGCACGTCCCAACGCGGGATCGGCGAAGGGGTCATGACGTGACGACCATTGACCATCGAGGGGTAGCTTGCGCCCTGCATCACCCGCCCGGATCGGACGATTTGTTCGTATAGTTGTAGCCACATTCGGCCATAATCCGCGTCGGCATGCATTTGACGCGCGACCGACATATTGGGCTGAACCGGGCGCAGAGGCTCGGGGTTGGGCACTTGCAGCACAAGGATTTGAGCCTCGTTCAGTTTTTCTTCCGGGATGCGGTGGCGTGACTGAATCAGATCGGCCTGGAGTGTATCAAGCGTGGTTGGCGCACCGGAGACCCTGGCCAAAAAATGCCGGATCGACGCGGCGTTGACACTGTCGTCAGCGCCTTGATCAATCACTTTGATCCGCATGTTGGGGTGGATGAGGGTCAGCGAAACCTGCAATCCCCCCGTTCCCCAGCCCCGTGCCATCGGCACCTCGCGGCTGGCATAGGGCATCTGACAACCGGGCACCGCCACGGCTTTGATCATTTTGCGCCGCATTTCGCGCTTGGCAGAGGCGTCCAGAAAGCCGTAGCTCATCGGCTCCCAGGCGCGGGACAAGGTTTTGAGGCTTTGTGGCGTCACACTCATTGCGCAGGTTCCTTTGAGGTGGATGTTTTTTCTGCCGTTTTGCCGGTCTTCTTGGCGCTGCGCATCGCATCCAAGGAGGATTGAAATGTCACATAATGCGGCAGTTTGAAGTGGATGCAGAACCCCGAGCTTTCCACGCCTTCGGTATGATAGAGGTAGAATTCCTCCTCGGTGGGCGACCCTTTGGGCGCGCCTTTGCTGTTGAGATCCAGCGTGGCGGCGGAGATGCATTTCACCTCGTTCCAGCCCAGCGTGGCGGCAAAGCCAAGCTCAAGTGTGTTGCCTTTCTTTGACACGACCTCGGCCTGAGACACCTTGACCCGTCCTGCCGAAAAGGCTGTGCCTTTCGGGTGGGTCACGATGATCTCAGCCTCGCACAGGCGCAACTCGTTCACCGTTGGATGGGCCTGGCCGTAGCCGCGCATCGCCGCATATCCAAGCGCCAAAGTCGCGCCGGTGTCTGCCCGCGCCAGGCTTTGCAACCTGTGCGCGCGCGTGGCCGGAAACAAAACCGGCTCACGGGTCACATCGGGAATGTCCTCGGGGGCGGTCTCATCGAAACCGGGCATTTCCACCAAATCATTCTCCGCTTGCCACGCCGCAACCGAAGGCTGATGCGCGGGGGCGGGCGTGGCCGCGGGGATGACCGGGTCCGGGATATAACGTGTGCCCTCAAGCACATCGGTTGCGATGATCCGATGGGAATAGTCCAAGGTCGGGCCAAGCACCTGACCGCCGGGAATGTCTTTGAACGCTGCCGAAATACGACGATGGGTAAACAGGGTCCCCTGGTCAATCGGGCGCGCCACATGCAGTCGCGGTTGCGTCGTGCGCCACGCGCGCAACAACAAAACCGCCTCATATAAGTCGCCCCCCGCCTGCGCCAGAGCCAGCGCGGCGAGGTCTTCGTCATAAAGCGAGGCCTCGCCCATCACCCGGTCGATCAGATAGGGCAGGGCCGTTTTGATCTCGGCCACCCGTTCGGGCGTGATCTCGCCCATCTCGGCGCGAAACAACCGCTCCGCCTGTTCAATCGCCTGTTCTCCGCCGCGCGTCGCCACATAGGCCATCAGAGCATCTCCACTTTGGTTGACCGTGGCAGGCCCAAAACCCGCGCGCCGTCGATGAAAAACACATCAAACCCCATCGGGTATTGGATGAGATCGCGGCGCAGGGACCAAAACCCGTCCGGCACCCCGCCGATATGAACGCATTCCTCTGTCTCAATCCCGGGCCCGGTGAGACGCAGACGCGATCCTTCACCAAGGCGCGCGCGGATCACCACACTGGCCCCACCGTCGGGGTAGAGGTCGGAGCCGGTCGACAGGGATTTCAGGCCATCCAGATCGGTGAGCATGCCCAGAAACACATGATCGGCGCCCGCCAGCGCTGCGATACGCGCGCCGGTTTCCAACACTTTGGGCATCAAAAGCGGGTCGGCGCAGAAGACATGACATTCGCGGTCGATCAGCGCCTCAATGATTTGGGCTTCGCCTCGCTCGGGTAAATCGCGCAAGCGGCCGGGACGGCTCATCGACCAAATCAGGGCCTCGAATGTGGCATTGGCGCGGGTTTCCTCACGCGAGGGTGTGGGGGCTGTGCGCATCAGAACGTCTCCATATCAACGCGGGTCGCTTCGACCCGGCACAGGGTGTCATGATCCTGCGCCTGCTGCATTTTTGCCTGCTCGCTGACAAAAGCTGTGCAGTCCGCCACCGCACGGCCCGCGTCCAGCGCCAGATCGACAAGTGCCATGGCCATGGCCGCCTCAAGATCGCGCCCCCGTCGCATGCCGTAGCCTTCATGCGCCCCCATTCGGATATGCGCCTCGCTCACAAGCACCTCGCCAAGATGAAACCCCGTGCCCTGCGCTGTGTCGCGCATCGGCAACATGACCAGTCCGGTTCGACTTGAAAGCACTTCGACCGGATCAAGGTGATCAAGCAGCTCCTCGCCAAAGGTCTTGATCGCGCAGGCGTCGCTGCGCGCCAATGTGGTGAGGCATAGGTTATGCGGATGGGTCATCGCCTTAGTCCCTCTCGTTTGTCATGGTGAATTTGACGCGCAGCGCCGACCAGATGACTTCGCTGAAACTCAGCGCCGTACCATCCAAAGATTGGTCAATGGCGCGGACGACAATGACCGGGGTTTGCGGGTGCTGACGTAAAAGTTTGGCCTCTTCCGGGCGGGCAAGGCGGCTGTGTAAAGTGGTTTCGGCGCGCAAATAATCGGTGATGCCGTAGGATTTATAAGTCTCGGTCACCGAGCCGATCAGATCACGCCGGGTGACAAAATCGGGAAAGCGTTTGGCGCAGCGATAGCCGGTCCCCATGTTGATCGGCAGCGTGTCAGCATAGGTGATGCGGCGGCTTTTTTGCACGGGAGCGCCGGGGAGCAGGCCGAGTGCGCGCGCGACCCGTTCGGAGGCGGCGGTTATTTCAGCGCCCAGCAATTCACCTGTCACCTCGACACCTTGCGAGTTCAGGTTGCGGTGCAACCGTGTGCGCGTTCCGATCGCATATTCAAGCATCGGGCCGGATTCAACAAAGGTGCCGCGCCCCTGTTCGACGCTGACACTGCCTTCGCGTGCCAGTTCAGCGATGGCACGACGCACAGAATGGCGTCCTGCCTCATATCGCGCCGCCAATTCGGGTTCGGTCGGAAGCCTGTCCCCCGGTTGCAATGTGCCATTTGCGATGTCTTGTTCGATTGCGTCACAGATGCGCCGCCATTTCTGAGTGATCATTGTCCACCATCATTCATTCGGATGAATGTGGACTACGCCGTGTTGGTAACATGCGCATGACGCCACCGCAGATTTTGATCACGATCTGTATGGGGCGAATTGTTTGAGGTTATGCAAACCCTCGGCGCAGCGCGGAGGCCTCGTCGTTATGATCTGTCAAAAAGCGAAGGGGGAGAGTTACGCGTCCAGATCGCGCGGCACCACAAAGTCGACAACCGGATTCACGCCAAATGCGATCTCCGACCACGTCGGGGCAGCCACGTCAAACACTGTGGTGGCACAGGTCGGGTAGCGCGCAAAGTCTTTGTGCCGCGGCGCTCTGTTGGCAAAGCGTGCGGCAAACTCGCCAACGCCGGGGTTGTGGGCGATCAGCAAAACCGTATTGCCCTCGGCCTGTTTCAAATGGGACATGATCCGCCTGTCAGAGGCGAGATAGAGCGTGTCCTTGACCTCGACATTGGCGCAAAGACCCATGCCGTTGGAGAGCCATTCATAGGTTTCACGCGTGCGTGCGGCGGCAGACACCAATACCTCATCGGGTAGATAGGCTTTGTCCCGCAACCAAATCCCCATGGCGGCGGCGTTGCTTTGGCCGCGGGCATTGAGCACCCGATCAAAATCGTCGCTCAGAGGATCATCCCAGCTCGATTTTGCATGTCGCATCAGGATAAGGCGCAGGCCCATTATGTGCCGTGCGGTTTCATGCTGGGTTGGCTGTCGCGAATAAGCGAACCCGCACCGTGTTCGGTGTAAAGTTCCAACAAACAGGCATTGGGTGCGCGCCCGTCCAAGATCACCACGGCGCGCACCCCGGCGCTCAACGCGTCCAGCGCGGTTTCGGTTTTCGGGATCATGCCACCGGCGATGATGCCCTCTTCGGTGAGGGCGCGAATTTGTTCGGAGTTGAGCGAGGTCAAGACGTTGCCATCCGCGCCTTTGACGCCGGACACATCGGTCAAAAGCAACAGGCGATCGGCCTTAAGCGCACCCGCGATGGCGCCGGCGGCGGTGTCGCCATTGACGTTAAATGTCTCGCCGTCGCGACCCGCGCCCACAGGCGCGATCACCGGAATGAGGTTTTCATCGCCAAGTTCCTTGATGATCGAGGGGTCCATTTTGACTGGCGTGCCGACAAAGCCCAAATCGGGATGCGTTTGTTCGCAAATCATCAGGTTCGCGTCCTTGCCGGAAATCCCGACCGCGCGCCCACCTTGGCTATTGATTGCCTGAACGATGCGTTTGTTCACAAGGCCGGACAGGACCATTTCGACGACCTCAACGGTGGCCTTATCGGTCACGCGCTTGCCGTTGACGAATTCGGATTTGATGTTCAGATCGGCCAAAAGTTTGTTGATCATCGGGCCGCCGCCATGAACGATCACCGGTTTGACGCCAACCTGCTGCATCAACACCACGTCGCGGGCGAAACTTTCCATCGCCTCGTCAGACCCCATGGCGTGACCGCCAAGTTTGATCACCACTGTCGCGCCTTCGTAGCGCTGCAAATAGGGCAGGGCTTGTGACAATGTGCGGGCGGTTGCGATCCAGTCTCTGTTCATGTCTTGCGTCTTCATTTCCCGGGAGTCCATTGGAGGGGTTGCTCCTGAGTATCGCGTTCCCGGGCGCGGGTGCAAGGGTCGCTTACACCAGCGTTGCGATCACGGCGCGCAGAACATCAATGCCCCAGCCCTTTTCCGAGGAGGTGACGATCAGTTCCGGGTAGGCGGCCGGGTGTTTTGCCACTGCCGTGCGTACTTGCTCGAGGATCGCTGCGCGCTCCACCTCTTTGACCTTGTCGGCTTTGGTCAACACCACCTGAAAGGTCACCGCGGATTTGTCGAGGCGGTCCATGATCTCCTCATCCACGGATTTGACCCCGTGGCGGCTGTCGATCAGCACAAAGGCCCGGCGCAACGTGGCGCGGCCAGACAGGTAGGCCTTAAGCAGGCGTTGCCATTTTTCGACGGTTTGGATCGGGGCTTTGGCATAGCCATAGCCCGGAAGATCGACGAGGTAATGACTGTCTGAGGCGGTGAAAAAGTTGATTTCTTGTGTCCGACCCGGTGTGTTCGAGGCACGTGCGAGCGCCTTATGCCCGGTCAAAGCGTTGATCAGGGATGATTTGCCGACGTTTGAGCGGCCTGCAAAGCAGACTTCAAGGCGGTCATCGGGCGGCATGCCGTCCATGGCGACCACGCCTTTGACAAATTCGGTCTGTGCCGCAAACAGCAAGCGGCCCTTTTCAAGGGCCGCCGCGTCAGGATCCGCAATGGGGAAACTTAGGTTCATCTGGTGTGGGACGCCCTATCAGGACGCCCCCTCCTTTTTCTTAAGCCGCAGCGAGCGTAACACGTTGCCCAAAACATCGGGTTTGTGCCCGTGGCTGCGCATGATGAGATACTGCTGTATGAATGTGATCGTGTTGTTGCAAATCCAGTAAAGCACCAGACCCGAGGCGAAGTTGCCGAGCATGAACATGAACACCCAAGGCATCCAAGCCATGATCATCGCCTGCGAGGCGTCTGTGGGGGCCGGGTTCAGCTTTTGTTGCAGCCACATCGAGATACCGAGGATGATCGGCAAGATCCCGAGCGAGATGATCGCAAAGGTGGTGCCGGCTTCGGGGGCTGCGAAGGGCAGAAGACCGAAGAGGTTCAGGATCGAACTTGGGTCCGGTGCGGACAGGTCTTTGATCCAACCGATCCACGGGGCCTGGCGCAATTCGGTGGTGACGATGATCACCTTGTAGAGCGAGAAGAACACAGGGATCTGCAAGATCAGCGGCAAACAGCCAGAGGCCGGATTCACCTTGTTGGTCTTGTAGAGCTCCATCATGCCGCGCTGGAGTTTTTCTTTGTCCTCGCCTGCGGAGGCTTTGAGCTTTTCCATCTCCGGCTGAAGCTCTTTCATCCGCGCCATGGAGACGTAGGATTTATAGGCCAGCGGGAACATGATGCCTTTGAGGATCAGCGTCAGCAGAACGATCGACCAGCCCATGTTGCCAATCAGGCCATTGAGGGCGTGAAGAATGCGGAAAATCGGCTTGGTGAAGAAGAAGAACAGACCCCAATCGGTCGAGTCGCTGAACTTATAGACCCCATCTTCGGTCTCATAGTTGCGGATGGTTTCCCATTCTTTCGCCCCAGAGAACAAGCGCGAGGTGATTTCAACGGACTGGCCTGGCGCAAGTTCGATTGTCGGGTAGCGTGCAACGGTCCGATAGACGTCGGCGCTTTCCTGATAGGACACGACGGAGGTGAACGCATCGCTGGAATTTGGGATCAGAACCGTCATCCAGTAGTGATCGGTAAAGCCGACCCAACCGTCTTTTTCGACATCGACGATTTCGGCGTGCTGGCCCCAACGCGGGTCCGCATCCAATTCGGTGAACTTGGTTTTAAGCATCGAGCTTTTGAAGCTGATCTCTTTGAGTTCTTTGCCGGACTGACGAATTGCGCCCTCATGGACGAGCAACCGGGTCAGGTCTTCGGGCTTGCCAATTTTCACAACTTCGTTGTTGGCCGCCATGCGGGCCGGAGTGGCGCCGTTGTTTTGCACGGATTGGGTGACCGTGAACATGTAGTTCTCGTCAATGGCGATGTTCCGGTGGAAAACCAGCCCCTTGCCGTTGTCCCAAGCCAGTGTGACGGGGGCATCCAAAGACAGAACGTCACCGCTTTCTACGGACCAGGTGGTGTTTGCACCCGGCACGTCAGAGGAGTCCAAAGCGCCACCTGGTGCCCAGCCATACAAGGCATAATAGGGGCTCTCGCTCCCGACCGGGCGAAGCAAGGTGACGATCTCGTCACTGTCGAGCGCGACTTTGTAGTCTCTGAGGGAGAGATCGTCGATCCGCCCGCCGACGAGTGAAATGGACCCTTCCAGACGGGGCGTTTCGATGGTGATCCTTGGCGCATCTGGCACTTGTTGTGCCGTTGCGCTGTTCGCACCTGCCACCTCGGTGCTTGCGTCTGCGCTGGGTGGTGTCAGAGCGACAGATCCCGCACCAGCCTGATCAACCGACGTCACCACTGGGGCGTTGGGGTCCACAACAGGTTGGGGAGCTGGGAAGAAAATCTGCCAGCCAAGCAAGACAGCGCCGCTCAACACTACGGCAAGAATCAGGTTCTTGTTTTGATCGTCCATGAAGGCCGCCCGATTTTTGGAAAATAATCTTGGCTGGTTCAACCCGTCCAAGGCCGGAAGGTCAAGCGGTTTTGGCTATTTCTTTTGGAAAATGCAGCAAAGTGATCAACTGGCGCGTTTTCCAATCCGGGGCGTTTCGGCCAATTTGCGTTTATGAACGTCCATCCATTCAAGTGTTTTTTCAAACGCCATCGGTCGTGAAATGGAGAAGCCTTGCACATGACCACAGCCAAGTTGCGCCAGCATGGCATGTTCGCCAACGGTCTCAACCCCCTCGGCAAGTGTGTCCAATTCAAGGCGTTCGGCCATGGTCAGAATGGCGGCAAGCATGTTTTGCTGATCGCGATCCAGATCGCAGCGCGTGATATAGGAACGGTCAATCTTGATCCGCTTGACGGCAAAGCGCCGGATATTGGCGATGGAGGCGTGGCCCGTGCCATAATCGTCAAGGTCAATGCCGCAGCCCATTTCCTTCAGAGCCCAAATATTACGCGTGATGGTATCATTATCGGAAGAGGCAATGACACTTTCCAAAATTTCAACGCTCAGTCTGGAGGGATCGAGTTCAAACCGATCGAGTTCCCAACGGATCTTGTCCACCAGTTTCGGATTTGCGAGATCGGATGGCGAGAAATTGACCGCAACAGAGGTCACATGAAATCCAGCCTTATCCCATGTTTTCAAAGACATGAGAGAGTGGTATAGGATGACCTCGCTCAGGCGCTCAGTCAGGCCCAGCTCATCAATTGCCGAAATGAAGTCGCCGGGATTGATGATGCCTTTTTCCGGGTGGTGCCAACGTGCCAGAGCCTCCATCCCGGACACCTCACCGGTGTCGGTGGAGATTTGGGGCTGAAACCACGGCACGATTTGACCATTTTCCAAGGCGTCGCCGACATCGGCCAGGATCGTTCCGCGATCAAGTGTTTTTGGGGTGAGCGAGGGCGTGAAGGCGCGAATCGAGCCGGGCCCATTGTGACGTGCGTCCAATAAAGCGATCTCTGCTGCATCTAAAAATGCCTGCCCTGAACAGGCGGGGGCGCGGTTTGGCATGCAAAACCCGATTGAACAGGTTGCATAAACCTTGGTTGCATTCAGTGTGTAAGGCTCAGACAGGGCGGCCTGCAGCCGGGAGGCCAATTGAATCAGGGTTTCGAGATCAGCGCGACGCACCGGGGCGAGGCCAATGGCGAAACGCGCGCCCTCTAAACGCGCGACAACATCATGTTCGCGCAGCGTGTTCACCAACCGATTTGCGATCGTTTTCAGCATATTGTCGGCAGCATCGGCTCCCCAATTGGCCTCCAATGCGCGATAATCATCAAGATCAATGACCAAACACGCGGTGGTTCGACCGGTGACATCCCGGCTGTCCAGAATTTGATCCAAGGCATCAATGACGGTAGGCCGTAGAGGCAAGCCCGTCAAACCGTCGCGCGCCTGCGTCGGGTCGCGGGTGAACGACGAAGCAAGCGATGGAAGTGTGCCAATTGCCGCGAAAAGCGCAGGGATGAGCAAAGCCGCGATCACCAAAGCAGTTTCCCCGCCAAACCAATAAGCGCTGAGGCAGATGGCCGGCATGAAAGCCAGAGTTTGAGGCCCCATCAGGGCATCGCGCAGGCGGCGAAGCTTCGCGGTGATGTGGCGCATTGGTGTCGTCCCGGTCTTGTGTCTGGCGCAAAGGGCGCGCTCACTCAGGACCTTGGGCCAAGAAAGTGGCCGTGCGGTTAACGCAGCTTCGGGATTTCCATAGAATTTTCTAGATTTGTTCCAATTTTCTCGTCATCCGTTAACGAAAGCCCAAGGAAATCAAACAATTTCGGGTCCAGCATATGTGAAGGGCGGATATTGGTCAGCGCTTTGAACATGACTTGACGCCGTCCGGGGCTGTTCTTTTCCCAACCGTCGAGAATCTGTTTGACCTGCTGGCGCTGAAGCCCGTCTTGGGAGCCACAGAGATCACAGGGAATGATCGGATAGTTCATTGCGCGGGAGAATTTTTCACAATCCTCCTCCGCCACATGGGCCAGCGGGCGATAGACAAAAAGATCGCCCTCTTCGTTGACCAATTTCGGTGGCATGGTCGCAAGGCGGCCTCCATGAAACAGGTTCATAAAAAACGTCTCAAGAATGTCATCGCGGTGATGGCCCAGCACCACAGCGGTGCAACCCTCTTCGCGGGCAATCCGGTACAGATTGCCGCGACGCAGGCGTGAACAGAGAGCACAAAAGGTCCGCCCAGCCGGCACTTTATCCATGACGATGGAATAGGTGTCTTGGTACTCGATGCGATGCGGCACCTGCATTTTCTCGAGGAACTCAGGGAGAACCGTGGCGGGGAAGCCCGGCTGACCCTGATCCAGATTGCAGGCCACAAGCTCCACCGGCAACATGCCACGCCATTTCAACTCATAGAGCGCGGCGAGCATCGTGTAGCTGTCCTTGCCGCCGGACAGGCAGACCAACCATTTTGCGCCACGTTCCACCATGCCGTATTGCTCAATCGCCTCGCGCACATTGCGGATGATGCGTTTGCGCAGCTTTTTGAACTCCGTCGTGGACGGGGCACCGTGGAAAAGCGGGTGAATGTCGTCGAGATCATCGAGCATGGCGGATCACTCCTCGGTGCTATCTGGGGCGCCATCGTGTTTGACGTGGTCGTGGTGGCAATGGGTGTGGTGGCAATGGGTGTGGCTGTGTGGCTTTTTCGGGTCCGGTACAGGGTCATAGCCGGTCCCACCCAGCGGATGGCATCGGCCAATGCGGCGAATGGTCAAATAGCTGCCCTTGAGTGCGCCGTGTTTTTCCAGCGCTTCCATCGCATAAGCGCTACATGTCGGTTGATAGCGACAATTGTAGCCAATCCACGGGCTGAAAATAAGCCGGTAAGCGCGCACGGGGAGGGACACGACATAGGCCAGCGGAGTCATCGTGTGTCTCCGTGCACCTTGCGCATCGCGTATTTCAGGTCTTTGAGCAAAAGATCAAACGGGCGTGCGCTGGTGTCGGCCTTTTTGCCGATCAGCACATAATCCCAGCCCTCTCGTCCCATTTCAGGAATGACAAGGCGGGCGGCCTCGCGCAGGCGCCGTTTGGCGTGATTGCGAAACACCGCGTTGCCGACTTTTTTGGAACAGGTGTAGCCGACGCGAATGCCGCTTGCGGTCTCGCCTTCGCCCCGTTTGCGTCCCTGAAGCAAAAAGCTCGACGTGCCCTGACGCCGCGCACGCGCAGCCTTCAGGAAATCGGCGCGTTTGCGCAGCGTGTCCATCTGAGGTTTTGCATTGGCATCGGCGCATGACAAAACCGCCGGTCGCGGACCTGCGGCTGTGGCGCTTGCCTCTGCCTTGGGTGCGTCCGGCGGTGTCATTTGGTCTCGCCCCTAAAAGTCTAAACTCTCAAGGATGTCCCGGTCGCAGGCTTATGCGCAGAGGGACTTACGGCCGCGCGCACGGCGGGCGTTGAGAATTTTACGGCCAGCTTTGGTCGCCATACGGGCACGGAAGCCATGGCGGCGCTTGCGGACGAGGTTGCTCGGTTGGTAGGTGCGTTTCATCGCGCCGTCTCCATCGGTTGATCAGGGCCCAAACCCCCAAAGAACGGGGATTCGAAGGCGGTAAGTGTTTCGAAGCCCAGCCAATAGGAGGGCAGCGGGCGCTTGTCAATTCACATGCGACGTATTTCTGTAACAAACTGCCCCGATGTCGGGGAATTTGAGAGCAGGGCATCACTGCCGCGTGAGCCGGGCGTAAAACGCTGGTCACTGGCCGCTTGATTGCCCATTTTGCAGGAAATCGCGCAAATTCATAGCCAAAAGGATTGCATCTTGGCCGAAGCTCCCTCCTCGACACAGCGCAAACATCTTGTGCCGCTGCTGGTGCTGCTCTGTTTGGCGCTCGCTTTGGCCTATGTGTTTCGTGATGCCTTGAGCTATGAGGCGCTGTCGGAGAATCGGATGCGCCTGATCGCGCTGCGCGATGCGCATTATGCGCTCACCGTCTTGGGATTTGTCGCCGCCTACACGGTGATCGTCGGGTTTTCCCTTCCGGGTGCCACAGTCGCGACTCTCACAGGCGGCTTTTTGTTTGGCACGTTCCCTGGCGTGATCTTCAACATCACCGGCGCCACATTGGGGGCCTCGCTTTTGTTTCTGGCGGCGCGTTGGGGCCTTGGCGAGTGGTTGGCATCAAAATTGGATGCCTCCGAAGGGCGCATTCACAAGATCAAGCAAGGCATCGACAAAAACCAATGGTCGATGCTGTTCCTGATGCGCTTCATGCCGGTGGTGCCGTTTTTCGTCGCCAATCTTTTGCCGGCCCTGTTCGGCGTGGCCTTTCATCGCTTTGTGATTTCCACCGCCCTTGGCATCATTCCCGGCGCTCTCATTCTGACCTCTGTGGGGGCAGGATTGGGCGAGGTGTTCGATCAAGGCGGTCGGCCTGATCTGAGCGTTTTGTTTGAACCGAAAATCCTCCTGCCGATTCTGGGTCTGTGTTTGCTCTCAATCGCGCCTATGCTGATCAAAGCACGACGCAAGGAGCCATTATGAAACAGATCAAAACAGACCTCTGCGTGATCGGGGCGGGCTCCGGCGGGCTGTCGGTTGCGGCAGGTGCGGTTCAGATGGGGGCGCGGGTCGTTCTGATTGAAAAAGGCGAGATGGGTGGGGATTGCCTCAATTATGGCTGTGTTCCGTCCAAGGCGCTGCTCCATGCTGCATCGAAGGGTATGAGCTATGCCGACGCGCTCACCCATGTTCACAAAACCATCGACATTATCGCGCCGCATGACAGCCAGGAACGGTTTGAGGGGCTGGGCTGTACCGTGATCCGGGCCCATGCGCGGTTTACCTCGCCGGATGCGGTGGAGGCGGGCGAGTACCGCATCAAGGCTCGCAGGTTTGTCATCGCCACCGGCTCGCGTCCTATGGTGCCGCCGATTGAAGGCATCGAAGATGTTCCTTACCTCACCAATGAGACGCTGTGGTCGCAACCCGCGTTGCCGGAACATTTGGTGATCCTGGGCGGTGGTCCGATTGGGATTGAAATGGCGCTGGCGCATCGGCGTTTCGGCGCGAAGGTCACGATTTTGGAGGCCGGTCGTGTGCTTGGCCGCGATGACCCCGAGGCCGTCAAGCTGGTCAAAGAGACGTTGATCGCGGAAGGCGTGCAAATCCTTGAGCATTCCACCGTGGTCAAGGTCGCGACGGAGCCGGGCGGCGTGGCTTTGACCTTGCAGAAGGGCGCCGTGTGTCATGGCTCCCATCTTTTGGTTGCCACCGGGCGCATTGCCAATTCCGAATCCCTGTCGCTGGAACATGCCGATGTGGATCGCAATCGTGGAGGCATCAAAGTGAATGCCCATCTGCGCACCTCCAATCGGCGGGTCTACGCCATTGGCGATGTGGGCTCGGGCACGCCGCAATTCACCCATGTGGCGGGCTATCAGGCCGGGGTGGTGATCCGGTCGCTGCTCTTTGGCCTGCCGGCGAAAGCCGCAACCCATCATATTCCCTATGTCACATACACCTCACCCGAACTGGCGCAAATTGGCCTGACAGAGGCGGCGGCACGCAAGACCCATGGTGAGGCGCTTGAGGTGTTGCGCGCGGACTACGCGGGCAATGATCGCGCCATTGCGACCGAGCGGGCAGGGCGCGGGTTCATCAAGCTGATGGTGGTCAAAAGCCGTCCCGTGGGTGTCACTATTGTCGGCCCTGATGCGGGTGAGCTGATCTCGCTTTGGTCGCTTGCGATCGCCGCAAATCTCAAGATGAGCAAAATTGCGGGCATGGTCGCGCCTTATCCCACATTGGCAGAGCTTAACAAACGCGCGGCAAGTGCCTATTTTACTCCCAGACTGTTTGACAATGCCAAGGTCAAAACAGTGGTGAAACTGGTTCAACGGCTCCTGCCGTGAGCCGCGTCTAATAAGGGATGATGACCATTCTTCGATTTCTAAACTCGCTGACCGGGCGGTTCCTGATGCTGACGTTCATCTTTGTGATGGCGGCAGAGGTCATGATCTTTGTGCCCTCGGTGGCGCGGTTTCGCGAAGATTTCCTCTTGTCCCGGCTGGAGCGCGCCCAAATTGCCTCTCTGGCGCTTTTGGCCAATGACAGCCTCGATATGGACCTCGAAGACGAACTTCTGGCCAATGCGGGTGTTTATAACGTTGTGCTGCGCCGCAATGAAATCCGCCAGCTTGTGCTCTCCTCCCCGATCCCCGAACAAATCCACGCCACCTATGATCTGCGCGAGGCTGGGGCGTTTGAACTGATCCGGGACGCGATGATCACCCTGTTTGATCCCGAAGAACGGGTGATCCGGGTGATTGGCGATCCGGTCAAACAAGCCGGGCTTTTGATCGAGGTGACGCTGCCCACAGCCCCTTTACGCGTCGCGATGATCGACTACGGCGTGCGTATTCTTGCCCTCTCTGCCGCGATTTCGTTTTTCACCGCCTTTTTGTTGTTCCTGGCCGTGCGGGCGCTTTTGGTGCGACCAATCAAACGGGTGATCGGGGCGATGACCTCCTACACCCAAGCGCCCGAAGACGCCCGCCGGATCATTCAACCCTCCGCCAAAGTTTCTGAATTGCGCGAGGCGGAAGTGGCGTTGAAGGCGATGGAAACCGAACTGACCTCTGCGCTGCGCCAAAAGGAACGTCTGGCGCAATTGGGCGGAGCGGTGGCCAAAGTGTCCCACGATCTGCGCAATATTTTGACCACGGCACAGTTGTTCACCGACCGGCTTGAAATGTCGCAAGATCCCGGCGTGATGCGCTCTGCGCCCAAGCTGGTGAACTCGATCCAACGTGCCGTCAACCTGTGCGAATCCACCTTGGCCTTTGGCAAGGCCGAAGAACCGGCCCCGGCGCTGGCGGGTGTGCGTCTGGCCGAATTGGTGGGGGAGGTGATTGAAGGCGAACGGCTGACCATTGAGGATTTCGATCTGTCCTTTGCCGAAGACGTGCCCAACACCATGGTCATCCGCGCGGACACCGAACAAATGTATCGCGTGCTCTCAAACCTTGTGCGCAATGCCCGTCAGGCAATTATCGCCACGGGCAAGCCCGGCGAAATCTCCGTGGCGGCCTTTGAGGATGATGACGAATGGGTGCTGAGTGTCACGGACACCGGGCCGGGCCTGCCGATGAAGGCGCGTGAACACTTGTTCCAGCCGTTCCATGGCGGCGCACGCAAGGGCGGCTTTGGGCTTGGCCTGGCGATTGCCGCCGAACTGGTGCGTGGTCACGGTGGGCGGCTCTTACTGGAACGCAGCGACACGTCGGGGACGGCCTTTGCCATCCATCTCCCAAAAGGCTACGCACAATCGCCCTCTGATGCGAAAGCGCCCGATGCCGAAACCGCCGAGGCCGCAGAGTAAGCCAAATAAGTTTTCAAAAAAGCGCATTGGCCTCTTGCGTCCCCCCGCAACACTCGCTAAATCCGCCCTCACAGTGCACCCGTAGCTCAGCTGGATAGAGTACCTGACTACGAATCAGGGGGTCAGAGGTTCGAATCCTCTCGGGTGCACCATTTCACAAATTGTAAGATGCCAAGCAAAACCGACTTTTGTGACAGGTAGCTGACCCAGGCGGCGGAATTTCCTGAAATCATAGCAGCGTTGCTCCGTTGAGCAGGCGATCGTAAGATCCGGCCAATCCAGTCTTTGCCTGATCTCGGAAGCCTCGCTTGGTCAAAAGCCTACCCGCCACTCCCGGAACGAACTTCCCGCAGTTGCCGCTGACGGTGGCACATGCCGCGTGTGAGCCCGCTACTTCCTTGCTGTCGCGGCTTGCGGCCAGGAACGGCGCCGTTTCGATGCAGAGGTTTTGCGGCGACATTGCCTTTCCGATTGATCCACTCTTTCGTGGTGAGAAGGTGGCCATAGAACAATTGGCCCAGCTTGCAGGGTGTGACCTGGGCGCATTGGAGCGGGTGTCTATCCGTCACCTCGGTAAAGGCCATTTCCGTCTGAGGGAAGAATTCGCCTCCCTTCAGAGCTTTCAGCGCACGCGCATCCGCGTCTGCCCGGAGTGCATACGGTCCGAGATGCCGTCAGCAGCGGAGTCGTGGCGCGTGCCGCGTCGCCTCCAGTGGAAATTCTCGTCGATCAGGAGCTGCCCGAAACACAGCTGCATGCTCATCAGCATTCCAGCCGAGAAATTTCACAAGGACGCCAGAGACTTCGCGGCGCAGCTGCGAAAACACCACGGTTGGATTTTGGATCAGCCGGTGCTCAAGGCGACTCCTAGTCCTTTCGAGGCATATCTCTCGAACCGCATCCTGAGCGGGCGGGGCGACCGATGGATCGACCGCCTCGAACTCAACGTGGCGTCGCGGGCGTGTGAAGTGCTGGGCCTGCGTATCGCAAAGGGGCCAGATGCTGTGCTGTCGGGGCACAGTGAGCCAGACTGGATGGGCTATGGTGCCTTGGGCTACGACACACTGAAAGACGGACCTGTAGCCCTTTCCAATTGTCTTGCCGATATGGCTCGCGAGGACGTCGTGGACGGCAGGTTTTTCGGTCGACTCTTTGGCCCCTGGATGGCGTGGCTGAAGAGCCGGAGTCTCGGCGATGAGTTCGAGCCCCTGCGTGACGTCGTGCGGCGACACGTCTTTGATAATTTTTCCGTCAGAAAAGGGGTGCTGGTGCTTGGCGTGCCTTCGGAGGGAATGACTTCGTTGAATCTACAGAAGTCGGTTTCGCTGAAGGGGTTCGCCAAGCGCAATGCGGAGGATCTGATTTACCGAGGTCTCGCAACGCGTGAGGCTAGTGGCGATATCGTACCGATGAGTTTTGTTACCCTAGGAATGCTCGACGCCTACGAGCGCGAGAAGAAGTTCTTTCGAAACGCAAAGCGTTCATCTGAAGGTGGAAAATCCAGAACATTTGTTTCGGACGAAACCAATGCGGCAGGGGAGAGCCGCCTTTCCATCGGTGACGCCGCCGGGCAGTTAAGAGTGACGGCCAAAACAGTAGGGTATTTGATTCAACATGGAATGTTGTGCGGAGTGGATGCCTCCGAGCTATACCGCCGAGGGGCGACCGTTGTCACAACTGACAGTTTGGCGCGCTTCCAAGAGAGCTTTATTTCCTTGGGCGAGTTCGCAGAGCTCGTGCAGCGCCCACAAGGCTCACTTTCGATGAAACTTAGAAATGCCAATGTGGCCCTGTTGGCGATGCCCCATGATCTGAGCCGGATCTACTGGCGCGAGGATGTAGATGTCTATTTAACAGCTGAAAGATGACCATTTCGGCCCTTTGCGGATGAGGTG
>NZ_PYIB01000047.1:0-128342 GCF_009129705.1 Roseobacter sp. TSBP12
AATGTTGTCATTGACTACATAGGCAATTATGTAGTCAATGACAACATTGCGAGCGAAGAAAAGTGACCCAACCCTATCATCACGGAAATCTGCGTCAGGCTCTGCTGGAGCGCGCGACCGAAATTCTCAGCGAAAAGGGGGTGGAAGGATTGAGCCTACGTGGTTTGGCACGGGACCTCGGTGTCAGTCACGCAGCGCCGCTGCGGCACTTCTCGACCAAGGCCGAATTGCTAAACGCAATTGCGCTCGAAGGTGTGTGCAGTCTTATCGCTGCGACGAAGAAAGCTGATGCTCAACCTCCCGGGCCTGCGCGCCTGCGCGCCATCATGCTGGCCTATGTCAATTGGGCGATCGCGAACACTGAGTTGCATCATGTACTCAGAAACCCGGATGTGATGCGCCATGCCTCCGACGATCTCACAACTCTGCTTGCAAGTTTTGCCGAGAGGCAAAAGGCGGAGATTAGGGCGGCACAAGACGTGGGATGGCGAGCCGATGAGGACCCGGACGTCTTGTTCCTACACCTCGTGTCGTTGACGGCAGGCACAGCAATTGTCTCTACCGAAGAGGTCTACCGGCAGCGCGTGCCCTTGCCGAAAAGACAGTCGAACATCGAAGACTCGATTGATCTGTTCGTTGGATAGCTGTTGGCAATTTCGATGGCCGTCATGGTCGTGACGAGGTGGGTCAACGTATTCAACCCGTGATGGTAATGGCACGGCGTATTTTACCAGTTTTCCAATAGTCCAACAGTCTTCTCACAAGCCGTCGCACCTGGGGGTCTCCCCTATACCTTTGTGACGGGCAAAGCGGGTGCGGGATGTATCGCCCGGTGTCTCAAGTCAGGTCAAATGAGACAATTTCTTAATCCTTGCATCAGAGCGCGCGAAGTCCCTTCGCTCGAATCCTGATCCTTTCCTAACGTGACTGGAAATCATGGGAGGAAATCATGACACCACCGAAAGACACATTGGCCTGGATGTATGAAAAGATGGTCGCCAGCCGTCATTTCGAGGAGGAAATCGAAAAGATCTACATGGAGGGCAAGACGCCAGTCTTTAACATGGCGAACGGGCCGATCCCCGGCGAGATGCACCTGTCGAACGGGCAGGAGCCGGTTGCCGTGGGCGTCTGCGCGCATTTGAACCCCGAGGATGTCGTCACGGCGACGCACCGCCCCCACCACCAGGCCATCGCCAAGGGCGTTAACCTGAAAAAGATGGCGGCAGAAATCTTCGGCAAGGCCACGGGTCTCTCAGGCGGGCGCGGCGGTCATATGCACATCTTCGACGCCGATGTGAACTTTGCCTGCTCCGGGATTATCGCGCAGGGCATGGGTCCGGCAGCGGGCGCGGCCTTGTCCCGCAAGTTGCAAGGCAAGCCCGGCGTGGCGATCTCATTTATTGGCGAAGGCGCGGCGAACCAGGGTGCGTTCCACGAGACGCTGAACCTGGCCGCGGTTTGGAAATTGCCCATGGTCATTGTGATCGAGGACAACGCCTGGGGCATTTCCGTGGCCAAGGAAACCTCGACCGCAATCCAATGTAATGCCGACCGTGCGGCCGCTTATGGCATTCCCGGTCACTACATTCCCGGCAACGATCCGCTGAAGATCTATGAGGTCGCGGGCGAAGCCATCGAGCGCGCACGCAACGGCGAAGGCCCGACCCTGATCGAGATCGAGACCTATCGCCTCGCGGGTCACTTCATGGGCGATGCCGAGGGCTATCGCCCCGAGGGCGAGAAAGACGCGCTGTTTGCAAAGGATCCGATCCCCAACCTGCGCCAGCTGTTGGTGGCGGAGCACGGCTTTGCCGATGCCGAGCTGGACGCGATTGAGGCCAAGGCTCGCGGTGAGGTGGATGAGGCCATCGCCTTTGCCCGCCAAAGCCCGGACCCCAAGCCCGAAGATGCATTGACAGCCGTGTTCGCCTGAGCGCGCAAGGGAGGAAAAACAAATGGAAAATGAACGCAAACTGACAATCGCGCGCGCCATGGCCGAGGCCACCGCGCAGGAAATGCGCATCGACCCGCGGGTCTTTGTGATGGGCGAAGACATTGCCGATCTGGGCGGCGTCTTCGGCAACACCCGCGGCCTGGCCGAGGAATTTGGCAAGGAACGGGTGCGCGACACACCGATCTCGGAAACCGGCTTTATCGGGGCCGCCGTCGGCGCGGCCCAAGACGGGATGCGGCCAGTGGTGGAGCTGATGTTCGTCGATTTCTTCGGCGTCTGTTTCGATGCAATCTATAACCTGATGGCCAAGAACACCTATTTTTCGGGTGGCAAGTTCAACGTGCCGATGGTGCTGATGACGTCGACCGGCGGCGGCTATTCTGACGCGGGGCAGCATTCGCAATGCCTCTATGGCAGCTTTGCTCACCTGCCGGGGATGAAGGTCGTCAGCCCGTCGAACGCCTATGACGCCAAGGGTCTGATGACGGCAGCGATCCGCGATCCGAACCCGGTGATTTATATGTATCACAAGGGCCTGCAGGGCATGGGGTGGCTCGGCACCGAGAAAGGGGCCATCGTGCATGTGCCCGAAGAGGCCTATGAGGTCGAGATTGGAAAGGCCAAGATCGCCCGCGAAGGTCGCGACGTGACCATCGTGTCCATCGCACAGGGCGTGCATCACGGGCTGAAGGCGGCGAAGGTTCTGGCAGAGCAGGGCATCAGCGCCGAGGTTGTCGATTTGCGCTCTCTGGTGCCATTGGATCGCGACACGATCCGTGCCAGCGTCGCGAAGACCGGGCGGTTGATCGTGGTCGACGAGGATTACCACAGCTTCGGCGTCTCGGGCGAAATCATCGCCACGGTGACCGAAAGCAATCTGGCCGACCTCAAGGCCCCGCCGCGTCGGATCGCCTATCCGGATGTCCCGATCCCCTTTGCCCGCGTGATGGAGCAGCATTGCCTTCCGAACGCGGATAAAATCGTCGCCACCGCGCGCGCGCTGTGTCAGGCCCCGATCCTGGCCTGATTTGCACTGAAACCCACGACTATAACGCGCCGCTCCGGATAGAACCGGAGTGGCCTAGGAAGGACTTTGTCACATGGCTACGGAAATCATCATCCCCTCTGACCTCTGGGAAGGCGACGAGGAAAGCGTCATCACCGCCTGGCTGGCCGACGACGGCGCGCAGGTCAAGGAAGGCGCGCTGATCGCCGAGATCATGACCGCGAAGGTACAGCACGAAATCAGCGCTCCCGCATCCGGTACCCTGTCGATTGCCAAGGAACAGGACGCCATTGTCGCCAAGGGTTACGTGATCGGGACGATCGAATGATGGACGTGGCAGACACCGATGACCGCGTGGTTCCGTTGCGCGGGGCGCGTGCGATGATCGCAGACAAAATGCTGTCGTCCCTTCAAGGGGCGGCACAACTGACCCACCACGCCCGCGCCGACATGGGCGCGATGCTGGCTGCAAAGGCGCGGTTCAAGGCGGAGGGCATTGCCCTGTCCGTCGAGGACTTGTTGATGGGGGCCGTGGTGCAGACCTTGGGCCGTCACCCCGATATCAACGGGACGCTCAAGGATCGCTCGATCACCTTGTCGACATCGGTGGATCTGGGCGTGGCGATTGCCCTGCCCGGAAACCTGCTGGCCGCGCCTGCGATTTTTGGGGCGGATAAGATGACCCTGCCCGAATTGCGCGCTGCGCGGCGCGACCTTTCTGAGCGGGCAAAGACCAACAAGCTGACGGTTGCTGAAATGACTGGCGGCACGTTTACCGTCTCCAACCTTGGTCTGTCGCGCGTGGAGCAGTTCACACCGATCCTGAACACACCACAGATCGGAATTCTCGGGATCGGACGCGTGGTGGAAACCGCGGTGCGTGACGGCGACGGGATCGCGTGGCGGTCTTTGACCGGGCTGTCCCTGACCTTTGATCACCGCGCGATTGATGGCGCGCCTGCAGCCGATTTTCTGACAGACCTCTGTCAGACGATCGAGAGCTTTGCGCCGTGATCGTCGCGGGCTTCAATACCGCGTGCGACGGTATCGCCCGTGAAATGGCGCTGTTGCAGCTAGAGCAACCCGCGGCCTTGCTGTGGTCCAGCGCGACGCCCACGCTTGTCCTGCCCGCCGCTTTGATGCGGAGCCCGCATGTTCAGGAGGCCGCCGCGCAGGCCGAGCGGGCGGGCTTTCCGGTCGTGACCCGGCGCAGTGGGGGCGGCATTGTCCCTCAGGGGCCGGGGACGTTGAATCTGGCGTTGGTACTTCCGGCACCGCCGGGTTTCCAACTCGAAGACGGGTATCGGCTCATTTGCAATTCTCTGGCAGAGGCCCTGACGCGGTTCGACATTCGGTCAACGACGGGTGAATGCGCACGTTCGTTTTGTGACGGCACTTGGAACGTGCTTGTGGAGGGCAGGAAGCTCGCTGGAACGGCGCAGCGCTGGCGGAGCTCCGGCTCCGGCCCGATTGTTCTGGCGCATGCCGCCATACTCGTAACCCGGCCTGACGCGGCGCATTGGTCGGTGATGGACCAGCTACACCGCGCCGCCTTTCCCGGCAGCGCAAAACTGTGTTGTGAGGCTCACGTCGCGCTCACCGATCTGATGGGCGAGGGAACCAATCCTGAAAGTTTCTCCGGCGCACTGGCACGGGCGGCGGAAGACCGCCTGTCCAGTCTGATTTCACGGGAAGTCAAAGCGGCCTGAGTGCCGCAAATCAACAAAGGGGAGGACCGGAATGAGTATCAAATTAAACATCGCGGCAATCTTGGGGGCGACGCTGATTTCTGCCAATAGCGCAGTAGCGCTGGAGACAGTCCCCGTGCTCGACATGGACACGGCCCTGAAAATCGCAGGCGGCTGTCAAGAGTTCGCAGAGGCGGAAGGATGGCGGATGAACATCGCGATCGTTGACCGTGGCGCCAATCTCATCGTCTTTCACCGTATGGACGATGCCTTTCTCGGGAGTGGGGATATCGCAATCGGCAAGGCCAAAACGTCTGCAAATTTTCCGTTCTCGACCCGCTTTGTCGGGGAGCTTGCCTATGGGGTCGATGGCGCGGCCCCCGGCGTAGAGGGGCTGGACGAGGTAGACGGTGTCATTGCCTTTGCCGGTGGTCTGCCGATCAGGGCAGGTGAGTTTCACATCGGTGGCATCGGCGTCAGTGGTGATAGCGCCGACAACGACGAGGCCTGTGCCAAGGCCGGTGTGGAAGCCGCTTTCGAGGAGATGGAGTAGGCGCGCCTGCGACCAACTTGAAAGGCGGTATCATCACCGGGCTGTCGGTCCGTTCGGTTGTGTGGTGGAAAGCTGCCGCAACAAAAAGGGAGGACAACATGACCATTCAATTCCACCGGCTGCGGCCGGAAAAAGAGACCCAAGCCGGTATGAGCCGGCGGATGTTTCTGATGACAACAACGATGGCCGGGATCACCACCAGTTCCATGCTGGGCAACGCGTCTTTTGCCGCGTCCGGCGTGTTGGACGACGCCCAAAAAGCCCGTCTTTTGCGTATGATTCAGGACATCTACCCGCATCCCGATGTCTTGCAGCTGTCGCATTACGAAGCGATTGCCGCAACCGTTCTGAAAAGCGCGGAAATGGACGCGGAGAACGCCAAGGGGTTGACCGACGGGTTGGCCAAAATCGAGGCGCAGTCGCAAGCGCTTTTCGGGACCGGCTACACCGACATCGATGATCCTGACGCCCGCGAGGGCCTGCTGCGTCATTTCCAAAACGAGGGCTTTTTCCAGTCTGTGCGGTGGACGGCCTATTTCGGCATCTACGACAACAAAGAGGTCTGGCCCCTGTTTGGATACGAGGGCTCCTCGGTGGAATACGGCGGCTATATCGACCGCGGATTTTCGGACATCACGTTCGTGCCCGAGGGGCCGACCTTGGACGAGCGCCTTGCGCAGGTTCAGGACTAAGGGAGAGGTATCATGGCACAATTTGATCTTAACGACGATTCTGTCGTCGTCATCATCGGCTCGGGCGCGGGGGGCGGCACCCTGGCCAACGAGCTGGCCCAGAAGGGTATCAAGTCGGTTGTCCTTGAAGCGGGGAAACGTTTCGACATGGGCGACATCGAAAACGACGAATGGGCGATGTTCAACAAAATCTCTTGGCTGGACAAACGCTATTCGGGCGGTGGCTGGCATGGGGCTGTAAACCACCCCAACCTCCCGGCCTGGATCGTGAAGGGCTTTGGCGGTTCGACCGTCCACTGGGCGGGCGTCGCGCTGCGGTTCAAGGAGTACGAGTTCAAGACACGTACGCATTACGGCGCCATCGACGGTGCCAATGTCGAGGACTGGCCGGTCTCACTGGAGGAGATGACCCCCTGGTATGAGAAAGCCGAACTCAAAATGGGCGTGACCGGTAAGACCACGGGGATGCCACACTTGCCTTGGAACAACGGCTTTCGGGTGCTGGCCGAGGGATGCCGCCGCACCGGGCGCACAGATTACAATTCGGGGCCGATGGCCATCAACTCGGTCGAGCGGGACGGGCGACCAGCCTGTCATCAGATCGGGTTTTGTATGCAGGGCTGTGCGATTGGGGCGAAATGGTCGACCATGTACACAGAACTGCCGCGCGCCGAGGACACCGGCCTGTGCGAAATCCGGACCGATGCGATGGTCCTGAAGATCGAGCATAACGCGGAAGGGAAGGCCAGCGGCGTTCTTTATGCCGATGCGGACGGCAACCTACACCTGCAAAAAGCGCGGGTGGTCTGCGTCGCCGGCAACTCGATCGAAAGCCCGCGGCTTTTGCTCAATTCGGCGTCGTCGATGTTCCCCGATGGGCTGGCCAACAGCTCGGGTCAGGTGGGCAAGAACTACATGAACCACACCACTGGGGGTGTTTACGCGGTGCTGCCGGAGAAAGTGCACATGTTCCGTGGCACCTCGGTCGCGGGGATCGTGGGGGATGAGGTCTATCACGATGCTGCGCGCGGATTCAGCGGCGGCTACTATCTGGAATTCCTGTCTCTGGGCCTGCCGTTTATGGCGGCGTTCCTTGAGCCGGGGAATACGGGGTGGGGACGCAGTGTCACCCAAGCGCTGGAAGCCTACGACCGGATGTCAGGTGTCTGGGTTCTGGGCGAGGATCTGGCGCAGGAACGCAACGGCATCACCTTGCATGACAGCGAGGTCGATCAGCACGGGCTTCCGGTTCCGATCGTGTCCAAGACACCGCATAACAACGACTACGAGATGACTGAGCACATGTACGAAACCTCGGCTCAGATCTACGAAGCCGTGGGCGCGACGGATGTCTACGAGCTGCCTGCCTATCCGGCCACTCACAACATGGGGACCAACCGGATGCATGCGGACCCCGATAAAGGCGTGGTCAATGCCTATGGTCAGGCGCATGACATTTCCAACCTGTTTGTGTCAGACGGCAGTCAATTCACCTCGTCTGCGGCGTGTAACCCGACCCTGACCATCGTGGCGCTGGCCATTCGACAGGCGGAATACATCGCGCAGGAGATGAGCGCCCGCAACATCTGAGGCGGGCACTTGCCGGGAGCGGCCAGGTCTTGGACCTGGTCGTTTTCATTCGGGGCGTTGCAATCCTTCGGAAGCGATCCAACGATTGATCGTCGCGCGGCTGACGCCGAGCAGTCGGGCGGCCTTGGTGACGTTCCAGTCGGCGCTGTTCAGGGCGTCACGCAGCGCATGCCGAGCCAGGTCCCGTTTTGATGTGGCCGGGCGGTTCCGGATTCTGTCCGGCAGATCGGTCACGTTGATCATCGTGCCATTGCCGCAGATCAGCGCCTCGCGCAGGACAGCGCGCATCTCGCGCTGATTGCCGGGCCAATCATAGTCGCAGAGCAAGGTCATCGCCTGATCGGAGACCTGGGGCGGGTTGGCACGGTCCTGCGCCAGATGAGTCTGGATGATATCGGCAACCTCGCGCTGTCGCAGGGGGGGCAGGTCCAGCACGGACTGGCCGACAAGATATAGCAGGTCAGGTTGTAAGCGATCGTTCTCCTGCAACTGTTCCCAAGGTTGGTCCGAGGTGAACAGCACCAGCGCCCGGTCTTCGTTGTAGCGGTCGCCGTTGGCACGATCATCATCCTCCAGAAACTGTTTCAGCCGGGTTTGCGTCGGGTCGTCCAACTGTTCGATATTTTGCAGAACCAGCGTGGGCGACACCCGGTCAACCGGGTAATCCCCCAGAAAACGCATCGCCTCCAACGCTTCGGCCACGGCCTCGGCGGCGTTGGGGCTACTGGCGTCCACTGTTACGCCGGTGGGGCTGATCAAACCAAGATCGGCAATGATCGCCTTGGCGAAGTCGCGGCTGTCCCCGCCTGTCTCGCCACAGATCAAGAGCGGCACGCGATAGGCGGCCAACTTGCGGGCGCGTTCGATCAGCTTGGGCAGTGTGGCCCCCTGATAGGTGAAACCCGCAAGAGGACCGGTTTTGTTCAACCGCGCCGGGACATGCGGTGCAGCGGCATTGACGAAATAGCGACGCGGCGGCACGCGGGCCGGGCCCCGCAGGCTGATCTCGAGGTTGTGCAGGTCCGACAGGTGCCGCCCGACAAGGTTCTGATGCGGGGCCGGGCGCGCGTCATCGCGCCATAACGGCAGGCTGAAGACCACCGCCCCCCGGTCGTCACAGGCCACCAGCGTTTCGAAACACCGCCGTGTTTCGGGGTCGCGCGACATAAGCCGGGCGGTCATTTTGTCCGAATGGAAATTGCGGAACAGGCGAGTCTGGAACTGGCGGGTGGCTCGGTGCAGCGTTTGTTCACACAGGCCGATTTCATCCGGTCGACGACCGACCGCTCCGACCAGCGTCACCGACCCGATCAAATTGTTCTGGGCATCGGTCAGCGGCGCCGAGCTACAGGCAAAACGCGAGAAGCACCGATAGAAATGATCCTCGCCCGAAACAGTCAGGACGCGACCCGCCGTCAAGGCAACGCTGATCCCGTTGGTGCCAGCCAGTTTCTCGTTCCAGATGCCTCCGGCAGTCAGACCACTGCGCTGAAAATCGGCCTCGACGCCGTCGGGGGCGTAGCTTTCGAGCACAACGCCTTCGGCATCGGTGACCAACAGGCAATACCGGCTTTTGACGGGCAGCAGCGTGCTGCGGTCCAGTTCGGACGCGGCGCCACCGATCAGGTCCTGAAACTGTTCGCGGCGTTGAGCGATCTCTGCGCCCTGCAGGCGCAGGATCGGCGCACGTGTTCCCACCGATAGCCGGTGTTGCTGTGTCGAGCGCGCCTTGGACAGATCGACCAAGTCGCGCAGCGCCTCTTTATGATCTGAGGCCATCATGATTTTCCTCCCATTGCCAGGTCGCAGGGTCCGGCAATCCCTCCTGATTATTGCGTGAAAACCCCCTTTTGTCCAAGTCCCGCCTTGGTCTCGGATCGCAGCGCCTGAAGTTTCTGGAAATCGGCATCGGCGTGATAGCTGGATCGGGTCAGGGGCGAGGCCGCAACCATCAGAAATCCTTTGCCCAATGCGGCGGTCTTCAGGGCGGCAAAGTCTTCCGGTGTGACGTATTGTGCGACGGGATGATGTTTCGGCGTCGGTTGCAGATATTGTCCGATGGTCAGGAAATCGACGCCCGCCGCCCGCAGGTCGTCCATCACCTGATGCACGGACTGGCGATCCTCGCCCAACCCGACCATCAGCCCCGATTTGGTAAAGATCGAGGGGTCGCGCTGCCGGACCCGGTCCAACAGGCGCAGCGAGTGATAATAGCGCGCACCGGGCCGAACTTGTGGATAAAGCCCCGGCACGGTTTCAAGGTTGTGGTTGAAGACATCGGGCCGCGCATCGACCACCGCATCCACCACGGCGGGATCGCATTTCAGGAAATCCGGCGTCAGAATCTCGATGGTGGTGTCGGGGTTGAACTGGCGGATGGCACGGATCGTGTGCACGAAATGCGCCGCGCCGCCGTCCCCAAGATCGTCGCGGTCGACCGAGGTGATCACCACGTGCCGCAGCCCTAGGCTGGCCACCGCCTTGGCCACCCGTCCGGGTTCGAACGGATCCAGAGCCTCGGGTCGGCCGGTGGCCACATTGCAAAAGGTGCAGCCGCGTGTGCAGGTGTCGCCCATGATCATCATGGTCGCGTGACCCTGTTCCCAGCATTCGCCCAGATTGGGGCAACTGGCCTCTTCGCACACGGTGGTCACCTTCGCGTCACGAACGAGAGTCTTTGTTCGGGAATACCCCGAGCCCGAAGGGGCCCTGACGCGAATCCAGTCCGGTTTGGCCGGACCCGGCACGGATTTCCGGTGCGCCTTTTCAGGGTGTCGCAGGGTCGGGACCTGTTGTGTTGTCATTCTGCAAACGCGTCTAGGGCTTCCAGTGCCCGACCCCCATATACGACCGAAGGGCCGCCACCCATCTCGATTGCGACCGAGATCGCCTCGATCACCTCGGCGCGCGTTGCGCTGTGTTTCAGCGCGGCCCGCAGGTGGAACACGATACAATCCTCGCACCGAATCGCGATGGAAATCGAGAGCGCCATCAGCTCTTTGACTTTGCCCGACAATGCCCCATCGCCAGACACGGCACTTACCAATTGGC
Organism: Roseobacter sp. TSBP12; assembly: GCF_009129705.1. Lineage (NCBI taxonomy): Bacteria > Pseudomonadati > Pseudomonadota > Alphaproteobacteria > Rhodobacterales > Roseobacteraceae > Roseobacter > Roseobacter sp. TSBP12. The sequence continues at coordinate 10,538 of NZ_PYIB01000047.1, forward strand.
TGTAGGGCTTCATGGGTGCAGGGGCTGCCTTGAACAGGGCGCCCACGCGTTTGTCGATCTCTGCGCCCTCTGCGCGGTAGTTTTTGCTCATCATTTTCCTCCCATCAGGCCCGTTTGACAGGGATGCGTTTCCCAAAAGCGGTGCAGGTGTCTTGGACCTTTGGCGGCACTATGATTGTTGCGCCCGCCTCAAGGTATCGGAGATCGAACTTTCACACCTGCGAAGCCGATAACTGTCTCATTCGGCCAAAAGTGAGACAGCGCCTGTGTCACGAAAACAATTTAGGATTGTTTGTTTGACAGGCGGCTCCTTGCTGGTGTTGACGTGCCTCCACGTTAGGGGAGTTCCGCCGGGTGAACCGCGGATGGCGAAGCTTCAACGCCAGTTTCACGACCTTGCGCCGCACCTCGTTAGGGATGCGGGTCCAGACATATTTCGGCTTTGGGGATTGGTCCTGCAATCCGAGCTCGCCACGATGCAGATACCTATCTTACCAGGACGGTCGCAGGCCAATTGACGACTTCAATGAGTGTTTTCGACTGAGTAAGTCGCCCGCTGTGGTCGGTTTTATCACTGTCTATCATTGTGTAGCCCTCGTCTCGGCCAGAAGGGAGTCAAACGGACGAATGCCTCCCGTCACACTCGCTGTCTCCAACACGGCCATATATGCTTTGCGCTGTTCAAACCTGACTCCCGTCCACGGTTGGCCTGCAGCGATCATCATGACGTTCATCAAGAAGCGCGCTATGCGACCATTCCCGTCTATGAACGGATGGATAAATACAAAGATGAAATGTCCGAGGACGACCCGAACAGCCGTCGTATGGTCGAGGCAACGCGTCATCTCGGTCGTTCCGGATACGGTCACTGGGGCGGGCGTTTGCCCTCAATGTCCGCGTCGAAAACGAGAGGCAGGCGTTTGGTTCGTGTCGAATCTTGCCTTCCAACACGGACGGATTCGGTGGCGCTCATGGTGGACATTCCTGTTCTGACGTCTTTGCTGTCACAGCAGGTGTTATTCCTCAGTTTGCCGGACAGGCCGTTCTTCTACCTTACCAGCGGCTACAAACTACGTTTGATGAGCACTGCTACATTGGCCCGAGTTGGCAGAAGGCCGGTGATCAGCGCTATGCACAAATCGCAAGCTATCGGGGTGCAGCATCTGTTCCGTTCGAAATTCGGATGAACTGAGCCGGGTGTCGAAGCTTCGACGGTCTCCTAGATGCTGCCCTGTCTGATGACACCCATTGCTTTGCCACTGTCGCGGATTTTTTGGCGTCGGGCATAAGGGGATTGGCCGTTGTCAGGTATAAATATCAAAAAGTCAGACGCAAAACGCACGCAGATCAAAAGCTGGCGATCAGATATCTGGCGATCAGATATCTTGTTATGATATGCTCCCCCCAAAATGGCACACCAACATGATCACTAATCTCGAAGCGGACCTGTTGCGCACCTTTGTTGCGATTGCGGAGGAGGGCGGATTCACTGCGGCTGCGCGGCGGGTCTATCGCACACAATCTGCTGTCAGTCAGCAAATGAAGCGCCTTGAAGAGACGTTGGGCATCCCCTTGTTCGAAAAGCTGGGCCGCAAACGGCGGCTGACGCAGGCGGGTCAGAACCTTTTAAGCTATGCACGCCAGATCATCAGCCTGAACGATCAGGCCGTGATGATGGTGCATGCCTCACAGGAGAGCGGTGAAGTCCGCATCGGAGCGCCGCACGATATTGCAGATTCCATTCTGCCGCTGTTTCTGTCGACCTATGCCCAAACCAATCCGCGCGTTCACGTCATGCTTAAAGTGGACCGAAGCCCGAATCTCATGCCTTTGCTTGAGGACGGGCGGCTCGACATGACGCTGACCACACGTCATTCCGAACGGTTCGAAGGCAAGCTTTTGCGAAGCTCGCCGACGGTCTGGATCGCCTCTTCCATGTTGCGGCTTGAACGCAATCAACCTGTGCCCTTGGTTCTTGCGGATTCTCCATCCATTTTCCGCCGGATCGCGCTTGATGCGCTTGAACAACGGGGCGTGGCCCATATCGAACGGTATACCTGCCCGAGCCTGTCCGGGATTCATGTCGCCTTGAACGCCGGATTGGGCGTAACCGCGCGCACACCGGAAATGGTGACGCAAGACTTGCGTATCCTTGGTGAGCGTGAGGGGCTCCCGCCATTGCCCGACATCAATTTCTACATCTATCGCCGCAATGGTGCACTGTCTCAGGCAGCCAGTGCCCTTTTCGATCAGATTTGTGCCGAGCGGTGAGGCGGACCAGCGTGCCTGAACGCGTGGCGCGGATCTGGCTGGGGAGAGGCTCCCTTGATACATTAACACTCCTTATATATTTTGGTTCATTTCTAAATATACCTAATGCTTTTTCCGGCCTAACGTCGCCACGATAAGGGGACCGTAAGACATAAGGTCTCAAACCAATGGGAGACTACACATGCTCAAATCTCTACTTCTCGGTGCCGCGCTTGGAACCAGCCTGCTCGCCTCTGCATCGGCGCAGGACTATCCGACACAGGACATTGATCTCGTCGTGCCGTTCGATCCGGGCGGAAGTGTCGATGTCACCTCCCGCTTGCTTGCGGAAGCCGCGAACAAATATCTTGATGGTGTGAGTGTTGTCGTTTCAAACCGTGCCGGTGGCGGCGGCGTTGTGGGGCAGAGCTTTGTTTCAAAGGCCAAGCCTGATGGCTACACGGTTTTGGCGATGACCAGTTCCGTTGTGACAAACCCGCAGTTGAAAGGCGCGCCCTATAAAATCGAAGATTTCACGCCCGTTGCCGCCTATAACCTTGACCCGGAAGTGATCGCCATCCCGGCCTCTTCGCCATTTCAAACCATTGACGATTTTGTAACCGCCACCAAAGAGCGCCCGTTGAACATCACCGTGGCCGGGATCGGCACATCGCACCATATGGCGGGGCTCGCGCTGACCTCTGCAGCGGGTCTTGAGTTCAACTACATCCCTGCGAATGGTTTTGGCGAACAGCTTCAAGCCGTTGTCGGCGGTCATGCCGATGGCGCGTTCTGGCCGATGGGCGAAGCGATGGTTCATGCCGAAGCGGGCACCGTGCGCATTCTGGCCATTGCCTCTGATGCGCGTGATCCGAACTTCCCGGACGTGCCGACCTTTGAAGAAGCCGGGTTGAACATCCCGATCTGGGCGACCTTCCGCGGCTGGGCCGTGCCCGCAGGCACCTCGGACGAGACCGTGACTTTCCTGTCCGACCTTCTCAAAAAGGTGTTTGAAGACGACACCTACCAAGAAAAGATGGCAGCGGCCGGTTTTGATGCAATCTATCGCGATGCGGCGAATTTCCAGTCGATCATCACGGCCTATTCCAATCAGGTTGTGCCGATCATCGAGGACAACGGCCTCGCGAAATAACGCAGGCGACAACACCTGTCCTGCTTGTGCTGATCACGTCCGCCCCTCCGTGCGGTGGGCGTGATTGGTATCCTGAAACTTTGTGTTGAGGTAGTCATGCCGACTTCTGTCAAATCCGGGACGGCCACACGGCGGATCCTGAGCGACGTCTACGTGTGGACCGGCGCTATTTTGTTTGCCTTCGCGGCGGGGGCTGCATATCTCGCCATGAGCTTTGATCCCACCTCCCGGACCTTTCCCTTGGTGGTCTCGATCATCATGATGTTTGCGGGCGGCGGCATCTTTTTACAGGCCCTCTCGTCCCACGAACACCGTCCCCTCCCGCTACATGAATTTGGCACCATCGGCTTGGCGGTGATCGCCATCGTGTTGTGGGGGCTGGGGCTGGCGTTTGGATTGGGCTTTTTGCTGTCCACGATCGCTTTGATGATGGCGATGCTGTGGCTGTCCGGGCTGCGCACCCCACTGCGGGCCTTGGTGATTTCCTCTGTGATCGCGGCTGTGGCCTATGGCCTGTTTGTGATGGTGCTGAACGTGCACCTTCCGTCGTCTTTCCTCTCCTTTATCGCGCCGGGACTTTAACCATGGATCAGATTGCTCTCGGCTTCTCCGAACTTTTGCAGCCTGCCGTTTTGATGATGCTGACCATCGGCGTCTTTGCCGGTCTGGTCGTCGGCTCCATCCCCGGTGTGAATGACAATATCGCTTTCGCGGTCTTTATCCCGTTTTCCTTCAACCTACCGGCCGAACAAGCCTTGGCCTTGATGGTCGGGATTTATTGCGCCGCCGCCGCCGGGGGCGCGATCCCCGCGATCATGATCCGGGTGCCGGGCACCGCGTCCGCGCTTTTGACCACGATCAATGGCAATGCCATGGCCCGTAAAGGGCAAGCCGGTCAGGCGCTGTCGATTGCAATGGTGTCCTCTGTGGTTGGCGGGCTTTTGAGCGCTTGGTGCTTTTGGTTTTCGCCCCGGCTCTGGCCAAGGTTGCCCTGCGCTTTGGCTATGTCGAAAATGCGGCTCTGACCATTTTGGGACTGTCCAGTGTGGTGGGACTTCTGTCCGGCAACGTCCTCAAAGGTGTGATTTCCGCCATGTTGGGTCTTTTGATTTCCACCATCGGCTACAGTCAGGTGACCGGCTATCCGCGCTACACGTTCGGCAGCATCAACCTTATCGAAGGCATTCCCTTCGTGCCGATGCTCGTTGGCCTGTTTGGTGTGGCCGCTGTGTTCGACCTACTGCGCGATCAGGCGCAAGAGCGGCGTGAGAATACCGAAGCTGAAAAACTGCCAGAGATCGGCTCGATGCGTCTTGGCCGGACATTGATCCGCCGCCTCATCCCGACATGGCTGACCAGCGCCGCGATCGGCAACTTTATTGGCGTTTTGCCCGGGGCCGGGATGCTGATGGCCATTTACATCGCCTATGATCAGGCCGGTCGCCGGTTTCGCAAACATTTCGCGGGCCGCAAGGGCGAAGCCAAATGGGACGAAGGCGCGCCCGAAGGCATCGCAGCCCCCGAAGCGGCCAACAATGCCGTCACCGCCAGCTCCATGGTGCCGCTTTTGTCACTGGGCATTCCGGGCAACTCGACCTCGGCGTTGTTTATTGGCGCGATGGCTTTGCATGGGCTGGTGCCCGGCCCCCTGCTGTTCACCCAACATGCCGACATTGCCTGGATGATCATGGTCGCCTTTTTGGCCTGCAATATCATCATGGGACCCGCCGCTTATATCGTGATCCGCACCGTGTCGCGGGTGATCTTTTCCATCCCCAAAAACGTCATGGTCGGCGTCATCGTTTTGCTTTGTCTGCTTGGGGCCTATTCCGATGGCAACAATCTGTTCAACATCTGGGTTGCCCTTGGCGCAGGCGCCGTCGCCTATCTGATGAAGATCGCGAACATCCCGCTTGGGCCCGCCATTCTTGGCCTCGTTTTGGGCGGACAGATGGAAGCCTCTATCGCCAATTCGCTCTCCATCTCTCGCGGCGATTGGTTGGTCTTTATTGACCCGGTCAATCACCCGATCAGCGCTATCATGTTGCTGGCCGCTCTGTTGATGTGGGTTGCCCCTGCGCTGCGCGGTCTGCGCCACATGCGCGCCAATCGGTTCGCCAAAGGACAGCGTTCCTGACGCCGCCCCCTATTTATTCAAGGAGGACCTTTCATGTCCATCACACCCAACGCCGATCTTTCCACCCCCCGCGCAGAGGTGGTGCGCGCGCTCATCACGACCACGCGCGCGCGCCTGGATGGCGGGGATTTGACCCGCGATCTGCTTGATCACATCCGGGAAGACGTGGCGGATCTGGCCGCGCAAACCGCGTTCTGGACCGACCCCGCCTATGCCCCGCCCGAGGGCGATGAACGTCAGGCGCGCTATTTGATCGGTGCCGAAGAGGGCGCGGGCATCACGCTCTATCTCAATGTCATGCGGTCCGGCAAAAAAATCCCGCCGCACGATCACACCACTTGGGCCTGCGTTGCGGCCGTTCAAGGCGGTGAACACAACACGCTGTATGATCGCCTAGACGATGGCAGCACCGAAGGCCACGCAGAACTCGCCGTGCGCGAGATCGTCGAAATCCGGCCCGGCACCTCGGTGGCGTTGATGCCCGATGACATTCACAGCGTTGAAATCCGGGGGGATCAGATCATCCGTCATCTGCATTTCTATGGTCGCCCGCTTGAGACCCTGTCAGAGCGCAAAGCCTTTGATTTGGACAACAACACTTACAAAATCATGGCCGTTGGCGTGAAAACACGGACCTGATCAGGAACAGATGATGCCAATTGAAATGATTTCCGCCACCGCGCTAAAAGCAATTTTAGCGGGCTCAGAAGAATATGCCTTTCTCGATGTTCGTGAACACGGACAATATGGCGAGGGCCACCCGTTTTTCTGTGTGAATGCGCCCTATAGCGTGATCGAAACATGCGCGCCGGTCTTGGTACCGCGCCGTGACGTGCTTTGCATTTTGATGGATGACGGCGATGGCGTGGCCGACCGGGTTCATGCGCGGATGACGCAGATGGGTTACAGCAACCTGCGCGTGCTTGATGGCGGGGCACCGGGGTGGTCTGCGGCGGGGTATACATTGTTCAAAGGCGTCAATGTCCCGTCCAAAAGCTTTGGCGAATTGGTCGAACACGCCAATGAGACCCCCTCCATTTCCGCCGAAGACCTGCGCGAGATGCAGGCCGAGGGCGGGCCTTTGGTTGTGCTCGATGGCCGCAGCCCAAAAGAGTTTCACAAAATGTCTTTGCCGGGGGCGCACTCCTGTCCCAATGCCGAACTCGCCTATCGTCTGCCGGAATTTGTCCCGGATGACAGCACCCCGGTTGTGATCAACTGTGCCGGGCGAACCCGTTCAATCATCGGCGCGCAGTCTTTGCGCAATCTCGGTTTAAAAAACCCTGTGTTTGCCCTGCGCAATGGCACCCAAGGGTGGCGTCTGGCGGGTTTGGATCTGTGTCACGGCGAAGTGCCACAGCCACAGCCCGCCCTTGGCGCGGATGCAGAGGCTTTGGCCGCAGAGCGGGCCAAGGTATTGATCCGCCGGTTCAACCTGGCCACGGTGTCGCCCGCAAGATTGGACGCCATGCGCCGGGATACAACCCGCACCACCTTTCTCTTGGATGTGCGCACCGCAGAGGAATACCTGAGCGCGCATTGGCGTGGCGCAGGCCATGCGCCGGGCGGGCAATTGGTGCAAGCCACCGATGAGTTTTTTGGAACGCGTAATGCCCGGATTGTGCTCAGCGATGATGTCGGTCTGCGCGCTGCGGGCACCGCGGTCTGGCTCATGGGCATGGGGCACGAGGTCTATATCCTAGAGGCCGATGCACGCATGGGTTCCGAGACCGGGCCAGAACCCCGCCCGACTGTTTCGCTTCCCCAACAGATTGCCCTGACCGATGTGGCACAGGCGGTGGCACAGGGGGCCCGGCTCTATGATGCCTCCCGTGGGATGAGCTATCGCGAGGCGCATATTGAGGGCGCGACATGGGTGACGCGGGCGCGCCTCAGCGCAACGGACGCAGGCTCCACCCCGATCGTCGTCATCGGCCAAAGCGCCGATCTCGTTTTCGGCGTGATGCAGCGGTTGAACGAACTTGGTGCGACGGAGGTCTCTGGTTGTGTGAGTACGCCGGAACACTGGCGCGCAGCGGGATATAACGTGGTGTCCACGCCCTACATCCCAAAAGAAGCGGCCTGCATCGACTTTTTGTTCTTTGTCCATGATCGCCACAACGACAATCTTGAATCCGCACGCCAATATCTTGCGTGGGAGCTGAACCTGCTGGGTCAACTCGACGCCCAGGAACGGGCCACGCTCAATCCGTTGATGGCCACAGAACCGGAGGTCGTGTGACATGAGACGCGAAACGAAACTCTGTCATTACGGGCAGACCGCGCGCCCGAGCCCGGCAAACCCGCCCGTTGTGCGCGCCTCGACGATCTTGCACGATACGGTCGAAAGCTACCGTGCCATCAAAAAGGCGCGGGAAAACGACGACTATGTGCTGTCCTATGGGCGGCGCGGCACGACCACAGCCCATGCGCTGATGGAAGCGATCGCGGATCTCGAAGGCGGCGACGGGGCATGGCTCTATCCCACCGGTGTGGCCGCGATTTCCGCGACGCTGATGGCGCTGTTGCGCCCCGGCGATCATCTTTTGCTGGTCGATACGATCTTTGGCGCGACGAAAACCCTTTGCGATGAGGTCCTGTCGGAGTTTGGCGTGAGCTACGATCTCTTTCCCTCCGGCACTACGGATGTGACGCCTTATATCCAAGACAACACCCGTCTCGTTTTCGTCGAGTCCCCCGGATCGCAAACCTATGAAATCATGGACCTGCCTGCGCTGTGCGACACGGCCCATGCCACCGGTCTCGTCGTTGTTGCGGACAACACCTATGGCTCCGGCTGGCTGTATCGCCCGCTTGAACTGGGGTGCGATGTGTCGATCATTGCCGGCACAAAATACCTTGGCGGCCATGCCGATGTGATGATGGGCGCGGTTAGCGCGCGGGGCGATGCCGCCGCAAAACTGCGCAAGGCCAGCCACCTCACCGGGCAAATCCTCGCCCCCGATGAGGCCTATGCCACGCTGCGCGGACTGCGCACGTTGCCCTTGCGGCTTGAACGGCACGGCCACAATGCGCGCGCGCTTGCGGACTGGTTCTCCCACCGTCCTGAGGTGTTGCGTGTTTTGCATCCCAATCTGCCCGGTCATCCGGGGCACGAGATTTGGCTGCGCGATGCCTGTGGGTCGAACGGATTGTTGAGCGTGGTCTTTGCGCCGGGGATCGACAGCGACGCCCTCCTCAACACCTTAACTTTGTTTGGGATTGGCAGCAGTTGGGGCGGGTTTGAAAGCCTTGCCATGCCGATCGCGCCAGAGCGCAACCGCGTGTCTTTGGTCGGACTGCCGCAGGAGGCCCAGATCGTCCGGTTTCATGCGGGGCTTGAGCATGTGGACGATTTGATCGCAGATGTGGACATGGCGCTCACCGCGATGACGGCAAAAGGGTAAGCTCGGATGCAGCTCGGATCTTCTAAGGTCTTTTTGAATCTCTCGACGTTTTTCAAAGAGAATATAAAAGGCGTTCTGGTGTCAGCCCTCGTCGCGGTTGCCGCGAAGTTTCTGTCCGAACATTACGGTGCCCCGGCCATGCTGCTGGCGCTTTTGCTTGGGATCGCGATGAATTTTCTCTCCGACGATCCGCGCACCCATGCCGGGATTCATTTCACCGCCCGCACCGTGCTGCGCCTTGGCGTGGCGCTTTTGGGTGTGCGCGTGAGTTGGGAGATGTTGCGCGATCTGGGACCGGGGGTGATCGCCTGGGTCATTTTGGGGGTCTTTCTCACCATTGGCTTTGGCATGGTTTTGGCGCGATTTCTTGGACGCAGTACGGATTTTGGCCTGTTGACCGGCGGGTCGGTTGCGATTTGCGGGGCCTCTGCCGCAATGGCGATTGCCGCCGTTTTGCCCGCACGCGAAAACGATGACCGCGATCTGACCTTTACCGTTTTGGGCGTCACGGTGCTGAGTACTTTGGCGATGATCCTCTACCCGGTTTTGGTCGAGCTTTTTGGCTTTGATGCCGAGACCGCCGGGATTTTCCTTGGGGCCTCCATTCATGATGTCGCCCAAGTCGTCGGGGCCGGATTTTCCGTCTCTGACGAGGCCGGGGAAGTGGCCGTTTTGGTCAAGCTGATCCGCGTCTCCATGCTCGCGCCCGTGGTGCTTTTGCTGGCTCTGCGCGTGCGTCAGGCTTTGGCTTCGGGTGAAAAACATCGGCCTAAAATTCTACCGGGTTTTTTGATTGGTTTTGCGGCGTTGGCCTTGCTCAATTCCCTTGGCGTGATCCCCGATGTGGTGCGATCGCTTTTGACCGAACTGTCTGGCTGGGCGCTTTTGGTAGCCATTGCGGCCGTCGGGATAAAAACCTCGCCGCGTAGCATCATCGCGGTGGGCGGCACCGCCATCATGATGATCGTGGCCGAAACCGTTTTCCTCGCGCTTTTCGTGCTGGGCGTGGTGATGTGCCTGTAATTGGCCGTAGCACCGGTGATGCAAACTGTTGACCATGCGTCCGTGTTGCGATCCGCCGACGGTGAATGTGAACACTGTCTGATTTTCGGTCACGCCGCGTTGCGGCATGTCTTGAAATCAAACGCAGCGCTTTCACTGGGCAGTGTTTCACACCCATGCGTGAATAATAAATAATTATAAAACAAATGGTTAATTAAATTTATCCTGCTTTTTCCCCTTTTTTCACGGGCTGGAAAAGAACCTGCATCTCTTTGGGTTGGATCGACGATCCGGCCAAGGGGAGAGGAGCCCCCGTGGCCTTAGCGATCGTGATCCCAGCGTAAGACACGCTCTTTACCGCAGGTTCACTGCGCAACAAGGATGGGAGGAGAGATGCACGATGGCATTTCAGATCAATATTGATAACGGAGGGACGCTGACCGATGTGTGTATCATGTCGGACGACGGCGTTCAAAAGACCAAGGTTCTGACCACGCCTTATGATTTGTCGAAATGTTTTTTCGAGGGTCTGACCAAAGCCTCCGAGGTGGTCTATGGCGCCACGGACGTCAAACGTCTGCTCGAAGAGGTGGACCTGATCCGTTATTCGACCACCCAGGGCACAAACGCGATTTGTGAGCGCAAGGGGCCGAAACTGGGCCTGGTGCTCGACACGGACTCCAAGGATCTTGTGAACTCACTGCGCGACCATGATCCCGAAGTCTATGACGCGCTGATCGGGGATCGGGTCGCCTTTGTCGATACGGCGACCTTGAACAGCGATGCCGCCGAAGTCGATGTGGTCAAGGTGATCAACCAATTGACCGCAATGGGCGCGAACCGTCTGGTGGTCTGTTTCAGCGGCACAGATTTTGGTGATGCGGAAGAGTGCGTCAAGAAAATCGCACTGCGCAAATACCCGCGCCATCTGTTGGGGGCGGTGCCGGTGCTCTACGCGTCGGATTTGACCGTCGATGCCAATCCAGATCGGCGGGCATGGTCGGCGTTGATCAACTCTTTCCTGCATCCGTCGATGGAGGCGTTTTTGTACAACGCCGAAAACCGTCTGCGCGCGTATCGCACGAAGAACCCGCTGTTGATTTTCCGCAATGATGGCGACGCCTCGCGCGTGGCCAAAACCGTGGCGATCAAAACCTATTCGTCCGGTCCGCGGGGCGGCATGGAAGGGGTCAAGACCTTTGCCGCGCTCTACGGTTTTCGAGACACGGTTTCCATCGACGTCGGCGGAACCACCACGGACATCGGCCAATGTACCGAGGGGCGCGTTGCCGAAATGCGGCGCGGTCATGTTGAAGGCATCAGCGTCTCCTTTCCATTGTGTGAAATTATGTCGGCGGGGGCCGGGGGCAGCTCGATCTTCCGGGTGAAAGATGGCCAGATTGTCATCGGTCCCGAAAGCGTCGGCGCATTGCCGGGTCCGGCCTGTTTCGGGCGTGGCGGCAAAGAGGCGACCATCACGGATGCCAGTTTGCTTTTAGGGCTCCTTGATCCGATGTCGTATTTCGGCGGCGGTATGGGGCTTGATCTTGCGCGCGCAGAAGCGGCGGTGATGGCCAATGTGGCCGATCCGTTGGGTGTGAACCTTGAAACGGCACTGCTTGCAATGTCGGATGCGTTCGAGGCGAAAATTGCCGAGGAACTGCATCGTTGCACCACGATTTCTTCTGATACGGTGATGATGGCCTTTGGCGGCGCTGGACCACTGAATGCCTGCGGTGTGGCCGAAAAAGCCGGGATTTCCCGTGTGGCTGTGCCTGCAATGGCGGCAGTATTTTCGGCCTACGGCATCGGGTCTTGCGACGTGTCGCAACGCTATGTGGTCGGTCTTGAGACCTGTGACACGGCATGCCTGAACGCGACTTTGGACACGCTGAATGTCAAAGCCGCCCGCGATATGTTCGCGGAAGGGTTTGAGCCGGGCAGCTATACGATCATGGCTCAACTGGTGGCCCAGACCGATGCGGGCGAAGTGGTGCGACCTCTGACCGAAGGGGAGGATTTCCCAACAGAACTGGCCGGAGCGACGTCGGTGGAATTGGAACTCAGCGCGATCAAGAGCCTGCGCCAAGGGGACACGGGGCACATCGCGGTCACGCGCAAAGCCGCCGCCAAAGCGTCGGAACACCGCATGGTTCTCGTGCCTGAGAAAGGCCGGATTGATCTGCCTGTCTACGCCTTGGGAAGCCTGAAAAAGGGCGATTTTGCGGCTGGCCCGGCCATCCTTGAAGAAGACTATTTTACCGCTCGCGTGCCTGCGGGTTGGGGTTTTGTCGTCAGCGAAGCGGGCGACGTGATTTTGGACCGGGAGGGCTGAGCCATGAAGATTCCGATGACGGAATATCTACGAATTGATCTGGAAACCGAAAAATGGGAGTGCCGGGTGTGCGATCACGTGATCGCGCCAGCGGGTGGCAATTACAAGGAAGGATTGTTGGTTCACAACCGTGATCCGCGTGAAATCCATCCGCCGATCATCGACCCGGACAAATACCGCTTCACCTTTAGCCCAGACCCGGAATGGGTGCGTATTCTGGAATTCTGCTGCCCAAGCTGCGGCACGCAGGTTGAAACCGAATACGCCATTCCGGGCCACCCCCCGCTTTGGGACATGCAGGTCGATGTGGCCGCATTGAAAGCGCAATGGGCCGCGCGTGGTCCTGCGGCGCTGCCGGATGCGGGTCCCGTGGTGATGCCCGAACGGGGCCATAGCCACTGACCATGAGGCACTGAAAATGACGCCAAGACCCGCGCTGTGATGGCGCGGGTGACACCGGGGGTGTGTTCGCAAGGTCGAGGAGACTTGCCGCCTCCGCAGCACATAAGGGAGAGAGTATGAAACGTGTATCCGTTGATATCGGCGGCACCTTCACCGACTGTTTCGTCGTTTGGGGCCAGCAATATATCGAAACCAAAGCTCTGACGACGCACCACAACCTTGCGATGGGCTTTAACGAAGCTCTGGGCAAAGCCTGCACCACCTTGGGTTTGGGGTTGGAAGAGATTTTGGGCGAAGTGGACAGTGTGCGCTATGCGACAACGCTGGGCACCAATGCCCTGATTGAACACAAAGGTCCGAAAATCGGCATGTTGGTGACGGCGGGCTATGAGGCGACTGTGCCGCTGAGCCGGGCGCGGGGCTATGGCGAAGGTTTGGACAACCTCGGCCAACAAGACATGCCCAATGCCCAGCGTCCCGATCCTTTGGTGGAACCGCACATGATTTACGGCGTGCGCGAACGGCTGGATTTCGAAGGCAATCTGGTGATGAAGCTGGACGAAGAAGACGTGCGTCGCCAGCTGCGCGGATTGGTGGATCGCGGCGCACAGATCATCGTGGTCGCCTTGGTGAACTCGGTTGTGAACCCGGCCCACGAACAGCGCATCGAAGAGATTGTGTTGGAGGAATATCCGTCGCATTTGCTCGGCGCGATCCCGGTGATTCTGTCGCATCAGGTGGCGGGCCGCAAAGGTGAATATGTCCGTGCAACCTCGGCCATTGTCGATGGCTATCTGCATTCGACCATGTATCACGCGCTGTCGGCGCTTGAGCAAAACCTGCGGGCGCATAAATACGAAAAACCGATGCTGGTGATCCACAATTCGGGCGGTATGGCGCAATTGAACTCGACCGATGCGCTGCAAACCATCCATTCGGGGCCCGTATCCGGGATCGGTGCGTCCGAGCACCTGTCTTTGCAGGCTGAATTGGGCAATGTCGTTGCCACCGACATGGGCGGCACCAGCTATGACATCGGGATCGTCGTCGAGGGCGGGATCAAGCACTATGATTTCAACCCGGTCATCGACCGCTGGCTTGTCTCTGTTCCCATGGTGCACCTTGTGACGCTGGGCGCGGGCGGCGGCTCTATTGCCTCCTATGACCGGATGTACAAAACGGTGAAATGCGGGCCGGAAAGTGCGGGGTCCGATCCGGGTCCGGCCTGTTACGACCGGGGCGGGATGCGCCCCTCCGTCACCGATGCCGATCTGGTTTTGGGTTATCTGGACGCGGAAAACTACGCGGGTGGGTCGATCCCGCTCAATCCACGCCGGGCCAAGACCGCGATCGAGGATGCGCTGTGCGACGAGTTGGATTGCGACGTGATCGAAGCCGCCAAGCTCATTCGCGAAAAGGTCGATGACAATATGGCAAACGGTCTGTTCACCGAGCTGCGCGCGCGCGGCTATGACCCGAAAGACTTCACCATGTTGGCCTATGGTGGCAACGGTCCGCTGCATTGCTGCGGCATTGCGCAGAACCTCAGCATCGACAAGATCCTGGCCCCGCCCTTGTCCTCCGTCTTCTCGGCCGTGGGGGCAGGCAACATGCATCAGCTCCATATTCACGAGCAGTCGCTCTACATGGTGCTTTATGACAGCAACACCCGCCACATCTTTGATGACTACGATCGGTTCAATGCCATCGTGGCGGAGTTGAAGGAAAAAGGCACCCAAGACCTGTTGCGTCAGGGCGTGCCGCTGGAACAGATCAGTCACGATCTGGAACTCGATATGCGCTATGGCAACCAGTTGGTGCAAACCACGGCTGTGATCCCGCACCATGAGCTCCATGGTCCGGCGGATGTGTTGGCGATGATTTCGCAATTCTCCAACGATTACGGCAAGCGCTTTGGCGAAGGCTCTCAGGCACCTGAGGCGGGCATCCGCATCAACACCATTCGTGTGGCTGCCTATGCCAAACACGAGACGGTGAAATTCGAAGACATCAAGCCGTTGGACAAGGCGGATCGCAAGGCTCCGCCCGCTCCGCAAAGCCATCGAACCTGTCATTTTGTCGGCTTTGACGCGGCCTTTGAGACCCCGGTCTGGGCGCGCAAGGACATTGAACCCGGTGTCGAGATCGAAGGGCCCGCGATTGTTGCCTCCGAAGTCACGACCTTCCTGGTGAACCCCGGCTGGACCTATGTCGCGGCAAAACAGGACGCGTCGTGGTTCTTGCGCAACGAAACGCCGATCACCCGCCATTAAGTCAATCTGCCCCCCGGCGCGGAGGAGGCGCCGGGGGACGTACCCCTTTGGAGGAGAGTCCCATGAACGAGATGTCAACACGGGCGAAAACGCCCACACTCGAAGAAATGAACCTGATCAAGAAGTTTCTTGATGACACCACCCTGTTTCTCGGTCCTGACCCGGAGATCATGCAAAACCATGACCTGATGCCGCGCACCGAGATCGAAGACGCCGCGATCGGCAAGGTCAGTGATGCCCATACCGTGGCTAAAATCCGGGATCGCATCCAATCGGGCTGTGATGAAGGCTATGAGATGGTCGAACAGATGGGTGCCGCGCCCGGTGCAAAATGGGGTGACGTGATCACCGGCGTCTATTCCGCCAGTGGTGATCTTGCCATTGCCTCGGCGGGGGGCGTGTTGATCTTTTCGGCGCTGGTGCACCACCCGATCAAGTTCATCATCAAAAACTGGATGGATGACCCGACGGTGGGTGTGAAGGATGGCGACGGCTTCATCCACAATGACTCGCGCTACGGCAACGTGCACAACACCGACCAGTCGATGATCATCCCGATTTTCCACAAAGGAAAACTGGTGTGCTGGGTCGCCTCGACCGTGCACGAAGGCGAGAATGGTGCGATCGAGCCGGGCGGCATGCCCTCCATGGCCGAAAGCCCCTCTGACGAAGGGCTGAAAATGTCGCCTTTCAAAGTGGTTGAGAACTACCAAATCAAACGCGACATCCTAACCTTCCTGCAAAACTCGGTGCGCGAGCCAAAGCTGCAGTACGAAGACATGAAGGTGAAGCTGTTCGCCTGTCTGCGCATCAAACAGCGGATCGAAGAGACGCTGAATTCGGATGGTCCCGAGGCCCTGATGGCGACGCTGCGCCTGACCATGGAACAGGTCCGTGCCGAGGTGAAACGCCGGATTTCGGAATGGCCGGACATGACCGTGCGCAGCTACATCATTCAGGACTCCACCCTGCGTGAAAACTGCGTGGTCAAGATCAACTGCAAACTGACCAAGACCGGCGATCGGTTGATTTTCGACTTCCGGGGATCAAGCCCGGAGTTCACCAACCGCGCCACCAACACGATTGTTGCAGGCCTCAAAGGGATGCTGGCGCAGGTTTTCCTGTGCTATGTCTGGCCCGATCTGCCGCGCGGACAGGCGGCTTTTGCACCCATCGAGGTGATCACCGATCCGCATTCGATCGTGAACTGTTCCTATGATGCGCCAAACTCGCAGTCCTTGATGTCGATCTTTACCGGTTTCACCGCCGGACAACATGCGGTGGCCAAGTTCCTGTATTCCTGCCCGGAAAAATTCACTCGGGTGCATGCGCCGACCTTCAACATGATCAACACCTTCATCTGGGGTGGGGTCAGCCAGCATGGCGAAACATTGGGCAACCTTTGTGCCGATCTGAACGGCATGGGCGCGGGGGCCACGGCAAGCCGCGATGGCGAACATGCTTTGGCTCCGATCTTTGCCACCATGGCCGACATCGGCGAGCAGGAGCTGAACGAGGAGGAAGTGCCCTTCTTGCAGCTTGTGTCCAAGAAAATGACCCGTGACGCCATCGCGCCCGGCAAGTATCGCGGTGGTCAGGGCTATACGATGATGGTGGCCACCAAGGATTCCGAACAATGGGGCTTCATGACCACGGCGCAAGGGGCCAAAATCCCGCCGCTTCAGGGCCTGTTCGGCGGCTATGCCTGCGGCACCTATCCTTTGTCTAAGGTCAAGGATGTCGATGTCTATGATGTGTTGATGAACGAACCGGAGCGGTTCCGCCACTCGATCGAAGAGATCATGAACGAACAACCGTTCGAGGACGCCGATTATTCGACCCATCACATGGGCATGGGCTTCGAGATCTCGAAACGCGGCGAGTTGTTCATGATCAGCCAAGGTGCGGGTGCAGGCTATGGTGATCTTCTGGAACGCGATCCGGAAAATATCATCAAGGACATCGAGGAGGGACTGATCTCCCCCGAAGTGGCCGCACGCCTTTATAAAGTGGTCTTTGATGCCGCAACGCTGGCGATTGATTTTGACGCCTCCGAGGCCGCGCGTGCCGAAGAACGTCAGGCCCGGATCAAACGCTCGGTCCCCTATGCCGAGTTCGTCAAAGGCTGGAACAAACCAAAGCCGCCGGCGCATCTGCAATATTTCGGATGTTGGGGCGACGATGTTGGCACGCTCTATATGGGCGCGCCGGACATCACCCGCCGGGGCGACCAACCGCGTCCGAATTACATGATGCACCCCAAGGACGTGCGCATAGCGGAACTCGAAGCGCGGCTTGAGGCTGCAGGTGCCATGGGAGACGAAAAGAAATGAGCCAAACTCTGGCAGACGATCTGCCCGATGGTTCGGGTACGAAGGCGCTGCGGGTCTGGTTGAAGTCGTCGGGTTATGCCCGGCGGCTTTTGCTGGGCGAAAGTGGCGATCCATGGGCGGACGGGGCGGCGAAATACCTGTCTTTCTTCTCTCAGGCGCGCGGGTTGCTGCGGGCCGATGTTGCGGAGGTGGATTTGGGCGATTTGTTCCGCTCCTGGGTCCATCGCCATCCCGCGTTGCGCGCCGACATGGCCAGTAAAAAGCGCGCGACCTATCCGTTGCGGCGGATGCTCGAAGAGGAGGGGCCGCGCCAGCTTTTGGACGAGGTGACCGAGGCCGTTGCCGCCAATTTGCAAGCTCAGGTGCCAATGGTTCTGGCGATGCCCGCACCGGGCGCCTGGTTGGCCGAGGCGCAACAGATGGTCGATCGCCCGGCTGAGGTTGACGAGGATGCGGTGGAAGATGCAGCCATGTATATGGCCGATTTCCTGCGCTGCGTGTCGGCGCGTCCGGTGGGTGGGCTGTTGCTGGAAGAGGGGGGCAGCCCTGGTCCGGCCAACCGCTATTCCCCGATCCTGAATGCTGCCAAACATTACCGTTGGGCCGTGGTCGGGCGCGATGTCGCCCCAGAGGCGGCGGCGGTGTTTGACGCCACCATAGGCACGGATGCAAGCGCCAAAGGCCGGGATGTCAGTTTTGATCTGTTTGGACAGGGCACTTTGCCTGCCATTGGGTCCGGCCAGTTTGCCTTTGCGGAAATTCCTGTCGGTCATGCGCCAGAGGCGGTGCTGGACGCGATTGCCCAACTGCGGGGGTAGTTGCACGGGTCATTTGTCCCAAATTCCGTCCCTCCCCACGGGCGGATTTGACCAGTGGGTGGACGTTTTCAAACCGACGCCGAGGTCAGCACGGCGCCCCTCCTCCGGGGCGCCGTTTTCGTGAGGTCAGTGTTGAACCGTACGTAGGATCGCAACGCTTTCCTTGAGGCCAAACCGTTCCAGTTTGACGTAGAGCGTACTTTTCGCGATCCCCAGATCACGCGCAACAGAGGTCAAGTTGCCCTGATGCGCCCGGATTGCGGACATGATGGCCTCGCGTTCAGCCAGTTCCAGAGGGCTGATCCCCGCATGATCCGGCGGGGGGGTGTCAGAGATCAGATCATGTGGCAGACCAAGCTCAGAGGGTAAATGTTCGGCCTCCAAAAGGTCGCCATCGCAGACCAGAAGGCTGCTCTCCAAGGCGTTGCGCAATTCGCGAATGTTGCCTGGCCAATCATATTGCTCCAAGGCGCGCCGCATGCCGTGCCCGATCCGGGGAACCGTTCGGTCATACCGGGCCGCGATCTGCGTCAGGAAATACTCCGCGAGCGGCACAATATCGCTACGCCGGTCGCGCAAGGGTGGAAGCGCCAAAGACGTCACTGCGATCCGGTAATACAAATCCATCCGGAACCGACCCGCTTGCACTTCGGCTTTGAGGTCTCGGTTGGTCGCGGCGATCAGGCGAAAGCGGACTTTGCGTGGATGGTTCTCACCGATGCGGCAAATCTCGCCGGTTTCCAAAACCCGCAACAGATGCGGTTGCAGATCGAGAGGCATTTCGCCGATCTCATCCAAGAACAATGTGCCACCATCGGCGGCTTCAATTTTCCCCATCATGCCGCCACGTTTGGCCCCGGTAAATGCGCCCTCCGCATAGCCGAATAATTCGCTGGTCAAAAGTTCGCGCGAAAACCCGCCGCAATTGACCGCCATGAACGGGCCCTTCTGGTCCGGCCCCATGTCGTGAAACGCATGGGCAAAAGCATCCTTGCCGACGCCGGTTTCGCCCAACAACAGCACGGGAACCGAGGCTTTCGCCAGTTGTCGCGCCCGATTCAGCGCCGCCACATAGCGTGGTGCGGCGCCGATCAGGCGGTTAAACGCATCGGTTGGGGCGGAGTGCGGGCGGGGGATGTCATGTATTTTGTTGCGCTGTACCAAGGCATTGCGGTCGGGCAGTACAAGGATCGAGCCAAGGCGATGTCCCTGCACATGGACGGGTTCGATCCAGTCCCGATCCACCCAAGACGGCATTTTCTCGGGCACGAGCTTGCCATCCCGCCACGGCAATGTCAGGTCGCGAATGGTGAGCGCCGGATCATTGCGGCCCTTGGCCAGTTGCGTCATCAACGCGGCGGCACTGTCATTGGCTTTGACGGCGCGGCCTTGACGGTCAAAGACAATCAACCCGTCGCTTCCGGCGTTGTTCAGCCGGTCGAGATAGTGGTCAAGCAGCCGATACCGCAATTTCATTTCCTGACGCGCAAGACGGTTTTCGATCCGTCCAGACGCGGCGACCGCCAGCGCCAGCGCGTGACGGCTATAGCTGTCTGTCAGGCCGGAAATATCAATCGCGCCAAGGATCGTATGGCTGATCGGATCGCGGATCACACTGGCCGAACAGGACCACCGTTTGATCCCGGAACAGAAATGTTCGGAGGAATGAATCTGAATCGGTTGGCCGATTTCAAGCGCGGTTCCGATGGCGTTGGTTCCACAACTGGCCTCACTCCAGCTTGCGCCGGGCATGAGATGAATGTTTTCAGCCGGGTCACGCAAAGAGGTGTCGCCCTCAATCGACAAAACCACACCGGCCGCATCCGTCAGCACCATGACGGTTCCGGTTTCGTGTAAAAAATCGCGCGCAGATTGCATCACCGACACGCTGGCCCGTACAAGTTCCGTGTTGGTTTCCAAGAGGCCATACAGAGGATCGCCCTCCAAGGGAACCGGGGCCTGATCCCGTGTGGGATCGACCTTGCCCTGGCAGCGGCGCCAAGAGTCGTCAATCAACCGACGCAGCGCATCGGAACCAGGTTCATCACCTTGTAGAAACCGTTCCCAAGATGTCATAATTTGCCGATCATTCTCTGGACGTGAAAATGTCTGGCGCAAGGCGGTTCCCGGCATTGCAGTTCTCCTCCCAGTGTTGCGTGAGTGGTGGCTGCTTCCTCCCCGAAGCAGATGGTCCACCAGCCAAGACAGCGACCGAAATCGCGTCTTTGCGCATTTTTATGGCGGTAGTTTAACAGTCTTTGCCTTCTCCACCACAATTATTGCGTTTTGGCCTGTCTGTGCGCGGGCACCATGGGCCCTCTGCGGCGGGGCTGTGAGGCCGTTTGTTTTCTCGCGCCGCACATCATGCGCGTCGCGCAGTGAGAGCTTTTTAAGCGGTGAAGCGGTCGTCCTTACGGTACGCAAGATGGTGCCGCCGTCCGATTTCCGGACGCTTCTCAGACTGTGCCCAGACCGGAAACCGGACGCTTTGGCGAGAGGGTTTGGCGCGCGCTCGCGGCAAGCCGTTGTTTGGCCTACAAAGTCGTGGGTGGAACGAAACCTGCTTCTCATTTGGGTGGATGGATGGAGGAAAACCGATGACAACGCCCGAAAACCTTGCTGTTTTGGCGCGCCCTGCGGACTTGGGGCGCGTGCCTGTGACCCTGTTGACCGGGTTCTTGGGGGCCGGAAAAACAACACTTTTAAACCAGCTCATGCGCCTGCCCGAAATGGCCTCTGCGGCTGTTTTCATCAATGAGTTTGGCGAAATTGGCATTGATCACCACCTTGTAGAGCGAATCGATGAGGCCTTGGTGATTCTCGAGTCTGGCTGTGTGTGTTGCTCGGTTCAGGGCGATCTGATCGCCGAATTGAAGCGGCTGCATGACCGCATGGCGCGGCGTGACATCCCGCAGGTGTCTCGTGTGGTGATCGAGACCACGGGTTTGGCCGATCCGATGCCGGTGGTGCGGGCGTTGATGGAGGATCGGTTTGTGTCCGCCCGTTTCCGTTGTGACGGGATCGTCACGGTGGTGGACAGTGAACATGCCTGTGCCCAGCTGGCGCATCATCGTGAGGCTCGGGTTCAGGTCAGCATGGCGGACCGTATCGTCTTGTCGAAAACCGAGCTTGCAACGCGGGCCACGCGGGCAGAACTGACCAAAGTTTTGATGGCGCTGAACCCTGCCGCGCCTCGGGTGAGTGCGGCGGAGGCGGTTGCGGAGGTGGGCACTGTGTTGGGCGGCGGGCTTTATGCGCCGGAACAGATCCCGCAGGACCTTGATGGGTGGTTGCAGGCCCACGCCCATTCAGGGCCGCGCCCGAAAACGATCTCCCTGCCGTTTCCCCCGGCAACACAAGACCACCATAGCGGTCGCGTCCGCAGCTTTTCCGTGCGCTTGCCGGAGCCGGTGGCCTGGCGGGGCTTTTCTGTGCGGATCGGTGAACTCCTTGCGCGCTGGTCGGGTCAGATTTTGCGCCTCAAAGGCATTGTGGCTGTTGAGGGGATCGACACACCAACCGCCATTCAATGCGTGCAGGATACGGCCTATGCGCCCGTGCATATGGCGTGCTGGCCAAAACAGGATGCGACCGGGGCATTGCGTGCGGGGCAGGGCGCGGTGGTGGTGATTGGCGAGGATTTGACGGCTGAGGATGAGCAGGCAATGCGCGCATTGTTGACCGATTTTCCGGCGGATAGATTGGCCCTGCGCCGCGCGGCGGCCTTGCCGGGCTTGGCCACGCGCAACTGGCTCAACGAGCGGATGCCCCTGGCGTCACGACCGGGGATGAGCTCTGAGGCTTTCGTGATCCAGCCGCGGTTTTTGCATGACGCGCGTGTAACATGAGAGTTCAATATGCCCCCAAGCAGACGGTCGCATGCGCGTCACCTTCACTCGACAACAATGATTTTAGACACCAGCTCAGCCGTGTTGCGCGCCCCCAGCTTTTTCATCAGCCGGGCGCGGTGAACTTCGACGGTGCGATGGGAAATGCCAAGCGTGACACCGATCTCTTTACAGGTCCGCCCATTTACAACATGCCGGGCAATGTCCTGTTCGCGCGGGGTCAGATCGACCGAGCGCGCCACCTGTTCGGCCACTCTTTCAAAGGCCCAAATTGTCAAAGCGAAAGGGTCCGCGGGACTCAGCGTCACACCACGCGCCCGCACCCAGCAAATCGTCCCATCGGCTGTTTTCATAAACCTCTGATCTTCATAGCATGTATGGTTGGCCATTTCGGTTTTGGCTCGTGCGCCGATCAGGTTGAAATCGGCGTGACTGGGATAAAGCACCCGAACCGATTGGCCTTCAAGCGTTTCGGCCTTGTAGCCGAGCATGGCTTGCGCCGCCTTATTGGCGCGCAAAATCTGGCGATGCGCAAGGATCAGTTGCGCGATGGGAGATTCAATAAATCCAAGGTCGCTCAGAGAGGGATTGGTGATCATGGGGTCAGTATAGCGCATCCGCAGGGGCTGCCTATACGTATTTGACTACGTAGGAATACGCATAAGTAGTTGCCCTAATATCGCTGCGCTGCACAGGCAGGCAGGGTGGTGCAAGCACCACAGGGGCGGACTAAATGGCAATCACAAAGGAGAACAACATGACCGGCATTCATATCGTGGGCAGTGGCCATACCGCGTTTGGGCGGCTCGATGCCCGAAGCCTAGAAGACCTGATCGTCGAAGCCACGCGCGAGGCGTTGTCGGAGGCCGGGATCAGCGGCAAAGACATTGATGCGGTGTATCTAGGACATTTCAATGCTGGCATGTCCGACGATGGGTTTGCCTCATCCTTGATCCATCAGGCCGACGACCAATTGCGGTTCAAACCGGCAACACGGATTGAAAACGCCTGTGCCTCGGGGTCGGGGGCGGTTTACGCCGGGATGGACGCCATTTTGGCGGGTCGGGCCAAGCGCGTTTTGGTGGTGGGTGTCGAAAAAATGACCCACCGCAGCACACCCGAAGTGACCGCCTCTCTTGGCCGCGCCGGGTATCAAGGCGATCCGAGTGAAGCCGGGTTGAGCTTTCCGCAAGTGTTTGCCATCGCGGCCAAAGCCTATGCCGAGCGCTATAGCGATCCGATGGAGGCCATGGCGCGGATTTCGTCGAAGAACCATAAAAATGCTCTGGCCAATCCACTGGCCCAAATGCGCCGTGACCTGAGCTTTGAGCAATGCAACGAGGTGACCGAAAAGAACCCGCTGATCGCGCCGCCGCTGCGCTTGTCGGATTGTTCACTGATTTCCGATGGTGCCGCCGCCGTGGTGCTCAGTGCCGATCCGGCGGCCCATGCGCGCAGTGCGCATATCCGGGCCGCCGCGCATGTGTCGGATTTCCTCCCCATGTCGCGGCATGATATCCTGCGGTTTGAAGGTCCAAAACGGGCCGTGGCACAGGCCTATGCGGAGGCGGGCATCAAGGTGGATGATGTGGGATTTGCCGAGGTGCATGACTGTTTCACCATCGCGGAATTGCTGATGTACGAAGCGCTTGGCCTGT
This sequence comes from Roseobacter sp. TSBP12, assembly GCF_009129705.1. NCBI lineage: Bacteria > Pseudomonadati > Pseudomonadota > Alphaproteobacteria > Rhodobacterales > Roseobacteraceae > Roseobacter > Roseobacter sp. TSBP12. Next base: position 34,154 of record NZ_PYIB01000047.1, read on the forward strand.
GTGACGCGGGGCAGGGGGCCACTGTGTTGGCGGACGGCTCTGTCTATCGCGGCGGGCGGTTGCCGGTGAACCTGTCTGGCGGGCTCAAGGCCAAAGGCCACCCTGTCGGGGCCACGGGCGTGTCGATGCATGCGCTGTCGTTTCGGCAATTGACCGGCACGGCAGGGGAGATGCAGGTGGATGCCCCGCGCCTTGGGGTCGTGGTCAATATGGGTGGCGCGGCCGTGGCAAACTATGCCACCGTGTTGGAAACGGGCCACGTCTGAGCAAAGGTGTGGCTGAGGGGAGGAGCGCATGAGCTTGGCCGACCTGTCAGGGAGCTTTGGGGATCGGGTGGCCAGTGCCGTTTTGGGCTCTGTGTCGCAGCGCGCGCGCCATGGTTGGGCCGCAGCGGGCGGTTTGATCCGGTCCAATCTCATGGTGTTGAAACCACTTCTGTTGTTGGGTTCAACACCATGAGAGGCCCCAGTCTGCATCAGGTTCAATACCCGGCACAGCGGATGTCTCAGACGATGCAACGTGCGCTCAATCTGTTGCAAATGGACAATGCCGAACTGAGCGGTCTTTTGATCGAAGAGGCCGCGCGCAATCCCCATGTGCAGGTCACGTTGCCGATGCCCGAAGACCCGGTGCCGCCGCGCAAGCGCAGGCATTGGGGCACGCCCGGTCTCATGGCCGGGGCCGCCGATTTTGATCCCGATCGCATGGGCGCCCAGGCGGCGGGTCTCTACGCCCATGTTCAGGCGCAGGTGGGGCTTCTTTTTAAGACCGCAAAGGAGCGCGCCATTGCCGAGGTGTTCGTCTCTGCGCTCGATCTTTCGGGCTGGTTGGGCGAGACGGTGGAGGAGGTCGCCCGTGCGGCGGGCTGTTCTCCTGAGACGGCGGAACAGGTGTTGCGCAGATTGCAGGGGGTTGAACCCACCGGGCTGTTCGCGCGGTCGCTGGCCGAATGTCTAAGCCTACAATTGGCCGAGGCACAGGCCTTGGACGCGCTGATGCAGCGCTTGCTGGACAACCTTCCGGCCTTGGCGCGGGGCGATACGGCGGTGTTGTTGGATCGGTGCGGTGTGGATGCCAAGGAATTGGGTCGTATGGTTACGCTTTTGCGCAGCCTTGATCCCAAACCGGGCGCGCAATTCGACTCCGGCCCGGCACCCCGTCGCGCGCCTGATCTGATCGTCAGCCGGGATGCACAGGACAGGTGGCAGGTGGTGATGAACCGGGCCAGCACACCGGAAGTTCAAGTGGCGCGTTTGGCCGAGCCGACCAGTAAGGAGGGTTTGGAAACCGCACGATGGCTGGAGCGTACCTTGTCGCGGCGCAACCAAATGATCCTGCGGGTTGCGGGCTATGTGATTGCGTTTCAGCACGCGTTTCTGGAACAGGGGCCGACGCAGTTAAAGCCATTGACCAACGCCGAGGTGGGCGCGGCCCTGGGTCTTCATGAAACCACGGTGGGGCGTATCCGCAACGGGCTTTTGCTGCAATTGCCCGCGCGCGTGCTGGCGCTGGATGCGTTTTTTGGCCGGGGGCGCGTGGCGTGTCGCAATGGTGGCAGTCTCGCGGGGGATGCAATTGTTGCCATCATCCGATCCCTGGTTGCCACTGAACCGCCAAAGGCGCCGTTGACCGACGCTCAACTGGTGGACGCCCTTGCCCAACGGGGTATCACATTGTCGCGTCGGACATTGGCCAACTGGCGCAAGCGCGCCGGGATCAAGGCCGCCTCAGACCGCAAATGCGCCAAATAGGCCGCCCCGGCCTAAACCGAAGATATGACAAACTGTTGTGCCAGCTCATCGTCTTGCCCATGAGATCAGGGGATCACGCGCTTGATCTCGGCAACAACGAGGGCAGGGGCGGTTTTTTGGATGTAGTGGCCACTGGCCACCGGAACCACTCTGGCCTGCCGAAAGCCTGTTGCAAACCGTTCGGCATAGGAGATCCAAAGCCCGCGCCAGCGCGCATCTTCGCCAAGACCACCCTGCTCGGCCACCATAATCGTGATCGGCATATCGCGCAGTGCGCTTAGGTCCGCCAATGCGGCCTCCGTCTCCGGCGCCCCTGCCAGTTCGAGTTGCTCGGTGTCGGACATGGTCAGACGCAAAAGCGCAGGCACCTCACAGCCACGCAGGCCCGTCAATTTGCACTGAGCCGTAAAGCCCGGCAGGCGCGGATCAACCAAAACGATGCCCGCAACCTGTTCGGGATGGTCCTTGGCGAATTGCAGCACATAAAGCGCTCCCAGCGAATGGCCGACAAGAATATAGGGCGCTGCAACGGTTTGCTGTGCCAATTCCTGTGTGAGGTGAGTGGACACCTCTGCGCCGGTGCGGCGTCCGTCGCGATCACCGGGCCATGGACGTCCGACAAGCAGCGAGGGACCAAGCCCATAGCCCGCGCGGGTCCAGGCAAACCGCCCAACCTCGGGCGGGAGGGCCACGCCGTCCCAGACGTCAGCGGCATCGCCAAGCCCCGCTTCGAAGACGACCGTCGGGCCGGTTGTGGCGCGGGTGACCTCTGGGGATGGGCCGGCACAGGCGGCCAAGGCCAGACAGAGTAAGAGACGGGTTGAGGGACTGAGCATGGACATGGAAACTCCTGAAGGATGAGGCCTGAAGATGGTCTCGAAAGCGGGGCCAAAGCGACCGGTCCAATCGGTCCGGTCCTTGTCTCGCTGAGTAACCTCGTCCAGATTGCCCACGACAGCCAAGAGGACATCAGATGTCGGACACTTTGATTGGAATGGCAGTGATGGCGACACTGGCCCTTTGGGTGCGGGGGCGTGGTTTCGATCGGCGGCTTTGGCCCGCAAGCCGCGCGCTCATTCTCTTTAGTGCCGCGTTGACGGTGGCCCTGATCCTTGATGCCACCCGATGGGCGGACTGGGAGGTGTTTATCCTGCCGATGTTGCCCCTGGCGCTGGCCCATCATCTCGACGCCTTGGCCGCAGAGATGCAATGGCGGAGGGGAGATGCTCTATTTGCGCTCAGTGGCATACTTTGCTTGCCCTATTTGCTCATGCCTGCTTCTGCGCTTCAGGCCATTGAGGCGGGCCAGATGCCCGATCTTGATCCGCGATTCCTGTTGACGATGCTGGCAGGAGTAGGGCTGTTCTGGGCGCTGTTGATGTGGGCGACGACACTTTCGGGCCTGCGGATATGGCGGACCCTGCGCGACTACCGCACCCGCTTGGCACAGGTTATCGCACAGCCGCCCTCGCCCCGGCTAAATGGTGTCGCACTCCTTGGCGGCTTTCTGGCCTGCGTCTTCGGTCTGCACCTTTTGGACCTTCTGGCCCTTGGCTCTTTGCTGGGAGGCCAAGCGGGCGATCTGTTTCTTTTGGCGCTCATCCTTGGCGTTGCTTTGCATGGATTGAGCCTGCGCGAGGTTTGGCCCGACTGGGCCGATGCGGCGATCCGGTCGCCAGTTGACGCCGCGGACACAGCACCAAGCTATGCGCGTTCGGGTCTCGACGCTGCGGCGATCACCCAATTGCTGGGGCGTCTCGATGCGGCGATGGCGCGGGAGTCTCTGTGGCGCATTCCCGGATTGACCCTGTCCGATCTTGCAACAGCGGCGCGCGCGAAACCATTTTATGTCAGCCAAGCCCTCAACCAAGGCCGTGGCGAAAGCTTCTTTGATTACGTCAATCGCGCGCGCGTGTGCGAGGCGCAACACCTTTTGCGCGACAGCGATGACACAATCCTCGACATCGCCTATGCTGTTGGGTTCAATGCAAAATCGACCTTCAACGCGGCGTTTCGCAAACATATGGGGATGACACCAAGCCAATGGCGCAGGGCCGAGCCGGTTGGACGGGACGCCACCGGAGGAACAGGCTGATAGGGGCTGTGGACGCTTTCTTATGCAAGGTCCCGGACCCATGACACCCTTCACCCGACGCCTTTTTTTGTCTCTTCTGGCTGCGTTACCCATAGCCTGCGCCGCCCCTGCGCGCCGCCCGCAAGACCCCGCAACGCGGCCCTATCCGCATCGCACCGTCACCATCCCGCGCGCGACCGGCGCATTGGCGGGAGAGATCGTGTTGCCCACTGGTGCGGGCCCCTTTCCTGCCGTTCTGCTTTTATCTGGATCGGGACCGCAAGACCGCGATGAGACGGTGGCGGGGCATCGCCCCTTTCTCCTGCTCTCGGATGCGTTCGCGCGCGCCGGGATCGCCAGCCTACGCTACGACAAGCGCGGGGTGGGAAGCAGCGCGGGGGATTTTGCGACGGCAACAATCACCGATTTCGCACGCGATGGTGGGGCCGCATTCGACTGGCTCGTCACACAACCCGAGATCGACTCGGATCGGATCGCATTGCTTGGCCATTCCGAAGGTGGGCTGACCGCCCCACTTGCAGCACGCGGGCGCAACGTGGCGGCTCTGGTTTTGATGGCGGGGCCGGGTCTGCCAATGGAACGGATCATCCGCCGACAGACCGAGGTGATCGCCCAGCAAAGCGGCGCAAGCGCAACCGAAATCATCCAGTTCGATCACGCCCTTGCAGAGATCTTTGAAGTGCTGCGCCACGCCCCAGATGCCGTACAGGCAAAACCCGGCATCGAAGCCGCGGTTGCGGATTTACCCCGGCAGGTGCGCCGCAATTTCATGGATATGCTCGCCACCCCTTGGGGACATGACGCCGTCCGCCACGATCCTCGCACCGTACTTGAGGCGTTCCCCGGCCCGGTTCTCGCGCTTTTTGGCGCGAAAGATGTTCAGGTCGACGCCATCGAAAACGCCGCTGCGCTGCGCGCCCTTGTACAGAGGCACCCGGCGTTTCAAGTCCAGATCTATCCGGGTCTGAACCATCTTTTTCAACCGAGCGACACGGGCAGTCCGCAGGACTACGCGCGGATCGAAACGACGATGGCACCTGAGGTGATTACCGCGATCATACATTTTCTGAGACAGGCGTTCTCTTTATTTTAAGGCGCCCACGGGTTCTGACGCCTCCTTTCCGGTTTCGGTTCTGCGCAAAATCTGGCAGCGTCAAGTGGGTGTCGGCAGGGGTTTTGAAGGGTCGATGTCAAGGGAGTGCCTGATCCGAAGGCTGTGATGGTGTATGTGGTGTTTTTTGCCTGAAATCTGTGGATTCAAGCGACCTCAACCACCCCGTTTCCAGCATCGGCGGGCGGTTGCAACCCGTGTGACGGAAGGAGCTGACCCTGTGCGCCCCGCTATCGGGAAGGGTCGCCATCGGGATGAGCCCATTCAATGGGCAAATCAAAGGCCACGGACCAATTAAAAAGCGGCGAGTCGTCAAGCGCGCACTGTTCCGTATCCGAGTCCCGGAGGCATCCGCGTGCCCCTTCGAGCCGCCCGGATCGTCCAGACGTGCCGTTGTAAAGCGCGTAGCTGACACGCGCGGAGCGCGCCGGGGGACGGTCGAGCACAAGGCGGATGCGGCTTGGACCCGCCGGTTCAACCGCGATGATGTGGCTCTGTGGGTCATGCAGCGAAAACCCATACTGGCCGGGGTCGCGCACATGCTCGGTATCAAAACACAGCGGTTCCACGGGCACGTCAAAGTCGATCAAAACGGTGTTGTCGCTATGGGTCAGTCGGCGCGGTTGAAGCGGGTGCCAGTCTTTGCCCTCCTGCGCCAACCGCCGATAGGCCTTGGCAAAAAGGGCGCCATGCCGCCGGGTGGAGGCGGCATCAATATGAGCCCAATCTATGTAGTCATACTGGTATTTTGGCCCCACCAGAACAAGTTGAGGATGGGTCAGCGCGGCCTGAAATTGCATCTGCGGCGTGCGAAAATGGCGCCGATCCCCGCTGCAATAGCCAGAGATGCTTGAGGTTTGACACAGCAGCATGGGCATCGGCTCTGTTGTGTCAAAGATGTCTGAGAGCGCAGAGGCAAAATCCTGATGCCATTGCGCAAGGATGCGGTCGTATTCCACGGTGCCTTGCGCCCCGTCGGTTTCCCCATGCAGCACCAAAATCGCGCCAAACTGGACCTCCGGCACATGGGTCTTGGCCATTTGGGCTTGGGCGATCACCTGTTCAAAAACGTGGCTTGGCCCGCCTTTTCGCAGCACTGCATAGGGCTGACCGGCCCAACCTTGCCCGGCCAAAATGAGCGGGTCAGAAGAGGTCTTTAAGAGCTGTGCCGCAAAGCCGCTGGCGATGGTTTCCGTGCCGGTTTCGCGCAGAGGACCAAGCCGCGCTGTCAGTGGCTGGCCATTTCCTCCGACTGGGCCGCCGTCAAAACACAGGGCATGATCCTGCGCCACGGGATCAACCGTCATCGCCGGGGTGCGTCCCGTCGCAAGACTTTGTCCGGTGATCAAAAATAAATGCGTCACTTGGATCTCATGGCAGAGGGCGGGTTGATTTTGTCGCCCGCGCCGCGGGGCCGGCGGCACTGAGCAAGGCGGGTTTGGGACAGGCGGCTTCTCTCAAAAAGGCTTTCTCAAGCACTTTGGCCTGTACTCCGAGATACTGCACAAAGGCTTTCAACAGCGGTGTTTGATAGGTGCGGGACGGATAGACCGCGTAAATTTTACGCTCCGGGGACCGCCAGTCCGGCAAGACATTGACGATGTGACCGGCGTCAAGTTCAGCCCGCGCGCTCCAGATCGAGGAATAGGCAAGGCCTGCATCGGCCATCGCGGCGGCTGTTGTGGCATCCCCTGAGCGGGTGGAAATGCGCCATTTCACCGGGATGGTGACGGTGTCTTGCCCGTTTGATAGCCGCCAGTCTGTGATCGGGGGGCTGCCAAAAACCACGCATTCATGGGCGGAAATATCCTTTGGGTGCGCAATCGCAGGGGCGTTGCGCAGATACCCGGGAGAGGCGCACACAATCCGATAATCCGTCGCGATCGCCACTGCGATCAGAGAAGAGTTCGGCAAAACCGCCTGACGGATTGCGAGGTCCACACCGGAATCAATCAGGCTGACGATGCCATCATCATCGAGCAAATGAATGGACACATTGGGGTGTAACGCCTGAAAGCCGAAAACGATTTTGGCCAAAAACAGGCGGGCAAAAGAGGTGGACGACGTGATCGTGAGAGACCCGGAAATCTCGTCTTTGCGCGATTGAATGCTGTTTTCGGCCCTCTGTATCCCTTCAAGAATGACCCGGCATTGTTCATAAAAATCCTGTCCGCTCTCTGTCACCGACAGGCTCCGGGTTGAGCGCGTGATCAGGCGTACCCCCAATAAATCTTCAAGTTTTGACAGCCGTTTGGAGACCAGGGCGAGAGAGAGGTTGAGGTCCCGTGCCGCCTGCGACAGCGACCCTGCCTCGACAATCGTTGTAAAGATGGTGAGATCCTGGATGCTGTTGATATGCGTTGAATAGGGGGTCTGTGCTCGCATCTCGACGTCTCCTAATAAACTGACTTTACACAAGTTTTACAAAATGAGGCGCGCAGTGCGACCTGTGGGAGATGGCTATACTCAATAAGACCAGAGTACCAAATTGCTCAGTTCTGCAAAGACCCTATCCATTATTTGATGTGCCCCTGACGTAAACGCGCGCGGTTCAGGGCAGGAATGCCTTGTGAATGGGCAGGTTTTCGATTGAGCGCTGATGCGTGCAGATCAGCCCCTCCCGCATTATTGCTGAATCGTCAAGAATGCCTCGCCAAATGAGTGGCTACTGACCAATCCCTCCACAGAGATACTGAAGTCACCCGGAGGCCGCGCCCCTGATCGGTGCGGCCGGATCACTCTGCGCCTTGGCGCAGATTTCTGTCATTCGAAAGGGATCGAAATGCCCACAGATGCCAACCCTGAACTGAATGCCGCCAAACTGGCGGCCCCTGATACCAAAATGACATCAAAGCTTTGGCGTACGCTTGTCATTCTTTTGTTGGCCCAATTTATGATGGCCGTCGATTTTTCCATTCTCAACGTGGCCTTGCCCGAAGTCGGCGCCGCACTTGGGTTTTCCTTGGGCGGGATGCAGTGGATTGTCACATCCTTTGCGCTCACAGCCGCTGGGTTTACCTTGTTTTTCGGGCGGCTTGGCGATTACCTTGGTCGGCGAAATCTCTTTATTGGCGGGATGGTCCTTCTGGGCATCTCCTCGCTGGTCGGAGGCATGGCCGAGAGCCAAACCGTGTTGTTGTCGGCGCGTGTCATGCAAGGCTTGTCCACCGCCATGGTGACGCCCACCGCCCTCTCTCTGATGACCACCTCTTTCCCCGAGGGACCTTTGCGGGATCGCGCTTTGGGAATGAATGGTGCGATCATGTCCGCCGGGTTTACCACTGGGGCTGTTCTCAGTGGTGTGTTGTTGGATCTTTTGAGCTGGCGTTGGTTGTTCTTTGTCAACGTGCCCATCGCCGCCATTGTCGTGGTGTTTGCACCGATGTTGATCAAGGAACCCGCACGCGATCCCGGTGCCCGCAAGATGACGCTGGATATGCCCGGTGCGATCACCGTGACCGCCGCCGTTTTGTCGCTGGTCTACGGGATCACGGCGCTCGGCAACCACGGTTTGGAGGCCTTCCTTGGCATCGAATCCATGGTTTTGAGTGTGGTTCTGTTCGGTGTCTTTATTGTCATTGAGAAACGCTCGGCGGAGCCGCTTGTGCCGCTCAACATTCTCAAACGTCGCTCGGTTGCCTTGGGCAATATCACCGGCCTGTTGGCGTTCGCGACGGAAACATCGCTTGTGTTCCTCATGACGCTTTATCTGCAAGAAGTCTTGCAACAGTCGGGAACAGTAACCGGTCTGGCCTTTGGTATCCTCGGGGCAGGGACCGTTTTGGGCGGGGTGATGGCCTCTCGGGTGATCTCTCTGATTGGTCATCGTGGCACACTGCTTGCGGGCTTCGCGCTTCAGGGCGTGGCCACAGCGGCGCTGATCCTCTTGACCACAAACCCCGGTTCGATTCCGCTGATGCTGATCGCCACCTTCCTTGGCGGGATCGGCAACATGTTGGCGATCGTTGGCTTTATGACCGCCGCCACCTCGGGTTTGCCGAACAAACAACAGGGGCTGGCCACGGGGCTTGCCATCCTGACCCAGCAATTCGGGATCACCATCGGCATTCCGATCATGAGCGCGATCGTGTCGGCGCGCATCCTGTCTCAGCCCGATCTCGATGCCCTGAGTGCGTCAGAGCGCATATTGGGAGGTGTGCTTTTTGCCATCGCGATCAACGTTGCGCTGGTTGTGCTGGGCTTTCTCGTGGCGCTGCTGCTTCGGCCAGATCGAGCCCCAGACGGCGCTGAGACCGTCACACAAAACTGACGCCACCGCGGGCGGGTCCGAAAGGTCCCGCCCGCTTCCTTTTTATCCCACAAACAGGAGTTTACCATGACACAAACCACCCCCACATCAGGACCGTTCCAAAGAGCGAAAGCCGCCAGACCGGCGATGTCTTCCACAACCGATGGTGATCGCTTGCCACGGCTTCCCTCCTTGACCGGATTACGCTTTTTCGCGGCTTTCGCGGTCTTTCTATTTCATGTCAGCCTTTTTACCTCGCCCTTGCCGCCCTATCAGCCGACGAACCCGTTTGGCGCGACGCCCGTGGGTGAAACCCTTGAACAACTCTTTCGCCAACTCGGCTATGTCGGTGTGAGTTTCTTTTTCATTCTGTCCGGCTTTGTGATCACTTGGGCCACGCCCCAATGTTTTTCGATCCGTGGCTTTATGTGGCGGCGTATGCTCAAAATCTATCCACCACATGTCGTGGTCTGGGCGATCTCGCTTGTGCTGTTCGCCGGTGTCTATACCTCGCCGCAAACCGCCATTCTCAACCTGACGCTGTTCAGTACGTTCAGCACGGACCCAACCGTCTACGTCAGTGTCAATCCGCCGTCGTGGTCCCTTTCAAGCGATATGGTGTTTTACCTGCTGTTTCCGGTGCTCATGCCACTGGTCCGCCTGATCCCGGAACCGCGCCTTGGGCAAAGCCTGCTCGCGTTGCTTTTGGGCATGTTGGCGGTGATCCTCATCACCACTTATCTCGTCCCAAGCGAACCCAAGTCGCCGATTTCACCGATCTCCGGCACGCAGTTTTGGTTCAACTATATCTTCCCGCTGCCACGCATGTTCGAGTTTGTAATCGGCATGGTGGCGGCACGCATGGTGGTGCTGGGACGGTGGCCCCGGATCGACCTGTTGTCCTCCTGCGTGATGTTGATCGCCTCCATTGCGATCGCCAAACATCTGCCGTTTCTCTACACTTTTGGCATTTGTTATATCTTGCCGCTGACCGCCCTGATCACCGAATGCGCGGCGCGTGATCGCGAGGGGCGCTCTCCGGTCTTTTTGACCAACAGGCTGGCCCTCTGGCTTGGCCAAGTCTCCTTTGGTTTCTATCTCTGTCAGGGTGTCAGTATCTTTTGGTTGAGCAAACAGCTTGGGCTACAGGACCTCTCTGTTGTCGGCGGCTTGACTGCCATTGCGCTGTATTTTTCAGCGTCGCTTTTGGGGGGCTGGCTCTTGTTCCGCTTTGTCGAAGAACCGTCGATGAAGCTGGCGCGTTGGATTTTGTTGCGCCGCAAATTGCGCACGGCATAGCGCGTAGACGCGGTTGACCGGGCTCACGCCCTCAAAGGGAACGGGCAACCAAACGGTTGCCCGCTACGCGTCATCGCGGCGCGGAGACGGCTGATCGACGCGCCCATAGCGTGCCAGATAGTCGAGCAAAACCCGTATTCGCGCCGGAAGCGCGCTGCCGATGCCAAGTCGGACCGCATGAAAAGGCTCCACATCGCCCGGATTGTAACTTGGCAGAACCTCGACCAATCGGCCGGCTTTCAGGTCATCCTCGATGGTGAACCGTGCCAGCCGGGCAAGGCCGAGACCGCTCAAGGCCATGTGCCGCACCCCTTCGCCATCGCTGACCTGAAGGCGCGGATCGGCGTTCAGGTCCATCACCTCGCCATTGAGCGCAAAAGGCCAGGGTTTGTTTTTGCGCCGATAGGCAAATCCGATCAGGGTGCATCCCGCCAAATCCTCCAGACATTGCGGCATCCCGACGCGATTCAGATACGTGGGGGCGGCGACGACCAGCCGCTGTGAGGCCCCCAACGAGCGCGCGACAAGAGCCGAAGAGGGCATTTCTCCGGCGCGAATGGCAAGGTCGGCCTGAGCCTCGATCAAATCAACGACATGATCGGTCTGACTGACCGTGATGGAGAGTTGCGGGTATTTGGCGATCAAATCCGGGAGGATCGGATACAGCCGATGTTGGGCATATGAGGCCGATGTGGTGATGTGCACCGGTCCGGCCGGGGTCCGTCCCGCTCCGGCTTCGCGCTCTGCGGTGTGAAGGGCGGCCAGAATTTCGAGTACCCGTAAATGCAAATCCCGGCCTTCACTGGTGAGGGTCAGTGCACGGGTTGAGCGCAGGACGAGCACGGCCCCGACGCGTTCTTCCAGCCGGGCAATGGTTTTTGAGATCGCAGACGGCGTCAATCCAGACGCGCGCGCCGCCGCCGAAAAGCTGCCTTCCGCGACAACCAGCGCGAAAATTTCTAGGGCCCTAAGCCGTCCGGGATCGCCAAGCATTGTGCCTACAATTCATAAATCCTGTTCCTTCGAGAGGTATACTCTAAAATCGGCGGCCATGACAGGGTGAGTGACATCTTCGTTCCATGGAGGACCAAAATGCCACCTGCTCTCATCGCTCTCGCCCTTGGCGCCTTCGGCATCGGCGTTACTGAATTTGTCATTATGGGGTTGCTCGTCGAGGTTGCGGACAGTCTCTCGATCACCATCGCCACCGCCGGCACGTTGATTTCTGGCTATGCGCTTGGGGTTGTGTTCGGCGCGCCAATTCTGACGATCCTGACCGCGCGTTGGCCGCATCGTCAGGTTCTTTTGCTTTTGATGGGGATTTTCATCCTCGGCAATCTCGCCTGTGCTTTGGCGCCAACCTATCAAACGCTTTTGGCGGCGCGGATTGTCACCGCTTTGACCCACGGCACATTCTTTGGCGTCGGCTCGGTGGTCGCGCAAAGCCTTGTGTCGCGAGAGCGCCAAGCCTCCGCCATTTCCATTGTCTTCACCGGGCTCACGTTGGCCAATGTTTTGGGCGTGCCGTTTGGCACATGGCTTGGGCAACACACCGATTGGCGCATGACCTTTTATGCGGTCGCCGCCATTGGCGTTGTCGCCGCTGTGGTCATGGCGGCGCTGTTGCCGCGCAGCCATGCGCCAACAGAAATCAGCGATTGGCGCGAAGATTTGACCGTCCTGCGCCGGGGCGGCGTGTTGCGCGGATTGTCGATGACCGTACTGGGCTACGCGGGCGTGTTTACGGTCTTCACCTATATCGCCCCGCTTTTGACCCGGACGGCGGGCCTGCCTGAGACGGCCGTGTCGCCAATCCTTTTGGGCTTTGGCTGTGGTTTGGTGTTTGGCAATGTTCTTGGTGGACGCTTTGCCGACCGGGCGCTTGGGCCAACCGTTTTGGGCAGTTTGGGCGTTTTGGCGCTGGTGCTGTTTGGCTTTGGATTTGCGGCGCAGGGGCAGGTGAGTGCCATTGTGTTGACCATTGCACTTGGGGCTGCTGGCTTTGCCACCGTCGCTCCGTTGCAAGCCTGGGTTATGGCGCAGGCCACCGGCGCGGGCCAAGCCCTTGTGGCCTCCTTCAACATCGCCGCCTTCAATCTGGGCAACGCGCTTGGCGCATGGGTCGGGGGGTCTCTTTTGGCGGCTGGGTTTTCTTATGAGGACCTGCCGTTTGCTGCGGTTGTGTTCCCCTTGGCCGCGCTTTTGCTCGGGACCATCTCGCTGAGGCGCGATGCCCGCGTTCCTGCCTAACATCTATCTTATCTTCAAAGGACTATCATCATGGACTATCGTCAATTGGGCCAATCCGGTCTGCGCGTCCCCGTTCTGAGTTTCGGCGCGGGCACTTTTGGCGGCACCGGCCCGCTCTTTTCCAACTGGGGACAAACCGAGGTGGATGAGGCGCGCGCGTTGATCGACCTGTGCCTCGACGCGGGGGTGACCCTGTTTGACACGGCGGATGTGTATTCCGCCGGGCGGTCGGAAAGCATTCTGGGCGCGGCTCTTGAGGGACGGCGTGACGCGGTTTTGATCTCGACCAAGACAGGCTTGCCGATGGGCGACGGGCCGGACGAATGGGGCGTGTCGCGTGGGCGTCTTGTGCGATCGGTGGAGGCGGCATTGACGAGATTGCGCACCGACCGCATCGATATTTTGCAACTCCACGCCTATGATAGCCACACCCCGCCGGAGGAGATTTTGAACACCATCGACATGTTGATGCGGTCCGGCAAAGTGATCCATTGGGGGGTTTCAAACTATCCGGGATGGGCGCTTATGCAGCTTTTGGAGCGGGCCGATCAGATGAACGTGCCGCGCCTGTGGTGCATCAGGTCTATTACTCTTTGGTGGGTCGGGATTACGAATGGGACCTCATGCCGCTTGGCGCGCATGAGGGGGTGGGGGCGATGATTTGGAGCCCGCTTGGATGGGGTCGTTTGACCGGAAAATTGCACCGTGGAGGTACGGTGCCCGCCGTCAGCCGATTGCACGAAACCGCCTCCATGGGCCCGCCGGTCGATGACGCATTGCTCTATGATGTGTTGGATGTGCTCTTTGAGATCGCGGCGGAAACTGGGCGCAGTGTGCCACAGGTGGCGATCAATTGGCTCACCCAGCAACCCACGGTTTCGAATGTGATCATCGGCGCGCGCAACCGGGCGCAGCTTGTGGACAATCTTGGCGCCGTGGGCTGGTCACTCGATGCCGAACAATCTGCCCGTTTGACCCGTGTTTCGGAACGCGATGCGGCCTATCCGGCGGCGCAGTATCGTCGCCAAGAAGGCTTTGCCCGCCTGTCTGCGCCGCTTGTGACGGCTGAGGCCGGGTAGAGCCAGAGCAACACCTCAGAGAAAGCTGGGGGCGGAGGTCGCCCCCTCGATTTTGACAGCACCGCGAGAGGCGGCAAGGATATTTCAATGATTGAACTAGACCATGTGACACTGCGGACCGCGCATTTGGCGGCAACACGCCAATTTTTTATGGACCTTTTCGATTTGGAGGAAGGGGAGCGGCCCCTTGAGATCCAACAAATTCCGGGGCATTGGCTGTATTCCGGCGATGCGCCTGTGGTGCATCTCATTGGCAGCTATGGCCGTGGCACCCCCATTGATGGCGAGATCATTGATCACATTGCCTTTCGCAGACGGGGCTATCACGATTTCATCGCGCGGCTCAAAGCGCGCCGTTTGCCTTATTCTTGTATGTCACTGAAAGGCTTGGCCGAGCATCGCGTGTTCTTGCGTGCCCCGGGCGGGCAATTGATCGAAACGGTGTTTCGCGGCGAAGACGCGCGTCGGGCCTTTGATGACCTTGGGTTAGAGCCAACCTACGGATGACCTGCGGCCCCGTCCAAGGGGGCTTCGCAGGTGCAGCAATCACGTTTTGGAAAGGATGTCTCAACACGGGGACGACTACTCGAGGTTCGGGAATCGACGTTTCATGAGGGCAGGGCGGTACCGCAAAGCCCGACAGGAATTTTACGTCATCCCAATCTCGAAGGAGTGTCTCATGACCACAGTGTCCCGTCGCAGCTTTATTGGCTCCGCTTTCGCCGCAGGTGCGGCCGCATCCGGGGTGACCATCCGACCCGCTCATGCCGAGACGCCGATCGTCGCCCCCGCGCCAATTGGAGTGCAAACCGGACAGCGGATCACGGCAGAGGACGCGCGCTTTCAGGCGCTGCGCACGGGCAACAACCAGCGGTTTTTGTCGACACCAGACTATGTGCGCATGATCCACACACCACAAGATGCCTTGCTGGCCACCCAAGAAGCGCTTGATCTGGGCAAAAAATTTACCGTCCGCTCTGGCGGGCATTGTTTTGCTGATTTCGTCTGCAATCCCGAAACCGAAGTGATCCTTGATATGGCGCCGATGCGGGCGGTTGGGTTTGATGAGACGGTTGGTGCGTTTTATGCCGAGCCGGGTGGGATGCTGATTGATGTCTATGAACGCCTCTACAAAGGCTGGGGGGTGACCCTACCGGCGGGCATTTGTTATTCGGTGGGCGTGGGCGGGCATATTGTTGGCGGCGGCTACGGGCTTTTGTCGCGCAAATATGGGCTGACCGTGGATCACCTCTCTATGGTGGAGGTGGTTGTCGTGGACGAACACCGGCAAGCACATCTGGTGCGCGCCAGCTCGGACCCGGAGGATCCGAACCATGATCTGTGGTGGGCGCATACCGGTGGTGGGGGCGGCAATTTCGGCGTTGTCACGCGCTACTGGTTCCGCACGCCCGGTGCCGAAGGCAGCGACCCCGGCGCGCAATTGATCCGCCCCCCGGCCGAAGTTCTGGTCAGCGCGGTTGCGTTTGACTGGGATCAGTTGACGGAGACGAATTTCACCCGGCTGATCGAAAACTTCAGCCATTGGCACGCGAGCAACAGTGCCCCCGACAGCCCATACACCTCCCTGAGCAGCCTTTTTAACGTCAGCCATCGCGCCACGGGTGCCATGGGGATGTTCACCCAAGTCGATGGCGACGATCCCAATGCCGCCACCCTTCTTGCGGAGTATATGTCGGCGCTGCTTGAGGGCACCAACATCGTTCCGCGCCCGATGCTCACCCCGATCGGTGAACTTCCCGCGATGCCGGATTACCTCGAAGGGGCGCGTCTGCCTTGGCTGCAGGCGACCAAACTTGTGGGCTCGAACAATCCGACCATCACCAATCCCACATCGCGCGGCGGTCACAAATCGGCCTATATGAAACAGGGCTTTGATCGCCGCCAAATTGCCGCGCTTTACAAACACATGAGCCGCGAAGACTTCACCAACCCCGACACGATGTTGGTGCTGTTTTCCTTTGGCGGTGCGGTGAATGCCCAAGCCCCGGATGCCACCGCCAACGCGCAGCGCTCCTCGATCTACAAAATGTGTTTCCAGACCTTTTGGAGCGATCCAAAAGACGACGCGTTTTACCTTGGCTGGTTGCGCGACATTTATGAGGATGTTTTTGCCGCGACGGGCGGCGTCCCTGTGCCCAACGACCAGATGGACGGGTGCTATATCAACTATCCCGATCGCGATATGGCCGATCCTGCGCGCAACCGCTCCGGCGTGCCCTGGTCCACGCTGTATTACAAAGATAATTACCCGCGGCTGCAAAGCGTCAAGGACCGCTACGACCCCGGCAATGTCTTTTCCCATAGCCTCAGCATCCGCAACTCATCGACCTGACGGCAACGATTTCCGGACTGTTCAACTCTGCTCACACGTTGCCCCAGCCAACGGTGTCTCTCACCGTGCCTTCCTCCCCCCTCTGAAAGGACCTCCCATGAAAGATTCTGTGAAAAACGTCGCCTTCATTTTTGGAACCCGTCCCGAAGCCATCAAAGTCGCCCCGGTGATCCGGGCGATGCAGGACCGGTCGGACATGCGCCCTATCGTGATTTCCACCGGACAGCATCGCGATATGTTGCAATCGGCCATGACAGAATTCGACCTCAAGGCCGATGCCGATCTCGACATTATGAAGCCGGGGCAGGGGCTTGATCAAATCACCGCCCGGATCATCACCGGGCTGGGTGCACCGCTCAGGGACTTTGGCATCGACGCGGTTGTCGTCCATGGCGACACCGCCTCGACCTTTGCCGGAGCGCTGGGTGCCTTTTACAACCGTGTGCCGCTGATCCACCTCGAAGCGGGGTTGCGCAGCGGGCATATTTCATCGCCTTTCCCCGAAGAAGCGAACCGCAAACTGGTCTGCCAAATCTCTGACCTGCACCTGGCCCCCACCGTGGTGAGTGCCGACAATCTGTTGCATGACGGGGTGGACCCTGATCGCATCCGGGTGACGGGCAACACCGTTGTCGACGCCGTTCGCTGGGCCGCTGCGCAGCCAGTGCCGCAGCATCAAGATGACCCGCTGGCCTTTCTTGAGGGCGCTGACACCCGACCGATCATCATTGCCACCGTCCATCGCCGAGAAAGCTGGGGCGCACCGATGCGCGAGATCGCCCAGGCGCTTGTCGATATTGCCCGCACCCATGACGTGCGCATCGTGATGCCGCTGCATCTCAACCCGGTGGTTCGGGAGGCGATCCTTCCGATTGTGTCGGGCGAAGACAATATCTACCCGATCGAACCGCTGCCCTATCGCCAGTTTTGCCGCCTGATGATCAAGGCGCATCTGATCGTTTCGGACAGCTCTGGCGCGGAAGAAGAAGGCCCCTCGCTTGGCAAACCCACGCTTGTTTTGCGCGATGTGACCGAACGGCCTGAGGCGATTACAGCGGGGGCCGCCGTTCTGATCGGGCGGACCCGTCAGGCGGTGCGAACCAAGGTGAGTGCGCTTTTGACTGACCAAATTCTCTATGACGGCATGACCCGCGCCAGCGGCGTCTACGGCGATGGTCAAGCCACTGCGCGGGTTTTGGACGCGCTTTCGGATCTGTTCACCGGGGTCATTTCAAATGCCATTCCGGGGGTTGATTTCGGGGCGATGCCGGGGAGGCCGCAGCTCGCGCAGACCCAGCCTGCCGCCTGATCTGACAGGGCGTCGAAGTCGGGGAACCGGCTTCGACGGTTCGCGAAAGGAAATGAAATGACCACACTCACACCACCGCAAAGGGACTTCAGCCCTACAGACCAACACGATGGTGACATCCGTGCGCTGAGTTTCAGCACGCCCAATCTGCCGGTGCAGGTGTTTCAAAATGGGGGGCAGATCGAGATTGGCAGTCGCGCCATCGTGGTGAACCCCGGTCTGGCCCCTGTGCCGTTCTATCCGTCGGGCCTACGGGACCATATTGCGCCGCTTGGGGCGGCGTTTTTGCGCGAGGTCTCGCTGCGCAGCGACACGGCACTTGTCACTTTGGCGCTGGATCGGCTGTCTGCCCCGGCTGATCTTTGTTCCGCGCCCGGATGGCGTAGGCTGGATACAGTGCCGGGCATGGCGTCTGTGCCGGGGGCTGCGGGTCTGGCCCTGTTTCGGTCGCCTCGTGATCGGGTGACCACGATTCAGGCCACCCCGGATCGCCTTGCCCCAACCCTGCCGCCGGGTCCACCGCACTGCTGGGGCGTGTTTATGAACCTCTGGTTTGCGCCCGCGGGCACGGCCTGTCTGATCCATAACAGCCACCCGTTCCTTGAATACCATGTTCAAATCTCGGGGGATGGCGCGATGCAAAAATTTCGTCGCAATGACCCAAGCACCCTGTACGAAAATCAATATCTCGCCCCCGGCGCAGCGCATGGCATTTATGCGGTTCAGCCCGCTGGGGACGGCAGCTTTCTTTACCCTTGGCACCAGTATGTCGCACGCACCGATTGCCTCTGGCTTGCGGTCGAACTTGTGCCCGAAGGCCCCGCGCCAAGACCGCACACCCCGGACACACACATTGGGCAGTGTTGCCACCACTGAAGGAGACGACAGAGATGAATATTCAGAAAACCCCCACCCGCCAGACCCCCGCCCGTCAGACCCTCGATGCCGGATCGCAGACCGGGACATCCCCGCTTTTGATTCCGGTGTTTGAACCTGAATTGGTGGCGGATCATCTGCGCGATGGCTATTGGCTTGAAGCCCCGGATCTCAATCAGGATGGCAAGCCAGATCTGTTTGGATACGGGCTGCGGCTTGGCGAGATCTATTGGTATCAGAATGGCGACTGGACCCGTCGTTTGATCACCGACGGTGTCAAAATGCCGGTAGGGGGCGACTATGCCGATATTTCCGGCAATGGCTATCCCGACCCGATCATCTGTTATGATCTTTACGGCGATATAGGCACCATCGTGGATGCAAAAGAGACCGGGGGCAAAATCGACTGGATCGAGAATCCGGGACCGGGGGTGGAAGAGGCCAAGCGATGGACACGCCATTATATTGGTCGCGCCACCGGGATGCATCGTTTGCGCGCCGGGTATTTCACCCAGACCGAGCGGCTTGAGATCATTGGGTTTCCGATTGTGACCAAGGGCAATGTGCATGGGGTGCTGCCGCTGGTGATGTTCACGCAACCCGACGACCCTCTGACGGCGGAGGAATGGCCGATGACCACCATCGATGACATGAGCTACCGCATGTTGCACGGGGCAGAGAAAAAGCGCGGCCTCATCCCCGGTTCGGATCGTGACTCTGTCTTGGTCGCCTCGGACGAAGGGGTGACGTGGATTTACTATGATGCGGACACAGCCACTTGGCAGCATGTGCGGATCGGCACAGGCGAGACTTCGCAGTTCGAGGAAACCGGGTTTAAGGGCAGTGGCGATCTTGATGCGGGGCGCATTGATGGCGTTCCGATGAGCTATGTCGCCGCGATCGAGCCGTTTCACGGCAACACGGTCGCCATCTATACCCGTGACCCCGAAAGCGA
This sequence comes from Roseobacter sp. TSBP12, assembly GCF_009129705.1. Lineage (NCBI taxonomy): Bacteria > Pseudomonadati > Pseudomonadota > Alphaproteobacteria > Rhodobacterales > Roseobacteraceae > Roseobacter > Roseobacter sp. TSBP12. The sequence continues at coordinate 53,481 of NZ_PYIB01000047.1, forward strand.
TCCGGCCACCGCCGGTTGGACCCGGCAGGTTCTGGATGTCTACGGCGACCCCAATGAAAATGGCGAAGGCCCCGGCCATCAAATCCTCTGCGCGGATTTCGATGGGGATGGCGATGAAGAATTCCTTGTGGGGCTGCGGGGACCGTGGCCGTGGCAGGGGGTCATGTATTACAAAATGGTCGATAAAAAAGCCGGTGTCTTCGCCAAATGGCGGGTCTCAGATGATTCCGTCGCGCGGATCGCCATGGCTGATTTTAATGGGGATGGGCGACCGGATTTCGCCACCATCGCCTATTCCGTCGACAATTATTATCGCGCCAAACAGGCGCGGTTGATGGTATTTCGCAACCGCATTGGTGATGAAGAACCGCTTCGGTGACGTCCCCTCTGGAACGAAACATCATCGATGCATCTGACTAAAAATGATCTTTGCACCGGGCGGGGCGCTGTCCGGTGCAAAGCTGTGTGATCCGATGTTGCTGTACAGCCTCACAACGCAGCGATGATCCGACCCTTACGGGTCAGAACGGGCTTTGGCGACAAGCGCCTTAGATCGTGCGAGCGCTTCTGCGGCGCGGCTTTGGGCATCCACGGTTTTGGCCTTGTCGATTTGGGCCACCTCGACACTCAAAACAATGTCACGCGGCAAGGCGCGCACCATGGCGATCAGATCAATCCCGCCGTCGCCGGGCAAAAGCCGTGCGCCTCGGGCAATCTCGATCATCCCGGCATCGGACGGATCATATGGCTTAGGACCATCACAAAGCTGGGCGTAGTGAATGAGCGCGGGGGGCAGGTTTTGAATCTGCGCGACCGTCCCGCCCGCCCGGTCCCAATGCAGCGCGTCGATCAGAACGCCGCCGTTGGCGCACCCCGCCGTTTCCACGATACGTTGCGCCTCGGGCAGGGTTTTGACCCCGGTCCAGGGCATGAACTCCAGATCCCCGGTCAGGTCATATTCGGCTGCGAGATCGCAAAAGGCGGCAAAGGTTTCGGTGAGCCGATCATGATTGGTATCATCGCCCGCAACAAGCACGTTGCGCGCGCCAAGCCTTTGACCGATGGCTAGAAAATCACGGAAATCCTCGACATCCGTGTCTGGTTTAAGCCGGGCGATTTCAATATCGGCAATGCCGATCCCAGTCTCATCAAGGGCCGCTTTCACCAAAGCTTCAACTGCCGGATCAGACAAGATCGGATAGGGGGCCTCGGTTGGGGCGGCGGGCAAAAACCGCAGCCCCACAAGGTCATACCCCGTGGCCGCCGCAATGCGCACCGCCTCATGAGGCGGGACCTCATGTGTGGTCAAAAAGGCGAGAGAGAATTTATGGGGCATGGCACTCACTTCAGCGGGGAAAACGGCAAGGGAAGGGCGACGGCGCTGGTCATCTGTGGGGTGAGCCAGTCAGGGCCGCCTTTGGCCGGCCATTTGCCGTCCGCGACCGATTGGCTGCGCGCCTTGATGCGGGCCTCAAGCGAGCTGTAGGGCCAGATTTGCGTGACACGCGGCGCACCATCAAGGCCCCACATCGCCATGGTCAGCGGCGAATATTCCGAACGGGCCGGCATAGCGTCGCGCCATTTGTCTTGGGTGACGGACACGCCGTTCAGTTTGGCCTTATAGGTGCGAAATTCGTAGATCGGCCCATAGGTGCCGGGGGTGATCGGGGCCATGAAATCAAAGGGTTTGTAGCTGTCAAACCGCAGGTCGACCAAATGCTCCATACAGCCCATCGGATTGTCGGACATCACAGCGCGTTCGCGTTCGTCCATCATCTCGTCCAGCGTCTCGAAACCGCGCAAAACATAGACCTCGTTGAGGGTGCCGATGTCGGTGCCAAATGCCCCGAGCAGCGTGCCTTTGCCCGCTGCAAGCCAATTTTGCAGCCCGTCCGAGGCCTTTCCTGCGCCAAAGATTACGGTCTTGAGCGTTGCGATTTCGTAATAGGCCATGTCATGCATCCTTTGTGTGGTGTGAAAGAGAAGGGGTCAGGCCTTTGATTGGTTGACCTGAAACTCGGCGGCCGACGATGTAGCCAAACGTCATGCCCGGCCCGAGGGTGATGCCGCCAGACGGGTAATGCCCGCCCATGATCGAGGCGGCGTCATTGCCGATGGCATAGAGCCCGGGCGTCGGCGCTCCGTTTTGCCCAAGCACCTGCCCGTCGGCGGTGGTTTTGATCCCGGCAAATGTACCAAGGCTGCCGGGCACGAGTTTGACCGCATAAAACGGCCCGCGCTCCAATGGCCCCAAGGTCGGGTTTGGACCTTTGTGTTTGGCCCAGCCTTGGACGCGGTTGTACAGTGACGCGCCGCGGTGAAACACCGGGTCGTGACCTTCGCGCGCGCCGTCATTGAACCGCGCGATGGTCTGTGCAAGCGCCTCGGGGGGCAAGCCGCACTGCGCCGCCAAATCTGTGATCCGTCGCCCGCGTTTGAGGTAGCCGGAGCGCAGATAGCGGGTGAGCGGGAAGGGAAAGGGCTTGGCCCAGCCGATGCCAAATTGCCTCTGCGCCCGGTGATCACAGATCAGCCAAGCCTCCGGCGCGCAGCCCTTTGGCGTCACCGCAAACAGGGCTTTCATGAACTCATGATAGCTGTCGGCCTCGTTGACGAACCTCTGCCCACGCATATCCACCGCGATGAATCCGGGTTTGGCGCGATCAATGAGATGAGGGAAATTTTTGAACCCACCCTCACCATCCGGGACGCGGGACACGGGCGCCCATGCGGCGGGTTCAGCGAGGCTCATGTCAAGCGCCGCACCAACCGTTTCAGCCAAACGCAAGCCGTCGCCGGTGTTTGATTTGGGCGCAGCAGAGGCATGCGCGATGGTGTCGGTGTGGGCAAAACTGTGTGTTTGTCGCAGGGCATCATGCGGGTAGCCGCCCGTCGCAAGCACCACACCTTTGCGGGCGGTGATGCGGATTGGCGTCCCTTGTCGGATCACGGATGCACCCACGATCCGACCCTTATCATGGCGCAGGCGGGTCACCGGACTGTCATGCCAAAGCTGAACCCCGCTGTCCGCCGCCCCTTTCAAAAGCTGCGCCACAAGGGCATTGCCGCCCACAAGCTGCATCGAACGCCGATAGCGCGCCAGATCATAGAGATGTTTGGCCAGCCGTTTGGTGACATGCCACAGCGCGCTTGGGGAGCGGGTCGCATTGAAAAAATGTGCCATATCCGCACCGCTGCCAATGCCCATGCCCCAGAGCGACACGACATCGAGTGGCGGCCGCAGCCGCGCCATCAAAGGGCCAAGTTGACGCCCATCATAGGCCGCGGCGGTCACGGATCGCCCGCCTTCGGCGGCACCGTCATGGGCGTAAAAGTCAGGCACATGATTGCCATCAACCCAGGTCATGACGCCGATCTCTTCGAGAAAGCGCAGCATGTCGGGACCGTTTTGTAAGAACGTCTCTATGCGCGGGTCATTGGCGCGATTGCCCAACAGGGCGCGCAGATAGCGGCGGGGTTTGGCGTCGGGCTCAGTGATCCCGGCGCGGATCGCCTGTGGGTTCTGTGGAATCCAAAGCCAGCCGCCGGACCATGCGGAGGTACCGCCGAAAACGCCGGTTTTCTCGGCCACAATGACCTCAAGCCCTGCCTTCGCAGCCGTGATCGCGGCACACAATCCCGCTGCGCCTGATCCAACGATCAGAACGTCGCAGGCGGTGACGCCCGCCGTTTCGCTGTCCATTGTCCTGCTTTCGTTTCACAGCGCGAAAGTCGTTCGCGCATTCGGGTCAGATGACAGGACCTTGCGGTCAGCCAGCCTGACGGGTTTCGGTTTCTGCGGGCAGGGCCCGGTTGCGGTTGAAAAAGAAAGACGCCTCTGCCGCCCCGCCAATTTCATCGGCGGCTTCGCGCAGAAGCGGGTGGAATTGGTCCATCAATTCGGGTGTCACACGCACACCCGGACCGGCGATGGACAGACAGCCGATCACAGCATGGTCTTCGCTGCGAAAAATGGGAACAGCCATCGCCGCCATCCCGGCATGATAGCTGTCGGACATGGTGGCATAGCCGCGTTTGCGGGTGTCAGCCAGAGAGGCCAGCACCTCTGGAATCGAGGTAGGCGCGCCCGGCCCCATGGCAAAATCCGCCCGCAGCCCTTGCGCACCAATTTTCTCAAGCGCTTGCTCATCCGTCAGTGTTGACAGCCAGGCATGTCCACCCGCCGAGCCGGCCAAATGCACCTTGATCCCCTGTTCACGACCGGGGTCATAGCGCAGGCCCGCAACCGCGCCCTGCGCCACGCCGACCCAGACAAGATCCTCGCCATCAATCACGGACAGGCGAACGAGTTCGCGCGAGTCCGCCGCCAAGCGATCGAGGATGGGCTGCGCAATGTCGGGCACGCCGGTGCGGGCCAAAAACGCCAACCCGATGCCTGCGAGTTTGATGGTGAGAGCGTAATCGCCTTGGTTCCTGAGTTGTCGCACATAGCCGTATTGCGACAGTTCTTTGAGCAATCGATGCGCTGCCGAGGCGGGCATATCCAGCTCGCTCGCGATCGCGCTCACTTGAACGCCTTCGGGATGTTTCCCAAGAAGTTCAAGGATCGAAAGGGTTCTCTCCATCACACCGGACATCGCTTACTCCATCATCGCTTTTGGCTTTGGCGACGTGTTTATCCTGTGTGTGCCAAGCGGAACAGGGCGTCTTTGTGTGATGGACCCACGGATCGCCTCGATCACCGCTATGTTGCGTGCGCCATCGGACAAGGTGATGCGAGGGGTTTCATTGCCTTTGATCACGGCAGCAAAATGGCGGATTTGTTCGATATAGCTGTCGGTCGCGACCCGATCGAGCAGCCGATTGACCTGAGGCACAGTCCAATCGCGGGGACCCTCATGGGTCCAGAACGACAGATCCGGCAGGCTCATCCCGGCCTGTGTCCCGGCAAACATATGCGAGACGGCGGGCATCGCCGGAAACCGCGCCGGATTTTCGCCCGCGGTCGTGTCCCAGCACCACGGCCCGACGCCCGCATCGGTCAGCGCAATGGTGATCAACCCGCCGGTTTCAAGGCGCAGGATCACTGCGGCGGTGTCTTCGACGTCAAAGCCGCGTTGACTGTTTGAGGTGAGGGCCGTGACCTCTGTGATTTCGCCAAACAAATGCCGCACGAGGTCGATTTCATGGATCAAATTGATCAGGATCGGCCCACCTGCGCCCGGTTCGCGCCGCCAGGCAACGTCGAAATAGCGGGCATCCTTGTAGAGCGTGGCGGAGATTGTGCCGCTGACCAATGTGCCGAAACGGCCCTCGGTGATGGCCGTTTTAGCGGCTTGAACGATCGGGTTGTGGCGACGGTGGTGACCGACAAGCCCCGGCACCCCTGTGCGATCTGACAGGGCCACCAAAGCCGCGCAGCTATTGGCCGTGTCGCCCAAGGGTTTTTCGACCAGCACAGGAAGGTCCGCACGGATCAATGTCATCGCCTGCGGCACATGAAGCGCATTTGGCGTGGCAATAATCACTCCGTCTGGGTGCAGCCCAATCAGGGCTGCAAGTGTTTCCAGATGGGGGCACTCCAAGTCTTTGGCGAGGGATTTGCCCGACTCAAACGGATCGACAATGGCAACGAGATCGGTGCCGGGACAGGTGCGGATCGCATCGGCATGGGTGCGCCCAATGATGCCGCCCCCAACAATGGCCAATCGTGTCTGTGTCATGTGGGTCCTCCCTCAGACAGGTGTTTCGGAGCACCTGTGCTTTCCACAACTATATCAACCAAAGCTGAAAATAAAACAAGATTTAAAAGTTGAAAGAGTTTCTATTTTAAGACATGCTGATGAAAGAATTAGGGCGTTTGGTATAAAAGTCTTGTTAAATAAAAGGCTTGAGCGCTCAGGGAGGACTCTATGCTAAAAGAATCGCGCTCTGGCGCACAGCTCGAAAATGGCGCCAGCTACGATGTGGTCGTTCTTGGGGCGGGGGCGGCAGGCCTGTCTGCCGCCGTGTTTGCGGCTCTTGAAGGCGTGCGCGTTTTGCTGGTGGAACGCACAGAATTCCTTGGAGGCACCTCGGCTTTGTCGGCGGCAACCACATGGGTGCCAAACACCCGGTTTCGTGATGAGTTGGGGGCGAAAGACAGCGAAGAGTCTGTTCTGGCGTTTCTGGATCGTGCCGTTGGGAACCGCGCGCCGCGTGCCCTGCGCGAGGCCTTTGTCAAACGCGGCCCCGGCGCGATCCATCGCCTTGAAGATGAGACAAACGTCCGGTTCCGGGGTCGTCCTTTCCATCCCGACTACTTGTTTGAACTCGAAGGCTCGACCGCCTTTGGTCGCGCGCTTGAGCCTGTGCCCTTTGACGGCGCGTTGCTGGGCGATGACCTAAAGCTTGTGCGTCCACCGATCCCGGAATTCACTATTTTGGGCGGGATGCAGATTGACCGTGATGACATCGCGCATTTGCTCAAGATGAAGAAAAGCCTGCATTCGCTGGCCTATTCGATCCGCATCGTCGCACGCTATTATTTGCGCAAATGGGCGCATGGTCGCGACACGCGTCTGTTGATGGGCAATGCGTTGATCGGGCGGTTTCTCTATGAGGCGCGCAAGCGTGGGGTTGAGATTGTCACCCAGACCAAAACCACAGGATTGACGCCCCTCGGAGAGGGAGCGTATCGGCTTACTTTGGAGCAAGGCGGGCAGTCTTTTGACATCACAGCGACCAAAGGGGTGGTGCTCGCCTCCGGCGGCTTTGCCCGTCACCCCGTCAAACGTCAGACCATGATGCCCGCGCCGACGCCGCGCGTGTCGCCTGCCGCGCCGGGGCATACGGGTGAGTTGCATGACATCGTTCTTGGGCTTGGTGCGCATTACTCTAACAGTGCGGCGCAGCCGTGTTACTGGGCGCCGGTGTCGATCCGCAAACGGGCGGACGGCACAGAAGCCGCGTTTCCACATTTCGTGTTGGACCGTTCGAAGCCGGGGATCATTTCGGTTGGGCGCGACGGCAAGCGGTTCGTCAATGAAAGCCGCAGCTATCATGAATTCGTCTCCGCCATGTATGCGGCCGACAAGGACGGGTCGCATATTCCGACGTTCCTCATTGCCGACGCGGCAGCGGCGCGTAAATACGGCATGGGCATGATCCATCCGGGGACCAGGGATTTTGGACCGTTCATCGCCGAAGGCTATCTGACCGAGGGGCGCGATCTGACTGATCTTGCCGCGCAACTTGGCATTGATGGCACAAACCTAGGCGCCACCGTGGCGCGGTTTAATGAGATGGCAAAGCAGGGCGTCGATCAGGATTTTCACCGCGGTGAAACCGTCTATGAGCGCGCCAATGGCGATGCCACGCATGACGGGCCGAACCCAACCCTGCGCCCGCTTGGCACGGGGCCGTATTATGCGGTCAAACTTTATCCGGGCGATATTGGCGCGGCTCAGGGTCTTGTTACCGATGAAAACGCCCGTTTGCTGACGGAAAATGGAGCCGTAATCGACGGGCTTTATGCCGCCGGGGCGGATATGAATTCGGTCATGGGCGGGGTCTATCCCGGCCCCGGCATCACCATTGGTCCGGGCATCGTTTTTGGCTCGATCGCGGCGACCCATGCCGCGCAGCGCAAGACCGCCCACACAGATCGGATGGCATCATGAGCCGCTGGCAAGACAAGCCAGTTTTGGTGACCGGCGGGACCGGATTTCTTGGGGCTTTCGTCGCGCGAGACCTCGTGGCCCAGGGGTTGCGCCCGCGGGTGTTTGATCGACATCCCAACGCCGAGACGCTTGATTTCGTGCGGGGCGGCCTGTCGCAGAGCTGTGAGATTGTTGCGGGCGATGTGACCCGGCGCGAGGACGTGGCACGGGGGATGGAAGGCTGTGGTGCGGTTGTCCACCTGGCCGGGCTGATGACCGTCGATTGCAAGGCCGATCCGCTGCGCGCCGCTCAGGTGAATCTCATCGGCAGTCAGACGGTGATGGATTTGGCGATCAAGAATGGCGTGGAGAGATTGGCCTACGCGTCGAGTTCGGCGGTTTATGGATCGGGGGAGGGCATCTTGCCAAATCCCGAAACGCTTTATGGCGTGCACAAACTGGCGATTGAGGGCATGGCGCGCTGTGCGTGGCTGGATCACGGCCTGCCAAGCGTCGGATTTCGCCCCTATATCGTCTATGGCCCCGGTGTGAGCAGGGGCATTGCAGCCGGGCCGTCGATTGCATTGCGGGCGGCTGCCCTTGGACAATCTGCCACAATTCATTTTTCCGGTCCCGTGGGATTTGTCCATGTCTCAGACGTTGCACGGGCCTTTGTGGCCGGGCTTTTTGACGCTTGGGAGGGGGCACAGGTCTATGACCTGCATGGGGTCTCGGCCACGGTTGATGACTTTATCTCAGCGCTCAAGCGGGCGGTGCCGGATGCCGCGGTTTCGGGCGAGGGGCCAAGGCTTAAAACACCCGCATTGCTCCAAGGAGGGGGCCATTCTGATTGGTTTGATGCGCTGCGTGTGACCTCTTTGGAGGAGGGGATTGCCACTACTTTGACCCATTGGCGCACGACCTCTGACATACAGGCTGCGTGTCTGTGAGCGGGCGACGGCCCCGACTTTGGAGTCTAGCGAATTGTCCAAGTTATATGGAGCGCCGTCCATTCTTAAATCGGCGAAGGATTGCAATTTTGAGGGCGAGGTGACGTTGCGTGAGGCGCGTCAGGGAGGAGGATGGGATGGACGTGACACTTACGGGGGAGACCGTGTTGTTTCCGATCGCCGGGGATCCGATTGCTCAGGTGAAATCGCCGGGCCTGTTGACGGAAATCCTTGTGGCGCGTGGGATCAATGGGCTTGTCATTCCGACGCATGTGACGGCGGCGGCCTATCCGGCCTTTGTGGCGGCGATGAAAACGACACATAATGTGCGCGGCTTGATCGCAACCGTACCCCATAAACAAGCCACGCTCGCGCTATGCGACCACCCCTCCGAACGTGCGCAATTCGCAGGTTCCGTCAACGTGATGCACAAGCGTGAGGACGGTACTTGGGAAGGCGATAACACCGATGGTCAGGGCTATCTGAACGGCGTTGCGGCCTGTGGCTATGAGGTTGCGGGCAAACGCGCGCTTTTGGTTGGTGTCGGCGGGGCGGGCGCTGCGATTGCATATGAAATCCTCGCGCGCGGTGCCGCTTATCTGGCGATTCACGATGCGGATGAGGCGCGCCGCGACGCCGCGATTGCACGGCTTGATACGCGGTTTCCCGGACAGGTCGGGGCCGGATCGGCAGACCCAACAGGGTATGATTTCATCGGTAATGCCACACCTGTGGGGATGCGCGAAGGCGATCCGCTGCCGATTGAGGCCGACAAATATCAAAGTCATCAATTCGTGGCCGACTGCATCACCAAACCAGAGATCACGCCGCAGCTTGCGATTGCACAGGCCAAAGGCTGCGCCACCATGCCCGGGCTTGGCATGTTCAACGCGCAAGCGGATCTTTTGGTGAACGCCATGACAGGAACACCATGACAGCAATGAAAGCGGGAAAACAAAACACATAGCCCCGTTTCAACGACCAGCATCAATCAGGGAGGATACTATGCTGAAAACGCTTCTGACAGGGACCGCGCTTGCCGCAGGTCTGGGATGGGCCGCACAGGCGGACACACTTAAAATTGCCAACATCGCCGAACTTTCGGGTGCCGGGGCCGCAGCTGGGTCGGTCTGGGCCGATGGGGTGCATTTGGCGATTGATGAGATCAACGAGACCGGCGGCATCCTTGGGATGCAGGTCGATATGTCGGAATACGACAGCCAAACCGACCCGCTGCAAAGCCGGGCCCTGGTGCAAAAAGCCATTGATGAGGGCGCATTTGCGCTGTTGGGGACGGTGTATTCCTCCTCGACCGTGGTCAACATGTTGGTCGCCCAGCAAAACGGCATCCCGCAATTCACCGGCTCCGAGGCCCCGTCGATCACCCAAAAAGGCAACCCCTATATTTTTCGCACCACCTTTGGCGCGCAAAAGGGCATGCCGAAAATCGGCACCTATCTCAAAGACGGTCTGGGGGTGAGCAAAGTGGCCATCGCTTGGGCCAATACGGAATATGGCAAGGGCGGCCATGATGCCTTTGTCGATGTGGCCAAAGAGATAGGGCTTGAGATCGTGTCTGATGTGCCCTCCGAGCAGGGCCAGGCGGATTTTTCCGCCGATATTCTCAAGATCAAAAACACTGGCGCTGAAGCCGTGTTTATTTATCTGACCGAAGAGGAAAGCGCGCGGTTTTTGATTGAGGCCAAAAAGCAAGGTCTCAACATTCCGATGGTGGGCGACACGGTTTTGGCGTCGCAAAAGGTCATCGACCTGTCCGGGGGAGCCGCCGAGGGTGCCTTGGGTCATGTCGCACTTTCGGCGGACGCCCCCGTGCCGCTGTTGCAGGCGATGAGCGCGAAGTTCACCGAGCGGTTTGGCTATCGCCCCGATCACAACGCGATCAAAGGCTATATCGGTGCCTATGCGATCAAATACGGCACGGAGATCGTTGGCGAGGCGGACAGCCAAAAACTGACGGATGCATTGCATGGCACCTGTCTGGATGCGGCCACTTATCCCGGCGTTTTGATGGACATTTGCTGGGATGAAACCGGCGAAGTGTCGCGCGAAAGTTTCATGGTTGAAGTCAAAAACGGCGCACAGGACATCACGACCATTCTGCCGCCGAACTGAGACAGGCCACCCGCCCCGCGCCTCATATGACGGGGCGCGGGGTGATCCGGCAAAGGCGCGCTATGACGCCAGCCGATTGCACAGCTCTGATGATCCAAATCATCAGGGGAACACATGGGAGGAATGGATATGAAACGTAGAGTTTTTACGGGTGTGAGCCTGAGCGTCATGATGATGGCGATGTCCGCGCATGCTGAGATGGTGAAAATCGCTAATATTGCGGAACTGTCGGGACCTGGGGCTGCCGCAGGGTCGGTGTGGTCCGACGGCGTGGATCTTGCGATTGATGAGATCAATGCACAGGGTGGAATCCTCGGGATGCAGGTTGATATGTCAAAATACGACACACAAACCGACCCACAGGTGAGCCGCGCCTTGGTGCAAAAGGCCATTGATGAGGGCGCATTTGCGCTGCTGGGGACGGTGTATTCCTCCTCGACCGTGGTCAACATGTTGGTCGCCCAGCAAAACGGCATCCCACAATTCACCGCCTCCGAGGCCCCGTCGATCACGCAAAAGGGCAACCCCTATATTTTCCGCACCAATTGGGGTGCGCAAAAGGGCATGCCCAAAATCGCGACCTATCTCAAGGATCAGCTTGGGGTGAGCAAAGTGGCCGTCGCTTGGGCCAATACGGAATTTGGCAAAGGCGGCCATGACAGTTTCGTTGAAAACGTCAAAGCAGTCGGTTTGGACGTTGTGGCGGATGTGCCCTCTGAACAGGGCCAAGCGGATTTTTCCGCCGATGTTTTGAAGATCAAAAACTCCGGCGCTGAGGCGGTTTTCATCTACCTCACCCAAGAAGAAGCCGCACGGTTCCTGATGGAAGCTGTCAAACAGGGTCTCGACATTCCGCGCATTGGCGACAGTGTTTTGACCTCTGAGAAGGTCATTGATCTTGCGGGTCCGGCGGCCAATGGCGCCAAAAGCCATGCCGCCCTCACCATCGCCGCCTCTGATCCTTTGGTGCAAGAGTTCGCGGCAAAATTTTCTAAGCGCTTCGGTTATAGCCCCGATTACAACGGGATGAAGGGCTATATCGGTGCGTATACGATCAAATATGGCACGGAAATGGTCGGCGAAGTGAACAGTCAAAAACTCGCCGATGTTGTGCACGGGCTGTGTCTTGATGCCAAGACCTACCCTGGCGTTTTGATCGACATGTGCTGGGACGACGTCGGTGAAGTGTCGCGCCAAAGCTACATGGTGGAAGTCAAGGGCGGCCGTGAAACGGTCTCCGAGGTTCTCCCCGCCAACTGAGGTTCGCAACGCATGCGGCACCGCTCCGCGACCTCTGTTCCATCGGAGCAGAGGGTCTTTTAACACTAAACGGGAAGGAATGGCGATGGCCGAACTCCTGCAAATCCTCATATCGGGCCTGTCGTCCGGTGCGATTTATGCCTTGGCCGCCGTGGGGTTCACCCTGTTGTGGCAGGCCTCGCAAACCATCAACTTCGCGCAGGGCGAATTTGTCATGTTGCCTGCCTTTTTCGTGTTGGCGGGGATGACTTTGTTTGGACTGCCGCTTTGGGCGGCCATCCTGACCGCCTTTGTGCTGTCGATCGTGATCCTTGGCGCGATGTTCAAAAAGCTGGTGGTAGAGCCGATGCTGCCGCATGGCACGATGCCTTTGGTGATCGCCACCATTGCACTGGGGCTTTTGATGAAAGAAAGCGTCAAGGAATTTTATTCCGCCCAAGGTCAGCCCTTTCCATCGCTGTTTCCGCAGCATGTGATGAATGTCTTTGGCGCGTCGGTGTCGGTTCAGGATCTCTGTAACCTTGCCGTGGCCTTTGCCGCGATCATCGCTTTGCAATTGTTTTTGCAACGCACCCGGACGGGTCGCGCCATGCAAGCCACCGCGCAAGATCCGCGCGTGGCCGAAATCCTTGGCGTCGATGTGAAACGGATGGTGATGTACACGTTTTTGATCAACGGTGCCTTGGCCGCCATCGCATCGATCCTGATTTCGCCGGTCTATCTGGCCAAATTCTCCAACGGGGAAACGCTTGGTATGATTGCCTTTATCGCGGCCATCGTCGGCGGGTTTAACCAAATCCGAGGCGCGCTGGTCGGCGGGCTTTTGATTGGCGTTCTGGACAATCTTGCCGCGGTTTACATCTCTGCCGAATATCGCACGGCAATCCCGCTTATCCTGCTCATCGTCATCATCATGGTGCGCCCACAAGGCATCATGGGCACGTCCGAAGGGAGGACCGTATGACCGCTTTCCGCATTCTTTTCCTGATCACTTTTAGTGTGGCTCTCCTGTTCGCACCGATCGGGCAGAGCAACTACATCATCTATATCCTGTGTTCCTGGCTGATCTTTTCGATCTCCGCCATGGGGCTGAATCTGACGCTCGGATACGCCGGCCAAATCAGTTTGGCGCAGGCCGCATTCATGGGGATCGGGGCCTATGTCACGGCACTTTTGACCATGGCGGGCATACATTGGCTCGTCGCGGTGTTTTGCTCGATCTCCGCGACCTTCTTGATCGGTCTGGCTTTGGGCTACCCGGCGCTTCGGGTCCAACACCATTTTCTGGCCTTCGTCACACTTGCCTTCAATGCGCTCGTCTTTCTGGTCTTGCGCAACGAGGAATGGCTTACAGGCGGCTCGCTGGGCCTTGTCGGCATCCCGCGCCCGGTGTTCGGCCCTTTCGACACCATGAAGCAACTGCCGTTCTATTACTTTACGGTTGTGTGTTTCCTGGTGACGGCGGGCGCGATGGCATGGATGTTGCATTCGCCTTGGGGTCGCGCGTTCAAAGCGCTGCGCGAAAATCCGATCCGGGCTAATTCCTTGGGTCTCAACACAACCCGCATGACGCTTTTGGCCTTTGCCATCGGTTCGTCCATGGCCGGTCTGGCCGGTGCGCTGCAAGCGCCCTTGGTGCAGTTCATCGAACCCGGCTCGTTCACGTTGATCCTGTCGCTTAAAATCCTGCTCATGGTAATTGTCGGCGGCTCTGGTTATTTCTTCGGTCCCATTCTTGGCGCGGCTCTTGTCGTGCTGTTGCCGGAAATGCTGCGCTTTACCGATGGCTATTACCTCATCATCTACGCGCTTCTGGTGCTTGTGGTCATGATCTTCTCACCGCAGGGGCTTTTAGGGCTTGGGCGTAAACTCCTGATCGCGATGAAACCTCGCAAAGAGCGCGGCGATCTCAAACAGGGAGCACAGTTGTGATGCAAACTGAAACCGTTCTATCGGTCAAAGACATGACCAAACATTTCGGACCGATCAAAGCCGTCAATGGTGTCTCATTCGAGGTGAAAAAGGGCGAAATTCTGGGCCTTATTGGTCCGAATGGCTCCGGCAAATCGACGCTGTTCAACTGTATTCTCGGACAACTGGCGCCCAGTTCGGGCACGGTTCAGATCAACGGCAAATCTGTCGCGGGCGCACAGGCGCATGATCTCAACCGGCTTGGCGTTGGCCGCACCTTCCAACAGCTTTCAGTGTTTCCACAAATGTCGGTGATCGAGAACATCATCATGGCGGGTCAAGAGCACCATGGCACGATGTTCACCCGGCTGTTCGGCAAATCGGACGCGGGGCTGACCGGCGCTGCAGAGGATATGATCGAATTCTTCCGTCTCGGGCATCTGCGCGACGAGATGGCGGGGTCCTTGTCCTATGGCCAACAAAAGCTGTTGGATGCGGCTATGGCGTTTATGGCAGGGCCGGGGTTGGTGTTGCTTGATGAGCCGGCGGGCGGGGTCAATCTGACCATGCTGCAATATCTCAAAGAGCGTTTGATCACCTACAACCGCGAACATGGCACCACCTTTGTGGTCATCGAGCACAACATGGAATTCGTGATGTCGCTGTGCACGCGGATCATCGTGTTGGCCGAAGGCGAAATCATCGCCGAAGGCGCGCCCGAGGACATCCGCGCAAATCAAAACGTCATCGATGCATATCTGGGAGGCTGACATGTCGGCAATGTTGGAACTGAAAAACCTCTACGGGGGCTATGGCAAAATCACCATTCTCAATGGCACGACATTTTCCATCCCGCGCGGTACGATCACCACGGTGATCGGCCCGAACGGGGCGGGGAAATCGACAGTGTTCAAAGCCATTTTTGGGATGCTGGATATTCAATCCGGCTCCATCATGTTTGATGGCGAAGACGTGACGCGTTCGACGCCGAAACAGATGATCGGTCATGGCGTCACCTATGTGCCGCAGGGCCGCAATGTCATCCCGCAGCTTTCTGTGTGGCACAATCTGGAAATGGGCGGGATCACCTCCTCCGATCAACCGAGCGTGAAACGGCGGATGGAGCTGGTCATGGATCAGTTCCCGATGCTGCGCAAATTCAAAGACCGCAAGGCGATTGAATTGTCGGGCGGACAGCAAAAACAGCTCGAAATCGCACGCTCGCTGCTGCTTGATCCGAAACTTGTGCTGATTGATGAACCCTCGATCGGCCTGTCGCCCAATCTGGTGCAGGAGGTGTTTGAAACCCTGAAAACCCTGCGCGACGAGGGTGTGACGATCCTGATGGTCGAACAGAACGCCAAAGCCGCACTCGCGATGTCGGATGACGGGATCGTGTTGGAACTGGGACAAATGCGGATGCACGAGCGGGCCGATGTTTTGCTGGGCGATCCCAGAGTGGGCCAGCTTTTCCTTGGTGGTCACATGGAGGAGGTGGCGTAATCGCCACCCCCACCTTCTTGACGTTATTCCGTATATCCTGGGCGGGGGACGCTCCCCATCAAGGTTTGGCTCAGCCCCCCGTCCACCACAATCTCTTGACCGTTGATATAGGACGCCCGCGCCGAGGCGAGGAAAACGGCCGTATTGGCCATGTCTTGTGCGGTGCCGATGCGCCCGGTGGGCACTCGGCGCTCGCGTGCGGCTTTGACCTCAAGATTGGCATAGAACGGCTCGGACATCGGAGTCAGAACCAGACCGGGCGAGACCACGTTCGAGCGCACGCCCTTTGGTCCCCATTCATAGGCCAGCGCCCGCGACAACATCGCCACACCGGCCTTGCCGGGCGAATAAGCGCCCGAAAAGGGCTGCGGCTGACTGGCAGAAATCGAGGCGACATGGACCAAAGCCCCGGCGCCTTTGGAGATCATTTGTTGGCCAAAGCTCTGAGCGGTGAGGAAACAGCCATCCAAGTTGACCTTGAGCATGGCTTGCCAATCCTCAATCGCCAGATCCTCAAGCGGACCCGGGCGCAGGATACCAGCATTGTTCACCAACACATCCGCGCCACCAAGTTTGGCGATGTGATCCGCCGCCGCCTCAACAGAGCGCAGGTCGGACACGTCACAGCCAAAACCATATCCTCCGACTGCATGGGCCGCCGCTTCGGCCTCCTCTGCGCGGTAATCGAGGGCCACCACCGTGGCCCCCAAGGCTTTGAATGCATCCAACATGGCGCGGCCAATCCCGCCCGATCCGCCGGTGACGACGACGATTTGACCTGTGAAATCAATCCAGCTCATTTATGCCACTCCCGCCAGATGACGGCCAGTTATATAGCCAAAGGTCAGCGCCGGGCCGAGCGTGATCCCCGCACCGGGGTAGTTGCCGCCCATGATCGAAGCGCGGTCATTGCCCACTGCGTAAAGCCCGCCGATGGGCGTGCCTTGGGTGTCGAGAACCTGTCCCTCGACGGTCGTTGCCAGCCCGTCAAACGTGCCCAGATCGCCCATGACGAGTTTGAGCGCATAGAATGGCCCCTCGGTGATCGGCGCAACGCAAGGGTTCGGACCCACGTCGGGGTCTGCAAGATAGCGGTTGAAACTGGTGGCCCCACGGCCAAATTCGGGGTCCGCGCCGCGCACGGCATCCTTGTTGTAGGTGGCAATCGTCGCCGCCAACCCTTTGGCGTCTATCCCTGCGTTTCGCGCCAAATCGGCAAGCGTCTTGCCGGAGACAAGATAGCCATTCTTCAGATAGGGCGCGAGCGGCACCGGGGCGGGTTTTGCAAAGCCAAGTCCGTATTTACGGATCGTCGGACGGTCTGCAATCAGCCAACAGGCGGTCTCTGTCTCGCCCTCGCAGGCCTTGATCATCGCGGCACCGACATCGTGATAGCTGGCACTTTCATTGGTAAAGCGTTTGCCGGATTTCAACACGCCGATGATGCCCGGTTTGTAACGGTCAATCAGATGCGGAAAGGGTTTGAACCCGGTTTTTGTGGGCACTTTCGAGACGGGCATCCAGGCGGAGGTTTCCGGGAACCGCACCTCGAACTGACCGCCGACGGTGCGGCCAAGATCAATGCCGTCGCCGGTGTTGTCTTTGGGCACGGGCGAGAGATGTTCGCCGCCGCGTTTGAGATGCGGATAGGCCTCGCGGATTTTTGCAATGTCATGGGCAAAGCCCCCTGCGGCCAAGACCACGCCTTTGCGCGCCCGCACAATCACATCGCCCATCTGACCTTTGACCTTGGCGCCGACAACCGCCCCGTGTTCGGTCAAAAGGTCCCGTGCGGGGCTGTCGGTGTAGATCGGAATGTTCAGATCAAAACAGCTTTTCGCCAAACGCGCGGCCAAGGCATTGCCCGAGGTCACATGCGTGCCGCGACCATAGCGGACCACTTCGGCGGCATGCGCGGCAAGGCGTTTGGCGACATAGGCGAAAGAGCGCACACTTTTGGTCGCGTTAAAGAAATGTTTGATGTCGGCATTCGAGGAATTGAACATCATCCCCATGAAGGTGATCGTCGACAACGGCGGGCGCAGGCGTTTGAGGTTGTCCCCCAAGGCGCTGGTGTCATAGGGTGTTGCTGTCAGCGAACGACCCACGTCGGCCCCACCCGGCGCATCCGGGTGATAGTCGGGATAAAGCGAGGGGCTGAATTTGACCTCGGTTTCGCGTTCGAAAAACGCAAGCATTTCGGCACCGGTGTCGAGATAGGCATTCACCGCGCTTTCATCATAAAAATTTCCGGTCTCGTGTTTCATATATTCGCGCGCCTGTGCGATGTCGTCCGGCGGGCAATTGGGATTGCCGGGTATCCAAACAACGCCACCGGAAAAGGCGGTTGTCCCACCAAAGACCGGGGCTTTTTCGATAATGATGACATCAAGCCCCTGTTTGGCGGCGGTGATGGCGGTGGCCATCCCACCGGCCCCCGACCCGATGACAAGTACATCGCATTCCGTGCCATCCCTGAGACGCGTTTGCATGATTTCTCCTCCTTTTGTGCGGCGCGGATCAGCCGCCTCCCATGGTTGAGATATGGCAAATGCCCTGTGTCACGCGAATGGACGGACGCCGATATTCATTGCACTATTCACAGGTGCTCCCGGGGGAGGAACTGGGAGCAAAGAGGAGGATACACCCCATGCTGATCTCAGCAGAGCAACCGATTCCGCGCTACTATCTCTACGGAGATACCCTTGCGGAGGTGGAGCTTGACTTCATTCACGTTGAACCGATCCGCGATCGGTCCGGCGCCAATGATTGGACAATTCGCGCCCATGCGCATCCAGATCACGTCCAGCTTTTGTTCGTGGAACGCGGCGGTGGCGAGATCCAGATCGAAGCCCGGACCTATGCAATCCCCGTGCCTGCAATGGTGGTCATCCCAGTGGCAATGGTGCATGAAATCCGGTTTTTGCCGGGCACGGATGGCTTTGTGATCACTGCCGCCTGCACCTACGCCAAGGCAACGACCCAAGGCGACGCGCGCTTTGCCGACGCTTTGGAGCATCCCGCGGCCTATGCCTGATTGAGGGTGACCCAAATTGCGGCACCTTGCGCGAGAGTTTTGAGTGGATGCGGCGCGAATATACGTGGAATGCGCCGGGGCGGCGCTTGGCGATCAAGGCGCAGTTCGAGCGTATTCTCGTGGCGCTGATGCGGTTGCGGCTTGAGGTTGGGGCAGAGGAAACCCAGCGCGTGGACCGCGATTATGACCTCCTGTGCCGATACCGCGAAATCTTGGAGACCCATTTCAAATCCGAAAAGGGGCTTGAATTTTATGCTTCCAAACTGGGCGTTTCCATCCAAAGGCTCAATCTGGCCTGCAAGGCACGGGTGGGCAAAACCGCCTCACAGCTTTTGCATGAACGGGTGGTGATCGAGGCCAAGCGGTGTTTGATCTATATGACGATGACCGTGGCCGAGGTGGGATATGATCTTGGGTTCGAAGACCCGGCCTATTTTTCGCGCTTCTTTTCGCAACGTGTGGGTCAACCGCCCGGCGCCTATCGCGAGACCTATCAAACAGAGCGGCAAAAGGCGTGAATCGTCCAAGTCAAACCGCGCTCTCTACATGTTTTCCCGGTGCCAGCCGTGGAATTGTCCAAGCGCAATGTGGAGGATGATATGATTTACGAATTGCGGGTCTATGACCTCAAACCCGGAACCGGGTCAGAGTATCTGGCGCTGTTGATGCGCACGGGGATGAAGGCGCTGACCTCTCATTTGCCGATGGCGGGATATTGGTTGACCGACACTGGCGCGCTCAACCGGCTCTACCATTTGTGGATTTACGAAAGCCTTGAGGAACGCGCCGCAGCGCGGGTTGGGTTTGCGGCGAACCGTGACTGGATCGAGGGGTTCGTGCCATATGGTTTTCCGCTCATCGTCGCGCAGCGCAATATGATGATGACCCGGATTGAGGGAAGTGTTGCCTTGGACGCGG
Source organism: Roseobacter sp. TSBP12 (assembly GCF_009129705.1). NCBI lineage: Bacteria > Pseudomonadati > Pseudomonadota > Alphaproteobacteria > Rhodobacterales > Roseobacteraceae > Roseobacter > Roseobacter sp. TSBP12. The sequence goes on from NZ_PYIB01000047.1 coordinate 72,794, forward strand.
CGGAGGCGGGACGCAAAACCCAGCACCCGAATGACACGATCGGCCCGCTGTTTGCGCCGGGTCTTCAAAGTCTGACCTTTGGCAAAGAGGTGCAAAGCGATGAGCCCTTGGTCGCTCGCTGGCGGGTGATGTCCGGTGAAACTCCGGGCGAGACCGTCACGCTGTGGGGTGGCGATCCGATGGCCACATCACAAGGCGCGACGCGCCACGAAATCCTGCGTCCGATTGCGGTTTCTCCGCTGCGTTAAAGATCATCGCGCTAAAGATCCTCTGCGGCCCCATAGGCCATCCAACCGGCATCGACCGAAAGCACGGTGCCAGTGATGGCAGAGGCGGCATCGGAGGCGAGAAAGGCAATGGCTTCGCCAATTTCAGACGGGTCGATCATCCTCCCCAATGGGGTCCGTCTGAGGATCTTGTCTTTGGCCAAAAGCCCATCCCGGATCAGCCCGCGCACAAGATCGGTGGCGACATAGCCGGGGGCCACCGCGTTGACACGAATGCCTTGACGGCCCCATTCGGCGGCCATGGATTTTGTCATCGCCACAAGCCCTGCCTTGGCCGCGCCATAGGCATTGCGCCGGGGCAGGCCGGTGAGGGCGGCGATGGAGGCGAGGTTGACAATCGCCCCGCCACGCCCGCTGCCGATCATGCCGCGTGCAACCTCGCGGCTCATCAAAAAGCTGCCCGCAAGATGGATATCGAGCAAACGCCGGACATGGGCGAGGGTTTGATCGACTGTCGGCGTATTGACGTCGCCAAGACCTGCGTTGTTGACCAAAATGTCGACCGGGCCAATCTCATTCAAGGTCGAGATCACCGCCCGCTCGTCGGTCACATCGACCGCAAGGCCAAGATGATCCGCCCCCAATTCGCCTGCGCGGTGCTGGGCCAGATCGCCGTTTAGATCAAGCAGGGCCACACGGGCACCCCGCGCGGCGAAAAGGTTGGCAGTGGCCCAGCCGATGCCTGCGGCCCCGCCGGTGATGACAACTGTTTTGCCTTTGAAGTTCATCTGCATGCCTCCCCTATGCGACTGCGATACGTTGAGGGAATTTGACGGGTGGCGCGATGCACGAGGCGTGAAAAATCTTGGATATTTACGAAAGGTTTAAGGCTCTTAGGGAAATGTCCATTGTTGCCCCTTATGGGGTTTGAAATTCTGTCCTCCAACGCGCGACAGGGAGGACGATCATGCGGATTATGTTGACAGGTGGAAGCGAGGGCATTGGGGGTGCGACATTGCGCCAGATGGCACGAGAGGCACAGGCTGCGGGCCGCCCTGCAAAAATTGTGACAACCGCATCGGGGCGCAATCCCGTCCCCGCGGCATTGATTGCCGATCTTGAACGCTACGGGGCCGAGGTCTTGTTTTTGACGGGAGATTTGGGAGACGCCGAGGTTGCGCGCGATATCGCGGCAAAGGCGCTTGGGTTTCTGGGCGGGCTGGATGTGTTTGTCTCAAACGCCGGGGCCGGCAAGCCCGCGCCCTTGGCCGAGCAATCGCTTGAGGAATGGGACCGCATGTTCAATCTCAATGTGCGCTCAACCTTCGTTCTGGCACAGGCGTTTTATCCCGCGCTCAAGGCGTCCAAGGGCACGATTGTTGTCGTCGCGTCGATGTCGGGGATGCAAGCGCATCTGGGTCAGGCGGCCTACGCACCTGCCAAGGCTGCGGTGATTTCACTGGTGGAAAATCTGGCGATGGAATGGGCGTCCGATGGCATTCGGGTCAATGCGGTGGCCCCGGGGATGATCCGCACGCCTCTGACGGCGGCAATCTATGCCAAGGAAGGGTTGGAGCAAGCCCGCGCGCAAAGAGTGCCTTTGGGCCGGGTGGGGCGGCCTGAAGACATCGCCGCCATCGTCGCCTTTTTGGCCGGGGACGGTGCCGCCTATGTCACGGGCCAGACCCTTTTGGCCGATGGCGGCGTGTCGGCGACAGGGCTGAACAACCTGCCGAGCTGATCGGTCAGCGCAACGGCATACCTTTTGGGCGCAGGCGCCGTTTTTGGGCGGCAATACGGAACGGCGCGTTCGGCGCGCCAAATCCCATGTAGCTTCCACGTTGAAGGATTTCAAAGAACAACCCACCGGCGAAACTGCCGGAATAGAGCTGAAAGAACTCGCCTTTCTCATCGCGATCATAGAGTACATGTGCGGCTTTCATTTTCTCAAGAAGACCCGGCGGGAAATCGAACCGTGCGGCGAGATCGTCGTAATAGTTGGGGGAAATCGGCAAGGGCGCAAAACCGCGCCCTGCCAATTTTGCGGCGGTGTCAAAAATATCAGCCGTTGCCAACGCGATGTGTTGCACCGAAGCGCCAAAGGTGTCGGCCAGAAACTGTCCCGCCAAAGTGCGATGCGTGTCCGCGCCGTTGAGGGTGATGCGAAACGCCCCATCGCGGGTTTCGATCACTTGCGAGCGCACCAACCCGTCAGGTCGATCACATCGACCATCGGGCTTTTCTCGACATCAAAAATGGCGGTGTAGAACAGGGTCCAACTCAGCATATCCTCATAGCTCATCGTCTGGGCGATATGGTCGATATGCATCAGACCGACCCCGGTCAAATCGGGTGCATCTGCGACCTTGAATTCCACCTCCCAGACCCGATCCAGACCCGTCTCTTTGTCGATGAAATGCATCACAGAGCCGCCAAGGCCCCGGATCGCCGGAATGTCCAATTCGCCAATGTCGAGGTCTTGGGAAAAACTCTGTGCCCCCGTGGCTGTGGCGCGGGTGATCACGTCCTGTGCGGAGTTGACCAGAATGCCAAGATCGCAAACGGTCGTGCCCCGCGCATTGTAGGCATGGGCGGCGTGGCCGTCGGTTTCCTCATTGATGACAAGGCGGATGTCGCCCTGTTGCCACAGTGTGACGGCTTTGTTGCGATGGGTGGCGGCGCGGGCAAACCCGAGGGTTTTGAGCAGCTCGCTCAGGGTTTCGGCCTCTTTGCCGCGGGTGGCAAATTCGACGAAGGACACGCCTTCGGGCTTGACGCGCTGGGGCAGGGCGGGCAGGTCGAGTTTGAGGCCCGGTTCGGCGCGATGCACATCATCCATCAAGGCGATGAGGGAGCGATAGCCATCATTGGCCACTTGTTTGGTGTTGGAGCCACGGAAATGGTCGTTGAAAATCTCCAACGAAATCGGCCCCGTATAGCCCGCCGCCATGACGGCGCGGGTGAATCCCGTCACATCAAGATCGCCCTCGCCGGGCATATTGCGAAAGTGGCGCGACCAATAGAGCAGGTCCATGTCGATCAGCGGCGCATCGGCCATCTGAACGAAAAAGATTTTGTCGCCGGGGATCGAGCGGATGCTGTCGGGCGCGGTTTTGCGCGCCAGTGTGTGAAAACTGTCGAGGATGATGCCGATGTTCGGGTGATCCGCCCGGCGCACGATTTCCCAAGCGTCGCGGTGATCGTTCACATGTTTGCCCCAACACAGCGCCTCATAGCCCACACGCAGACCGCGTTTTGCGGCCCGTTCGCCCAGCTCGCGAAAATCGGCTGCGGCACGGTCAATCCCGCCCAAAGCCTGTGGATGGCACGACGAACAGACCAACACCAAATCGGTGCCAAGTTCCTGCATGAGATCGAATTTGCGCTCGGCCCGGTCAAAGGCCTTGGCGCGCAGGGGTTCGGGCAGACCTTCGAAATCGCGGAAGGGTTGGAACAGGGAAATTTCCAACCCGTGATCGCGGATCATATTGCCCACATCACGCGGGCTGCCGTCAAAGGCGATGAAGTCTTGCTCGAAAATCTCGATCCCATCAAACCCGGCCGCCGCAATGGCGTCGAGTTTTTCGCGCAGATCGCCGGAAACAGAAACGGTCGCAATCGAGGTTTTCATGGCAGGCTCCTTGGACAGCTTAAGTGAGCTTAGGACAAAAGATCTTGGCGCAGGCGGTCTTGGTCAAGCGGCAGGTTGGTGAACAGGCCCCAAGCGTGAACGCCTTGGAAAAAGAACAATTCCCAGCCCGAGATGATGTCGAGACCTTGGGCCGCGGCATCGGTCAAAAATTCGGTCTCGACGGGTGTGTAAACCGCATCAAAGGCCCATTCGGCCCCCTCCATCGCTGTGGCGGGCAGGGGGGTTCCCTCTTTGCCAACCATACCAACGGGTGTGCAATTGATCAAACCGGCGGCACCTTTGGCGGCCTCTGCGGCGCTGTCAAAGACCGTGACCGTGGTGTCGGGCGCGGCGGTGCGCAGATCGGCAGCAAGGTCCTCGGCCTTGGCGCGGTCCATATCGACCAGACGAATTTCAGCCGCACCAAGGGCAATGAGGCCAAAGGCCACAGCCCGGCCCACACCGCCAGTGCCGATCATCAAGGTGACTCCCGTGGGCATCGCGGCGCGCTGGCGGGTGTAGGCGGCGACAAAGCCGGAATAGTCGGTGTTAAAGCCTTTGGTGTGGCCGTTCTCGAAAATAGCGGTGTTGACCGCGCCGATCGCCCGCACCAGAGGATCATCAATCTCGACCTTGGCCACCACTTTTTCCTTGTAAGGGTAAGTCACATTGGTGCCGCGATAGCCCTTGGCCGCCAGCCCTGCGAAAATCGTGTCCCAGCTTGCACCGATGTCATGCGGGACAAGGCGGTCATAGCGGACATGCTTGCCGTTTTGTGCGCCGCAGAGCTCATGCAGACGCGGGGAGCGGGAGGCGGCGATATTGTCGCCGATCAGGCCGAGGAGAATGTCGGGAGCACTCATTTTGAAGCGGTCTCTTTCTTGCGGAATTTGGTCCAGAGCGGGGTTTGCGACGCAAAGATCAGGATCACGGCGATAAACAGCACGAGCGACAGCGGGCTGGTCACGATGCCATGGAAAAACCGGCCAAGGTCTTCGCGTTCAGAAATGATGGCGCGCCGCCAATTGTCATCCAAAAGGCGCGACAGGATCACACCGAGGATCACGGGACCAAGCGGATAGCCATAATGGCGCATGAAATAGCCAAAGACGCCAAAGCCAAGCATCCAATAGACATCGGTGATCGAATTGTTCACCGCATAGGCCCCGACGATGGACAAGAGCAGGATCAGCGGGATCAACACAGCGCGCGGCATTTCGACGATTTTGGTGAACAGTTTGATGCCGGTGAGGCCAAACAGCAGCATAAAGAAGTTGGCCATGACCAAAGCGCCGACAATGAACCAGAACATATCGGGTTGCTCGACCATCAACATCGGGCCGGGGTTCAGCCCGTGAATGAACAGCGCGCCGATCATGATCGCGGTCACCGCGTCGCCCGGAATGCCCAGCGTCATCATCGGGATAAAGGCCCCGCCCACGGCAGCATTGTTGGCGGTTTCCGGTGCCACAAGGCCCTCAATCGCGCCTTCGCCAAAGGGACGGGACGGGTTTTTGGTGACGCGTTTGGCGTGATCATAGGCCATCAACGCCGCGATATCGCCGCCGGTGCCGGGGAGGGCGCCGATCAGAACGCCGATGGTCGAGGTCTGAAGCGACAGCGGCAAGTGTTTGCGGATCGTGCCAAAGGAGGGAACGATGCGGTTGATTTTCTGGCGGATCGCGGGGGTATCGACGTGGTGGAGTTGCATGAGAGCTTCGGAGACGCCAAACATGCCGATCATCACGGCGATAAAGTTGATGCCGCCGCGCATCAACGGGATGTCAAAGGTGAAGCGTTCGGTAAAGGTCAACGGGTCCATGCCGACTGCGCCAATGGCAATCCCAAGAGCGCCCGCAAAAATACCTTTGACCAACGACCCGGAGGACAAAGAACCGACAAGCAGAATGCCGAGAACGGCCAAGAGCATATAGTCACGCGGTTGGAATTTAAGCGCGAAATCCGAGACGACCGGGGCCAGAACGCCCAGCACAACGATCCCGACCAGACCGCCGAAAAACGACATGACGGTGGTGGTGCCGATGGCTTCACCGGCTTCGCCGCGTTGCGCCATGGGGTAACCGTCCATCGCGGTGGCGATGGCAGAGGGCGCGCCGGGGATGTTCAAGAGGATCGCCGTGCGCGAGCCACCGTACACGCCGCCCATATAGATGCCGATCATCAGCGAAATCGCGGGCAAAACATCCCAGGAGAAGGTGAAGGAAATAAGGATCGACACGGCCATGGTCACAGACAGGCCGGGGATCGCGCCGACGTAAACGCCCGCAAATGTGCCCACGCCGACAAGTACCAACAATTCAGGATGGGTGAAAATCGTCAGAAATGCCATGAACGCGTCCATCATGCACCTCCTTTAAAAAGATTGCGCAACAGCTGAAGGGCCTCAGCCTCGGGAACGATGCCAGCGGGCATCAAGACAGTGAACACGATGCGGAACACCAGATAGATCGCGAGCAGGCTGCCCAGCGAGACGAGCAGGGTGAAACCCCAACTGCGTTTGGAGAGAAGTTTGATCGACGCAATCAGGAAAAGCGCGGATGTTGGCAAAAATCCAAGTGGTTTCAAGAGGACGCCATAGGCGACGAGAAACAGGGCAAGGATAATAACGAGCGGGGGTGTGATGTCTTCCATCACGGTTTCGTCTTCTGTTTTCGACAGTTTCACAGTGCGCCAAAAGACAATCGCCACGCTGATCAGCATCACGGCCGCTGTGGCCATGGGGACAGATCCCGCGCCGGACAGCGCCTCAAACCCGGAGATTCCATAGGCGTTCCACAGCAGGACACCGCTGAAGATCACGAGACATGCAGTAAAGACAAGCTCGCCAGGGCGACGTTTGTCGACGATGCCACCAGGGGTAGCGTCCGATGAGCCGTCCCGCGTCGAGTCATGGTGATGAACGTGATCTTGCATCTCTCCTCCAAGAGTTTGTCTGCTGTGAATTGAAACACCGCCCCTTACCGGAAAGGGCGGTGCCAGTGTTCGGCCAAAGCCGAACGCGTTTTGGACGTCTGGTGCTTATTCGCCGGGACGCGCGATGCCGAACTCTTCCGGCGAAGATTTGGTCATGCCAGCGTCTTGGAGCAACCACGTGGTGCCTTGCTGCCATTTGGTCAGGAAGGCCTCGGCTTCGTCGCCCGAAATGCTCATCAAGGTGAAGCCACGGGTTTCCATCAGGTCGGTAAAGTCCGGATTGGTCGCGGCCACGGCAAAAGCGCCTTCGAGTTTTTTAACGACATCATCGGGTGTGCCTTTTTTGACGAAAACGCCAAAGAAGGGACCCCAGGGCAGATAGGTCGCAAAGCCTTCGTTGGTTGCTGACACCGGAGCAACGCCCGGAAGGTATTCGTTTTCTTCGATATCTACCACGGCGAGGGCTTTGATTTTGCCAGCGCGCACGCTTTCAATTGCAGCCCCCAAAACCGCAGGCATCACGTCGATTGCGCCCCCTTGCAGGGCGGTCAATGCCGGGCCGTCACCATCGTAAGGCACAGAAATCACGTCCAGATCGCCTTCGACCGTTTCGATCATCGCAGTGACAACAGAGGGCACACCGCCCGGACCTGTGGAACCAAGGCGCACTTCACCCGGATGCTCTTTGATATATGCGATCATGCCAGCGTAATCGTCAAACGGCGCATCCGCACCGGCCACAAGAATGGGCGTGCCGCGGGCCAGAATGTTGATCGGGGTAAAGTCGGAGTAATCTTTGTCGCCAAAGCCCATGACTTTATACAACAGCGGGTTTTCAGCCCCCATCAAGATTTTGTAGCCGTCAGCATCCTCGTTTGCGACATGGTTCAATGCGATGGCGCCAACACCGCCGGTCATGTTTTGCAACACGATTGTGCCATCCAGGATCTCTTCGGCATGCGGCGTCACGGCACGCATCACAGTGTCTGTCGATCCACCGGCGCCCCATTGGATGATCCCTTGGATTTCCTTGGCTGGGTACTCCTGTGCCACGGCGGCAGCGACATAAGGCTCAGTGCGGAGACTGCGCCGATCAAGAAACGTTTCATAGATGTCCTCCCATCAATGTTGTGCAGAGCCTTTGGTTCTTGGCCCGCCTGTGCATAACAGATATGCAAATTGTGAATAACGTCAAATACCGAAACTTTAATATTATTAACCTAGTGTTATTTTATCATCTGCCACCGCACAGTTTTGCGCGCAAAAGCGATGCCATTTTAGGAGCTTAACGGCTCAGTCGCTGCAAGCACCAGTTCTTTGCGAAACTGCGTTATCGCGTATTCGGCAAAGCTGGATAAGACGCGCCCCTGTTTTTTGACCACATAGCTGCGGATGCAGCTGGCCTCTTTCAGCGGACGACGCACGATCCCGGGCATGTACACTTCGGCAACGGAAAAGCGGTCGATCAACGCAACGCCAAGACCATGGCGCACGAGGCTGACAACGGTTTGGGCAAAACGACCACGCATACTGTGTTGCATGTCTATGCCGTGATCCAGAAACGGTTTGACCAGCAAAGCGCCATAGGGATCATCGGGATCGACCCCGACAAGAGGTTCATTGACCAGATCGTGGACCGAGATTTCGTCTTTCTCCGCCAAAGGATGCCCCTCTGGCAACACACAGACCAACGTGGTCGCGGCGATCTCTTCGGTTTCGATACCGGGGTTATCGACCTTGGAGCTCATGATCACAAATTCGCCCCGTTCCAACAAAAGGTAGTCGACGGTCTCTTCGATCTTGAGAATGTTCAGGTCGATATACAGATCGGGGAAACGGGAGCGGACATTGCGCAGGGCACGGGCGGCGATGAATTGGGCGACGGAGGGAGCAGAGGCAAAGGCGAGTTGAACGTTTTCGCCTTTTTGCAGGCTCTCAAGAGACAGTTGGAGGTTTTCAACCCCCTTATAAACGGCGCGGATTTGGTCGAACACGGTTTGCGCCTCGACGGAGGGGACAAAAAGCCCGGAGCGGCGTTCAAACAGCCGCAGGTTCAGCGTCTCCTCGGTGTGCTTGATCAACCGGCTGACACCCGGCGCAGACACGCCGAGATACTCCGCCGCGCCCATGATCGTGCCGCGCAACATGACCGCACGAATGACTTCGATTTGTCTCAGGGTGATATCACGCATGGATGGGTCCTCATCGGGCACTGACGCTCGGTTATGAATAACACAATGTTAATGTAGAAATATACATGATACTTGACGTTAATTCATGCAAGTATGAAAAGTCTTTCCAATTTGGAGGAAAATATCATGACTGCTCACGCGACCCCTTCCCAAGAGACCTTTGATCTGATCGTGATCGGGTCTGGTGCGGGCGGGCTGAGTGCCGCCGTGACCGCTGCGCATCTGGGGCGCTCTGTTGTCGTGCTTGAGAAAGAGCCGGTGATGGGAGGGACCTCGGCCTGGTCCGGCGGATGGATTTTTGCGCCCCGCAATCCGGTGGCGCAGCGCGCGGGCATCGTCGAGGACATAGACGCGCCGCGTCAGTATATTAAGGCCGTCACGGGCAACTATTACAAAGAGGAAAAGGTCGAGGCCTTTCTCGATGCCGCCCCGAAAATGGTCGCCTTTTTCGAAGACAACACCGCTCTGCAATTTGACGGCGGCTTGGTCATTCCCGACACCTACGGCCATCAGCCGGGTGCGGGCATGGGCGGGCGATCGGTGATTGCCAAACCCTTTGATGCGCGGGCTTTGGGTGCGAGCGTGAACATCCTGCGTAAGCCTCTAAAAGAGACCTCGTTCAAGGGTATGACGATTCAATCCGGTGCCGATCTCAAGGCCTTTATGACCATGACGCGATCAGTCAAATCCTTTGCCTATGTGACCCGCCGCGTATTGCGACATTTCCGCGATCTTGCGTTTCACAAACGGGGCATGGAGCTGCGCAATGGCGCGGCTTTGATTGGACGCTTGATGAAATCGGCCAAGGATGCGGGGGTTGATCTGAGAGTGTCGCAATCCGTTTCTGGTTTGATTTTTGATGGGGGGCGCATCACAGGCGTGCGCCTGAAGGATGGGTCAACGCTGATCGGCAAATGTGGCGTTGTTCTGGCCTGTGGCGGCTATGGTCATGATCTGGCGCGTCGCGCGGAAACCTTTGAACGCAATGACGAAAACCTGACCCTCGCCGTGCCCTCGGCAACGGGCGACGGGCTCCGGCTTGGCGAAGCTGTCGGTGCCGTGATGGATCTCGATCTGGCCAGCGCCACCGCCTATTGTCCGGTGTCGCATGTTGTGTGGCCGGACGGGTCCAAAGGCCCGTTCCCTCATATCATTGATCGCGGCAAACCCGGTGTGATCGGGGTGCTTTCGGACGGCAAACGGTTCTGCAATGAGGGGCTTGGCTATCATGATTATGTGACATCCATGATGGATGCGGTCGACGCCGATGCCCCGGCGCGCTCCTGGCTGGTTTGTGATCATCGTTTCTTGCGGCGTTTCGGACTTGGCGTCGTGCGGCCTGCGCCGGTGCCCTTTGGCTACTGGGTCAAGTCCGGTTACCTCAAAACGGGCAAGACGATTGCGGCGCTGGCCAAGGCCTGTGGTATTGATCCGTCCGGGTTGGAGACAACGGTGGCTGAGTGGAATGAGGGTGCCCGGCGTGGCGAAGACCCGGTCTTTGGGCGCGGCCGCACCGCCTATATGCGGCTTCAGGGCGATCCCGAATATACTCCAAATCCGAACGTCGCCCCGATCGAGCAGGGGCCGTTTTATGCGGTCGAGGTTGTGCCGGGCAGCTTTGGCACCTTTGCGGGCCTGAGCACCGATGGATCGGCGCGTGTGCTGGACGGGCAGGGGCACGTCATCGCGGGTCTTTACGCGGCGGGCACGGACAATGCGAATGTGTTTGGTGGGTTTTATCCGGCGGGTGGGATCAACCTTGGGCCTGCCATGACCTTTGGTTTTGTGGCCGGACGTCATGCCGCCACACAGGAGATTTGATCATGTCCCGTCCCTTGAGTGCCGCCCACCTCACCGCCATCGACCTTGCCCCGCCGCGTTTCATCGAAGCCGCCGCCAAAGCCGGGTTTGATGGTGTCGGACTGCGGCTTTTGCGCGTGACGGACACGTCCCCCGGTTATCCGCTGTCTGACGATCCCGCGATGCTACGCGCCACCAAAACGGCGATGGCCGCCACCGGGATCACCGTTGGTGACATCGAGTTTCTCAAGGTAACGCCTGACACGCGGGTTGCGGACTATGAGTGGTTGTTTGACATGGGGGCGGAGCTTGGGGCGCATCACCTGATCACCGCCCCTTATGACCCTGATCTGTCGCGACTGTCCGACACGCTGTCTGCGCTGGCGGAGGCCGGTAAATCGCGCGGCGTGGCGATCATTCACGAGTTTTTCCCTTGGACCGATGTGCCCGATCTCGACACTGCGTTGCGGGTGGTGGAGGCGGCCGGACCTGAGGTGCATCTCTTGGTCGATAGTTTGCATTTTGATCGCTCGGGGTCCTCGCTTGCCCAGCTTGCTGCGATTTCGCCCGATCGTCTTCCCTTTGCGCATCTGTGTGACGCGCCTGTGGCCGAGCACTATACAACCGATGAGTTGCTGTTCACCGCGCGCGAAGCGCGGCTTGCGCCGGGCGAGGGCCAGATTGATCTACGCGCTTTTGTGGAGGCTTTGCCTGACGATCTGCCATTGTCGCTTGAGGTGCCGATGAGGTCTGCAGAGGGGGCCGAAGCTGTGCTGGCTCATGTGTGCTACATCGCACGGCATTGGCTGGCGCAGTGAATAACATTCATGACACGCCTTCATGACCTCGGACAGGCCGAAGACGGCTGTCAAAGGCGAGATGCGCTTTGAAAAGGTAGGTTGCGCCTATAACAGCCATTTCGAAGTATCCTGCGTACGTCTTCGGGACGGCATCATCAGCCCAGAAGTTCCTTTTGATCTCTCGGCGGGTGGTTGAACGATCTCGATCAAGTGTCATAGAGATCTTTGTCTTGGTGGCCTTCGCCTGAAGCATCTCGCTAAGATTCTACGTTCATCTAGAGTCAATTTTCGGTAGGGTCGTTTTATCATATCCTCCTGATTTACATCGAGGCTTGATCGAGGCTGTGGCCTCAATGGATCCAACATCTGATCGCGAAGCTGTAGACCATTGATAGGAAGTTTCGTTTGAGTTTTTCGCATCTGGTTGTCAGTCTGTGCATGTCCTTCACTCTGCAAAAGAACCGTTCGACAAGGTTCGTTTTGCGTAGACATCTGGATCGTGCGGCAACCAATCCCAACGAGCACTTTGCCGGATGGTGGGCGCGCGCACGGCCCAACCTCAGCGAATGTTCGAGATCCATATGGCCCAACGCCACATGGGTCACAAACCGGGAATAATTATATTGTAAATGCGGCGCGGAAGGCGGCGAGCGCGGCATCTGGATCGTTGGCGGCAAAGGCCTCCATGCCAACAGGTCCACGGTATCCCATCTCGTCGAGCGCCCGCGCAACGCCTGTATAGTTGATTTCGCCCGTGCCCGGCTCGCAGCGGCCCGGATTATCCGCGACTTGCACTTCACCGATCCAGGGCAAGCAAGCGGCGCACCACCGCACCAGATCGCCTTCGCCAATTTGGGTGTGATATAGGTCCAGATTGATCCGCAGTTGGGGGCGATTGACGGTTGAAACCAGCGCCAAAACATCAGCCGTAGACCCGAAAGGGCACCCCGGGTGATCCAGCGGATTCAGGTTTTCCAATGTAAACGTTACGCCTTCTTCCTCGGCCATGTCGCAAACGCGGTGCAGCGTATCAATGGCACGCTGCATCATGCCGGGGGAAAACACTCCATGACGCGGGATCGGAATTCCGCCATCGCCCAGACCGGTGCCATGCAGATTAAGCCGGGCAACCCCAAGCCGTTTGCCAACGTGAGCGGTTTCACGGGCCGAAGCGAGAAGGGTTTGGGCGCCTTCTGCGTCGCTCAAGCGGCCTTGGAGGTAGCCATTCATGATCGTGAAGTTCGCCCCCGTGGCCTCCAACTTGGCGAGATCATGGTCGGGCCAATTCCATAGGCCAACTCCAAATCCCATCTCTTTGAGGCGCGATGCGCGCCATTCAATCGGCTTGTCCTGCCACAGCATTTCAGCGCATGCGGCCAGTGCAAAAGGTTGGGTCATATTCATATCTCCGGGACCACCCAAAGGCGGATTACATAAGGTGTTCAACTTCAGGGGCTGCGATAAAACGCCATTTGCGCAGCGGCCCGGCCATGACGTTCAAGTAATACATCTCGAACCCATGCGGCGCACCGCAAGGATGATGGCCACGCGGCACGCAAACAACGTCGCCATCATGAACCGCCATGGTCTCATTGAGCTGCAAATCGTCTGTATAGACCCGCTGGATTCCAAAACCATTCGCCGGGTTGATCCGGTGGTAATAGGTTTCCTCAAGATAGGTGATATTCGGGAAGTCGTCTTCGTCATGGCGATGCGAGGGATATGACGACCAATTGCCCGCTGGGGTGAAAACCTCGGTCACCAAAAGGCTATCGCAATAATCCTCATTCTCCATTGCGATGTTGTTGATAAATCGGGAATTTGACTCTTCGCCCCGTTGGGTCAGGGTGATGCCATCGGGACCGATCCGTCGCGCCTTGTGCCCGGAGTGACCGGCGCCCGACAGACCGCAATCGTGCAGTCCGTCGTGGCCTCTGCCTCCCAGTCTTCTCCGTTCGGAACATACAGGCAATGCGGCGGGGTCTTCTCAAAGACATTCATGCGATGGCCAAGCTCACCCCATTCCTGATCCGCAGCGGTAAAGCGTGCCTTCCCCTCAACCATCACGAAGATCACCTCGGTCTTGCCCGTCGCATCCGAAATTTTTTCCCCGGTACGCAATTTGAACAGGTCAAACCCCACATAGCGCCAGCCCGCCGACATGGGTGTGATCTGATGCACTTTTCCGTGCGTTCCAAAGGGACGTTTCAAAAGATCAGACATGTGCGCCTCCGTCGAAAAAACCGGCGTCGCGTGCGAGCCGTTTGAGAGTGGCCAGGCCAAGGGTCTGATAGAGAAGCGGATTGCGCTGGTCGGGGTCCTGTTCAGCCTCAATCACGATCCAACCGTCATAGTTGTTCTCGGCAAGAACCTTCAGAAGCGGAGCAAAATCCACCCCCCCTTCCTGATCGCCTGGCACGGTAAAGACCCCAGCACGCACACCATCCATGAACGACAGCGCGTCCCCCTCGACCTTGTCCCGGATCACGGGGCGGACGTTCTTGGCGTGAAAATGGCGGACGCGGCCGATATGCCTGCGCAACACCACCTCAGGATCGCCGCCACCAAAAACACAGTGACCGGCATCAAACAGAAGCTTCGTCGCAGGCCCCGTGGCCGCCATGAAAGCGTCGATATCCTCAGGCGACTGCACGACAGTGCCCATATGGTGGTGATAGACGAGATCAACCCCTTGATCAGAGCAATATTGCGCAATCTCTTCCACCTTAGCCGCAAACTCGGCCATACCGGCACGATCAAGCACCGGGCGATCCGACAGCGGCCTATCCAGCCCCTGAACCGAATTCGACGTTTCGCATGCAATGCAGACCTTGCAGCCGTTGTGCTTTAGCTTGTCCAAATGCGGCTGGATTGCAGTTTTCTCGTCCTCAATCGAATGCGAAAGCAGGTTGAGCGAGTGCCAGCCCGAGATAAAGGCGAGCCCGTATTCGGCCAAAAGCACACGCAGAGCCTCTGGGTCATCCTGCGGCCAGCGGTGGCCATTCTCGATTCCGTCAAAGCCGATCTGCCGACCCGCCTCGTCCAGGATACGTGCGGTCGGAATATCGGCGCCAAGGGTCTGGTCGTCGTCGTTTGCCCATGCAATGGGATTTGTCCCGAACTGGATCATCGGTTGTCTCTCCTATGGCGGAATGCCCGCCGGGGTGTCAGTTTATCAGCCGTTGGCGGGTCAAGTTTTCAAGGTAATCGGCATAGGCGGCGCGCGATTTTTCCGTTTTGCTCACTGCCGGAACAGCGACATCCCACCAATGCCCCGCAGCGCCGAAGCCCGGACCTTCCTCGGCGGTGGTCTCGATCACGATGACGGTGGGAATGTCGCGACCGCGGGCATGTGAAATCTGGACTTCCAAATCGGCGATGCCCTCGGCCTTGACCGCATAGGCCCCCATCGAGGCCGCATGGGCAACATAATCAATATCGGGCTGGGCCTCGACATTGCAATCGGCATACATGTTGTTGAACGGCGCGCCACCGCAGCCGAGCGTTTGCAGGCGGTTGATACAGCCGTAGCCACGGTTGTCTGTCAAAATCACCGTGAAAGGCACCTTGCGCATCACCGCCGTTGCCAGTTCCGAATTCGCCATCATGTAGGATCCGTCGCCGACAAAACAGATCACGTCGCGTTCGGGTCGGGCCAATTTGAGCCCCATGGCGCCCGCAATTTCGTAGCCCATGCAAGAATAGCCGTATTCCATGTGATAGCCGCCTTGGGATGGTTGCCACAGCAGCTTGAGCGCCCCAGGCATGGTGCCCGCGGCACACATCGCGATGGCGTCTTCCCCCGTCGCGCGCTGAACCGCGCCGATCACCTCGGCATCCAGAGGGCGGCCGTCTTGTGTGGCCTCGCGCGGCAAACAATGGGCCGTGACGGCGGCCAACCACTCCGTCCGACATGCGGCATCGACCGCGGGGGCTCTGTGATTGCCTAGGGCGGCGGAGATCTTTTCCAGTGCCACTTTGGCGTCCGAGACCATCGGGATCGCGCCATGTTTGACCGCGTCATAGGCCGCCACGTTGATCGACACCAACCTGCGACCGGGCTTTTCAAACAACGTCCACGACCCGGTTGTAAAGTCCTGAAACCGTGTCCCCACACCGATGACCAGATCGGCATCTTTCGAAACGGCGTTGGCGGCGGCAGAGCCGTCCACACCGCTCGCGCCAAAATTCATCGGGTGAGCCTGCGCCAACGCCGACTTGCCGGCCTGAGTTTCGACGACAGGGATGTTGTGCGTGCTGGCAAACGCGGCGAGTGTGGCCTCCGCATCGGAATAGATCACGCCTCCGCCGCAGACGATAACCGGATTGGAGGCGGATTTGATCATCGAGACCACTTCGGCGAGTTCGAGACTGTCCGGCTCGGGGCGGCGCACGCGCCAGACTTTGGGGTCAAAGAATTCAACCGGATAGTCGTAGGCCTCGGCTTGCACATCCTGACAGAAGGCAAGGCAGACAGGCCCACAGTTGGCCGGGTCGGTCATCACCGTCAGGGCGCGCGGCAAGCACGTCAAAAGGTGCTCAGGTCGGGTGATCCGGTCGAAATAGCGCACCACCGGCTTGAAGCAATCATTGGCCGAAATGGTGCCATCTTCGAAGCTTTCAACCTGTTGCAAAACCGGATCAGGGCGGCGGTTGGCAAAGACATCGCCGGGTATGAACAACACCGGCAGACGGTTGACATGCGCCAGCGCGGCTGCGGTCACCATGTTGGTGGCACCCGGCCCAATGGAAGAGGTCACCGCCTGTGCGCGGTGGCGTTTCAGCCCCTTGGCATAGGCAATGGCCGCATGTGCCATGGTTTGCTCGTTCTGGCCACGCCATGTTGGGAAACCGTTGCCCGCGTCTTGCAAGGCCTCGCCGAGCCCCGCCACATTGCCGTGGCCGAAAATCCCCCAAATGCCGTCGATAAATCGGTCACCCTCTTTGGTGAGTTGCACGCTCAGCCATTTTACCATGGCCTGCGCGGCGGTCAGTCGGATTGTTCCGCTCATCAGATCACTCCACATTTAGACGAGCATCTGCCCGTGCCTTGTCCCACACCGAACACAGAATCTCATAGCGCATCGCCATCTGTGTCACGGCCTCCGTATCGCTCATCTCGCCCTTCATCCAAGCCCGTGCCGCGTCTCCAAAGATCGTCCGGCCGACGGCAAAACCTTTGACCAGCGGCTGTTTGGCAGCCAACGCAAAGCTCTGCGCAAGATCGGCCTCGGGCGCGTCCAGACCCAGCACAACGATCCCTCGCGTCCGCGGATCATTGCGTTCGATCGCGGTCACCGCGTTTTGCCACGCAGCGTCCGTCTTAAACGGCTCAAGCTTCCACCAATCAGGGTAGACACCCGCATCGTAGAACTGCTGGATCAGGGTCGCGCTTGTGGTGTCGTCCACGGGGGCGACCTTGGAGGGGATCACCTCCAGCAGAAATTCAAGATTGTTGCGGCGCGCGCCGTGAACAGCCGCTTGACGCGACCTTCCTGCAACGCGCGGGTTTCGGGCGTGTCGTCTGGGTGGCAAAAAACCAAAAGCTTTACCACATTCTCGCGCGCCCATTCTTTGAAACGGCCGAGGTCAAGCCCAAGGTCCTCTTCAAACGCGATCGGGCGCGACCCCGGCAGCTCGGTCGGGCGACCGATCCACAGGCCAGAGCCGGACGCGGCGTGCAGGGCGGACCGTCCAATGCGATTGTCGCATAAGATACCGTACCCGGGCTGACCATTCTGGACCTTGAGCGCCGCCGCGAGGCAAAGCTCTTTGAACAGGCTGCCTTTGTCTTTCGAGTAGCCGTCCATCTCTTCAAGTTGCAGGCGGTGATCAAAGGCAAAGGTGCGTATGGTCGACCAGTCGCCATGCCGATTTGTGGCCCAATGCACCTGTTCCAACTCGGTGTCGTTGCGCAGATCTTTGCGCACAATACCGCGATCAAAGAAAAACTGTAGCTCATCCCAGCTTGGATAGGCCGGGGTACAGCCGTGCCGACTGACCGCAAATGCCCCACAGGCGTTGGCATATTTCAGCGTGGTCGACCAATCTTCACCATCAAGCCAGCCTTTGAGCAGACCCGAAAAGAAACCGTCGCCCGCGCCCAGAACATTAAATACCTCAATCGGAAAGCCTGGCCCGGTCTGGCCATCGTCCAGGCTGTCAGGAATATCACCGTCAAACGCCACCGCACCATCCGCTCCGCGCTTGCACACCAGCGTCGCCTTCGAGACCTTGCGCACGGCACGCAGCGCTTTGATCGTATCGGTCGAGCCGCCCGCGATATGGAATTCTTCCTCGGTCCCGACAATCAGGTCGAAGTAATGCAGCGTCTCCATCAGCTTGGCGGTGACCTCAGCGCTTTCGACGAAGCGGCTTTCACCGTCGCCGTGACCGGCCAGTCCCCAAAGGTTTGGGCGATAGTCGATGTCCAGTGCCGTCTTCAATCCGTACTGACGCGCCAGTTTCAATGCCTTGATGACGGCGGCCTTAGTGCGCGGGTGGCTTAGATGGGTGCCGGTCGCAAGGACCGATCGCGCTGACGCGATGAAAGCCTCGTCGATGTCCTCCTCACACAGCGCCATATCCGCGCAGTTCTCACGGTAGAAGATCAGAGGGAATTGCGTCTCATCGCGGATGCCAAGGATCACCAACGCAGTCAGACGCTCGCCGTCGGTTATGACGCCTTGGGTCGAGACGCCATGACGCTCCAACTCTTCACGGATGAAGCGGCCCATATGCTCGTCACCAACGCGCGTGATCAGGCCAGACTTCAGGCCCAAACGCGCAGTGCCACAAGCGATGTTGGTTGGAGAGCCCCCGATATACTTGTCAAATGACCCCATATCCTCGAGCCGTCCGCCGATTTGAGATCCATATAGGTCTACGCCCGCACGGCCAATCGTGATTACGTCAAGCTTGGTCATATGTCTCTCTCCTTAAGGCGCCACCGGGCGACCGTTCGAGGTCGCCATCGCGTGAATGATTTTCTCGATTTTCAGGCCCTCGGCGAAATCAGGACCGCAGGGCGCATCGCCCGCTATGGCGCGGATCAAGTCGCGGGCCTCGATCACTTTTTGCTCATTGAAACCGAAATTATGGCCCGGGGCAGGACAGAAGGCCGCGTAATCGGGTTGCTCCGGCCCGCTCAGGTGGCGAGTGAAGCCCGCGTCATCTGTTCTGTGGAGCCAAAGTTCGTTCATATTCTCTTGATCGAAGATGATCGTGCCATCGGATCCTTGCACTTCCCATTGCAAGCGACACTTGCGCCCGCGTGCGACCCGAGAGGTCGCAAACACGCCCTGCGCGCCGGAGGCAAAGCGGATCAACGCCAGCGCACTGTCCTCATTTTCAACCGCCTTGGGGCCCTCGGGAGAGTGCCGCAGGGGAATGGCGATCTGGGTCTGGGCGGTCAATTCGGACACATCCCCCATCAGTTGGATCATCACGCTGACCAAGTGGCACCCAAGATCACCAAGCGCCCCAAGACCGCCCGCTTTTTTGGTCATCCGCCATGACCAAGGCAGGTCCGGATCAGCGCTGTAGTCCTCGTCATAGACCCCGCGAAAGGTCAGCGGCGCGCCGATCCCTCCCTCCGCCAGTATTTTGCGCGCCATTTGAAAGGCGGGTGAGCGCAGATAATTATAGCCAAGAAGCGTCACCTGATCGGGATTTCGCGCGGCAAAGGCGGTCATTGCTTCGGCATCTTCCAGCGTCAGTGCCATCGGCTTTTCCAGCCAGACATGCTTGCCGGCCTTCAGCGCGGCCTCTGCCATCGGTCGGTGCAGACTATTGGGCGTTGTGATCGACACCACGTCGACCGCAGGATCGGCAATGGCGGCCCGCCAATCATCGGTGCTTCGCCGAAATCCAAACTGGCGAGCAAAACGGACGGCGGAGTCTTTTGTGACATCACTCAGAATTTCCAGTCGGGGCGGCTCGCCCCCGAACACCGTCGCAACCTGACGCCATGCCAGCGCATGGCACTTTCCCATAAAGCCTGTGCCGATCAGGGCCACACCAAGCGATTTATCCGGCATTTTGTACATTTTACACACAATTTCCTAAAGTGCGCTCGGAAGGTCGTTCCGCGCCTTACTGTCCAAGGACCTGCAAACTCTCCGGGAATGAGCTGCGCGCGCAGCCCATCCCGGGAGGAGTTCAGATGGTACCATCAAGCGATCCTTCGAGTGCGGCCATTTCTTGACCGCCCGCCATGAGGTCTTGAAGCTCTTCGGGAGTGATTTCTCCCCGCTTGGCTGTCCCTAACGTTTTACCTCGATTGAGCACCGTGAACCGGTCGCCAACAGCCAGCGCATGACGCACATTGTGGCTGATAAAGACAACGCCGATGCCCTGTTTGCGCACCCTGTCGATGGTTGCCAGAACATTTGACGTCTGGCGCACACCCAGCGCCGAGGTTGGCTCATCAAGGATCAGAACCTTAGCCCCGAAGTAGACAGCACGCGCGATGGCGACGGTCTGACGTTCACCACCGGACAGTGTGCCGACGGCTTGATCGGGACCGCGCAGGTTGATGCCCATCTGACGCATTGCCTCAATGGTGACCTCATTGGCCTTGGCCACGTCAAACCGTTTCATCAGCCCCCGTCCTGTCGTTGCTCGCGTCCCATGAAAAAATTTCGCGTCACGCTCATCAATGGGATCATCGCCAGATCTTGGAACACGGTCGCAATCCCGGCCTCCATCGCGTCACGCGGGGTGGCGAAATTCAACGGTTTGCCTTCAAACAGGATTTCGCCCTTTGTCGGTCGGTGTACGCCCGACATTGTTTTGATGAAGGTCGACTTGCCCGCGCCGTTATCACCCAAAAGGCAGTGGCATTCCCCGGGTCGAACATCAAAGCTGACCCCGGCAAGAGCGATGATATTACCGAAATGCTTTTCAATGTTTTTCATTTCGACAATCGGACTGTCGTTTTGTGTGGCGTCGCCATGATGGAACTTGGTGTCTTGAGTCATCTCAGCGCTCTCCCGTCACTCGTTTGCGGATGGCATTGTTGAACATCACGGCGATCAACAACATTCCGCCGAGAAACACCTGAAACCAGTCCTGATCGAAGTTGGTATAGGTCAGCCCGATGACGACCATGCCGAAAATGATCGAGCCAAAGAACGCACCGATGGCCGATCCATACCCGCCAGTCAGCAAACACCCACCAACCACTGCCGCGATAATCGCCTCAAATTCCTTTTGAAATCCGCGCCGTGCGTCTGTGGATCCCGCATCCATCACGGTGATGATGGCCACCAATGCTGCACAACATGCGGTCAGCATGAACAACGAAACCTTGACCTTGTTGACCGGAACACCGGAGTTCGAGGCCGCAGTCCGGTCCCCACCAGCGGCGAAGATCCAGTTTCCGACCGGCATGCGCAAAAGCACATAGGTGGCGATCAGAGCGATAGCGACAAACCAGAGGATTTCGACTGGGATGCCAGGTACTTTTGGCGTGCCATTATTGAAGGTTGCCACAAGGCCCATATCCGCGAGCTTCGCAAACAGCCCCGGAAAGGCGTCCCCGGAAAAGACTGGTGCCAACCAATCGTTTTCGACCGCTTCGCGCACACCGCGCAACTGTGTCGAGCCACCTGTGGCCCATTTCAGCCCGACAAGCGACAAGCCGCGCAGGATGAACAAAAAGGCCAGCGTGACAATGAACGACGGCAAACCCGAGCGAATAACAAGATTTCCGCTCAACGCGCCAACAGCGCCCGCAAAGATAAATGTCAGCGGAATTGCGGCGACCAGCGGCAAGTGCCATGTGACCGCACAGACACCGAAAAACAAACCCGAAAAGGCCACCATAGAGCCAATTGACAGATCGAATTCCCCGCCGATCATCAACAGCGCCGCGCCAATGGCCAGAATGCCCAGTTGGGATGCGGGGGTCATAAAGTTTATGATACCCGACAGGCTGAACATTGATCTGTCAGCGGTAATGGAAAAGAAAATTACAACCAGTATGACGCCCGCGACGGCCCCAAGTTCCGGACGTTTGATCAATTGCGCAAATAACGGTTCGGCCTTGAGCCGTTCGTCCGCAGCGCCTTGGACGGTATCATTCATTCTGACCTCCCTTTTTCAAGTGGAGCGGCACTTTTGTGCCGCTCCGTTCTTGTGCTTGGTGCCACCCGGAGTTAGCGGATGCCTTTAGCCGACAGTTCGATAACCTGAGCAGCCTTGTCAGCCGTAATCAGGTTCGGACCCGAGGGAACATTGCCACCGGGCATCAGGCCAAATTTGGCGTGCAGCGCCATGAAGTTGACGGACAGATAGCCCTGCAAGAACTGCTGCTGGTCGATCGCAAAAGCAGCATCGCCATCGACGATGGACTGCAGGAAGCTGGCCGACAGATCGAACGAAGCAACGTTTACGTCGCGACCAGATGCTTTGGCCGCGGCAACTGCAGGCTCACCCGCGGTCGAGGCGCCGAGGGCCATCACCGTGTCAATAGCGGTATCCGAAGATAGAGCTGCGGCCACCTTGGCTTCGATCTCCGCTGGATCGTTGCTGGTTGGCAAGACGGTCACAGAGCCGCCAAAACCTTCGGCAAAACCGTCGCAGCGCAGGTCAAGCGAGACGTTGCCGACCTCTTGGTTCACACAGATAGCGGTTTTGCCGCCCATCTCAGCCAGCTTTGCGCCAGCAGATTTCCCCGCATCGAACTCGTCCTGACCCACATGAAGAAGGGCACCAAGGCCCTTGGAGACATCCGAGCCGGAGTTGATCGAGATGACCGGAATACCAGCCGAAACGGCGCGCTGGATTGACGGTCCAAGCGCATCTGCGTCGGGAATCGACACGATCAGACCAGCCGGTTCCTGGTTTACGGCAGCGTCGATGAGTTGTGACATGGCGACCATGTCGAATGTTTCCGGCGAGCGATAGTCGACGTTAACGCCGGCGTCCTTGGCCGCTTGTTCGGCACCATTTTTTACAACCGACCAAAACGGATCGTTGGCCTGACCATGGGCGACAACAACGATGTCCTGCGCAAGAACTGGCGTTGCGATCGCAAACGCGCTCGCAGCCAGAGCGGCTTTTACAAATTTTTTCATGGATCTCCTCCCTTAGGTTCCACTGATTATTTGGGGCGAGGCCCCGCGTTCATCCGGCTGTACCGGATTTCGTATCCCCGGCCTTTGTCGGTCGGAGAAATCTGTTTCGAGCGCTCGCTGTTACGCCAAGACTGGCGCAACCTCCTCCAGCAAGACCGCCCGACCCAACTCTAACGACCGATTTGCAGCCTCAGCCATTGCCAAAGCCGTCACGCCATCCTCAAGGGTGACAGGGAACGTCGATTTCGTCTCGACAGCTTCGACAAATGCGATCCATTCCGCCTCGTATGCCGGCATGTAGCGTTCGAGGAAGAAGTAGGTCGGCTTGGCTCCGGTCACGCCCGCCACTGTGGATTTCACCATGGTGTTTTCCAGCATGTTTTGCGCCTGAAGCAGCCCTTCCGAGCCCAGCAGTTCAAGACGTTGATCATAGCCATAAACGGCGCGCCGCGAGTTTTTGATCACGGCAATTTTGCCGTCGGCATATGTCATCGTCACCACGGCGGTATCAACGTCACCCGCAATCCCGATCTCGGGGTCTACGATAGACGAGCCAACGGCAGAAATGCTGACAGGTGCCTCCCCCATAATGAAGTTTGCCATGTCGAAATCATGGATCATCATGTCACGAAACAACCCGCCAGACACTTTGATATAAGAAACTGGTGGCGGGGACGGATCGAACGACGTGATCGACAACAGTTCCGCTTTGCCGACCTCACCGCCAGCCAGCGCGGCTTTTACGGCCGAGAAGTTTGGATCAAAGCGGCGGTTAAAGCCGATCATGACCGGTCGGCCAGACTGTGCGACCGCCGCTTGACACGCGCGGGCCCGCTCAAGGCTGAGATCAACAGGCTTTTCGCACAGCACCGCTTTGCCGGCGGCGGTTGCGCGTTCAATCAAATCCGAATGCGTATCGGTCGATGTCGCAATAAGCACCGCATCAATCGTTGGATCGTCGATGATTTCGTCCGTGGTGCGCACCTCGCAACCAAAGTTCGCTGCGAGCTGTTTTGCGTTTTCGGCAATCATATCCGAAACCGCCACAAGTGTGCTCTTGCGGTGTGCGGTGATGGCTTTTGCGTGCACTGTCGCAATCCGTCCCGCACCGAGAAGTCCAACCTTCAACATGCATCCTCCCTTTCCCGAATCTTGGGTATGTATGGAGTCATAACGGCAACCTGCACGCGCGTGCAAGAATAAATTGCACGCGCGTGCAAACACATTGTCTTTTTCGGCTCCGTCGCGATACACTCGGATGAACGGAGGGCCGAATGAGCCAGATGGAAAACCAGAGGTCGGACGAGACAGTGACCGCAGACGATGTCGCAAAGCTGGCAGGCGTCTCGCGCTGGACGGTTAATCGTGCCTTTAAAAAAGATGCCTCGATCTCGAGAAAAAGTCGGGAAAAAGTAATGGGTGCCGCGCAGACGTTAGGCTATGTGCCCGATCTTCTGGCCTCAAGCCTCGCCTCCGATCGCAGCAATCTTGTCTGTCTGTTGATCGACGATTTTGCCAACCCGCACAAACTTGTCATGTTGGAAAGATTAACCCGAGTTCTGCGCAAGAACGGATTGGACACGCTTCTGGTGAACACCTCCGATGAAGAGGACACCTCTGCTGCACTGCTCAACGCCAGCCAAAGACGCGTAGATGCCGCGGTTCTCATCGGCATACAATTCACGGATCGCAGCCTCGCGACCGCTTTGGGGGCGCGCCGCGTGCGTAAGTTGATCGTCTTCGCACGCAGCTCCGAAAACCCCGATACGATTTCGATCTGCTGTGACGACCGTGCGGCAATGAACGAAATCACGGATTACATCGTAGAGAAAGGCTATCGAAAGCCGCTTTTTCTTGCGGGTCCGCAGTCCACGTCGGCGCATTTGGGGCGCAAGGAGACATTTCTCAAACGCTGGCAGGATGCATTCGGCGCAACGCCGGATTTTGTTTCAGTGGCCCGCTACGATCCGCAGTTGGCTTATGATCAGGTTGTAGGTTATTTTGCGGATCACCCGGCCTTGAACAACGTTGATATCATCGTTTGTGAAAACGATGCACTTGCCGTTGGGGCCGTTGATGCGATCCGCACGAAACTGGGGCTCCGCGTCCCCGAGGATATCGCCGTCATCGGGTTTGATGACATTCCTCAAGCCGATAGCGCGAATTACAAATTGACCACATATCGCCAGCCTCTCTCGGCAATGGCCGAAGGATTGGTCGAAGTCCTGAAAGGGACGTCCGAAAATGAGCATCTCCGCCATTTTCTGGGCAAGCTTGTTGTTCGTGAAAGTGCTTGATGTAGGCCTTGACGGCTTTGTCATGGTGTTCGGCTGGCCTTGTTGCATAGATCGACTGCAGTCTGGAACGCGCCGTCCCCGAGACGGAATTCAGGCGGTGCGTTCGAAAGTGGGCTGACCAAGTCCGGTCATCCGGTGGAGAATCCGGGCGCCAATCTTGGCTTCTGTCTTCTGATTTGCGTAGGAGCGCGCTTTCAGCTTGGTCTCGATGACAGCTTTCCAGTGGCCCATTTGGGTTTCCCCTCGGTTCCGTTGTTTGTAGCGTGAGATCTTCTGTCAAGCCATCCGCCCGTGGACATGATCTGTGCAATAGCCCGGTCGCGTGGCGTCGGATGTAGCGCCGCGCTCGGCCTCAAGGTTGTGTTTTTGGGAGGCAGGAACGCAATCTCGATCAGTCCGCCAAAGCGGTCGACGAGAAGATCACGTGTTAAGCCGCCGCCGTAAGCCCCGTCTGCGAGGAATAGCTCAACTGGGCCGTCGACTTGATCCAACGGGTCCGGAACAGCGTTGGGACGCCGATGCCGTCCATGGTCAGATCCAAGCAGACAATCTCGGCTGACAAGATCACGCCTTGCGTTTGCCGCAGCGACTGCTTGAGGATCAGGCCCAGCGTCAGACACATCTCTATCGCCAGATCAGAATAGTGTGGCTGCCCGCCGCGCGTCGTTATCTTCCGGCCCGTTGATCACCCGGTGCCTTTGTTTCAGGATCTTGTCACAGCGATCAGCGAGGAACGTGTGCGGCATTTATGACATCCTGAACGAAACAAACCGCATCAATATCAGCGCAGGACCGATCCATGCAACACGGCTCTGTGGCGTCTATATGGCGTCGGCCATTGTTTGTACGCTTTCCAAAACGGCATCTTTGTCTCCGCGCAACAAACCCCGAGCTTCATTGCGATCTTTTGCGACACACAGACCGGTTGAAATGGCATCCGCAAGTGCTGCGTTTTGGGCACTGACGGAGACCTGCCGGATGTCCGTTTCCAAAATTCCGCCATGGCGCGGGTCAAGGATGTGGCCGATTTGGCCAGTCGCGCTCAAGCGCGTTCCAAAAGGCGCGGATGTGGCCAAGGCCCGCCCCGTCAAGGCGCGCGTTTTCACTTCGCCCGCGATCGTAACAGGCCAAGCGGCTTGCCCATGCGGTGCGCCCATGGCAATGATTTCCCCGGTATCTATCAGCACATCTTCGATCCCCTCGCGGCGCATCAATACCGCGATGCGGTCGGCGATATACCCCTGTGCAATCCCATTCAGTGTCAATTGCTGATCCGCTGACATACGAATGCCTTCGCTGTCAAATGACACACGATCAAATCCGATCCGTGCCCGTGCGGCGGATATTTCGGTATCATCAGCGGGGCGACCCATACTATAGGCATCGGCCAATACGCGCCAAAGCGGTTGTACGGTCGGGTCAAATCGACCCTCCGTGAGGCGATGCGCGTGGCGGGCGATGGACAGGCATTCCAGGAGTTCAAACGAGGGGGCCTCCAGATGGCCTGCGGCGTTCAGTTGGACGAGCTCCGAATGGCTGCGATACAGGCTAAAAATATCTTCCAGGCGGGAGATTTCTCCAAGCGCACGTTGAGTGATGCCCTTTGCATTCGGATGATCAAGGATGATCCGCGCACGGGCCCCCAATGCGGTGCCTGCCATTGAAACGCATGCGCGGACGGGGCGATCAGGCAAGACGCGCAAGCCATTGAAATAAAACGGCGACGGGTCATAAATGTCATATCAGTTTGTCCTGTCTTTGGGGGCCAATGCGCGCAATCGGTTGGCAATGTCGGATTGATTTGAGGGTGCCGGCTCTACGGAGGCCGCCGCCAATACATCTTGTGCTGTGATGTCCTCAAACCGGAGCAAAGTACCGCCGTGGCGCTTGGTAAAGGCGACGGCAGCCGCCTTGCTGGAAAAGGGTACGAACTCAGAGGCTTCCATGCCGCCCATTTGATCGGAGCCCACCACATAAATAGCTTGGTCCGCCGCGATCCAAGCGCCCGGTTTGGCCCAACTTGCCGCATCTGCCATATCCTGAACATAGGCGACCTCCACGGCGTGGCTCTGTTCAGGCATGTGCAGATAGGCGATTGTGTCTCTGACCTGAGAGAAAAAGATCGGGGCAAGCAACCCTGCAAGGTGGATTTGTCCCTTGGGACCGTCATGTTCCAGCAGGTCCATCTGACAATAGTACCCCACGGCTTCTGCTGACATCTCAACCGGCTGTGGCAATGCGACGGTTTCTGTCTTGCACGCGCTCAGCGACAGCACCGCTAATGCGATCAAAATACTCCGCGTCATGGTTCGACCCTTTCAAATGCGCCCCGTGCAAGGCCAGCGGCCAGAACCACCCAGACCAGCAGCGATGCCAGTGGCTTCCAGAGCGCAATGGATTGCGCCGCTCCCGCGAGGCCGGACGCCGCGCCAACCGCGTCGGATGCGGCCAAGTTATAAATCCGGAAAGCGTCAGCGGGATTGGCAACCAACAACCATGGGAACACATCTGTGGTGAAACTCCCGCCATCGTCCGCGACAATGGCCGCCAGAAGTCCCAGATCGTAGAGAACAACCGTTACCAACCATACCCCAATGGCAAGCCCGGCGGCAGCGAAGGGCGACGCGACAGGCCAGAGATCATCTGTCCGAGCGATAAAAACACCGCCCCCAGCAACACCGAGGTCCAGATCAATCGCAGCAGGGCTGGCAGCCCGTCCATTGCGTCCCCACCGCTGAACCAAAAGGCGACCAGCGCTGCTGTGCCATAGCCGAGAGAGACAGCAACGATAATCAGCACCAGTTGCGCAGACAGCTTGCCGACCAGCAATTCGCCCCGGCTGACCGGATAGGCCAGATACAACGGCAGCGTCCCCCGCTCGATCTCTCCGGCGATGGCGTCGAATGAGATGACCAACGCCATCAACGGCACCAAATAAACCGACAAAGACGTCAGGCTGGCAACGGTGACGGACAAGCGATCGGCCCCCACCGCGCCAGTTGGGGCCGCTCCGGCAATGGCCAAAACCAGAGAAAACAACACCATCAAGACAACCGCGATGCTGAGCCAGCGATTGCGCAGGGCAATGGCAAATTCAATTTGGAAGGTGGAAAGCACGCGCAACAACATCACGCAGCGCTCCTGCTGATTTGAACATAGATGTCGTCAAGACTTGGCGGCAGAATATCGAAATCCTGTATCATATCGCCCAAGGCCGCGATCCGGGCCAGAATACCCAGCTTGTCGGCCTGCATGCAGTCCACTATCAAGATCTCGCCCGCGTGTCGCGCCTCTGGAAAGACGCTGGCGATCTGCGGTGAACATCCTTGTCGGGGGTGTATATGTACAGTCAAAGGCAGGTCTGCGCCGCTGCGCAGCTTGCTGAGCGATCCGTCGGCGACCTTGCGACCCTTGGACAAGATCGCGATGCGGTCGGTGCGGACCTCCACCTCGGACAGCGCATGGGACGACATCAATATTGCCGTACCGCGCGAGGCCAATTCATCGAGCAAGGCATAAAATTCCCGGCGCGACACGGGATCAAGCCCCGTTGTCGGTTCGTCCAGCACCATCAGCGCGGGACTGCCGATTAACGCCTGCGCGAGGCCAACACGTTGTCGCATGCCTTTTGAATATGTCCCGATCCGCCGCCGGGCTGCATCAGCCAGCCCGACCTTGGCTAGCAATCCGTCCGCTTCTTGTGCCGAACGGCCGCGCAGCCGCAGAAAGTGGTGGATTTGTTCACGCCCTGTCAGCGCGGGATGAAAGGCGATGTTTTCTGGCAGATAAGCGGTCAGATCACGCGCATTGCGCGACCCCGGTGCGTAGCCCGCGATCGTGAGGGTGCCAGAGGACGGCGGCAGCAGGCCCAACACCATTTTCATCAACGTCGATTTGCCTGCGCCATTGTGGCCCAGCAAGGCCACGCGTTCGCCCGGCGCGATGGATAAATCCACGTTGTCCAATGCGGCCTGGCCGCCGTAGCGCTTAGTCAGGTTGGAAATCTGTAGCATCGTCATGGCTTGCTCCGGTTGCCCAATGTGGTGTCGATTGGGCGAGTAACAATAGGTTCTGTGGTATCGTCAGCTTGGGTGCCACAATCAGCGGGTGACTGTCGATCACGCCCCCGATCGCGGTCGCGGGGAACTGTTCTTGGCTCCAACGGACTAGCTGAACCGCTGGCGACCCGATCAGCAGCTTGGCGGCGGGTTGAGACCACAGGATGTGGTCCATCACATCGTTGGGGCGATAGGTGCTGTCGGCGCGATCATCTCCGTTCAGGTCGAACGACGGATGATCCGACCAGAAATTCCCACGCCCCTCAAAGCTCCATTCGACATCACTTGCGCCAACATATTTGACCTGTATGTGGTTGCCGATAAAAGCATTGCCCGTGACGGTGTTGCGCTCAGACCCGGCAGTGAAATGAATCCCGATATCGCAGCCATTAAAGCTGTTTTCAGCCAGCAGGTTGTTGTGTGAATTATAGACAAAAGCGCATTTTTCCGCGCCGCCGCTTACCTGATTGGCAAAAATATCGGACTTGTTGGTATAGTTCAGCATCACGCCATAATCGCGGTCGTTGATCGAGATATTGTCACGCGCCACGATCCGGTCGGAATACATCATGGCAAACCCAAGATGGTTGCCGATACTGACATTGCCCGAGATTTCGCTGTCATTGGTATACATGTAATGCACAGCAAAGCGCAGGTCTCGAAACAGATTGCCGCGATAGATGTTGTGTTTGGACACGTTGGAAAATATCCCATCACGGCCATAGCGAATGTCGTTGTCTTTGACGATCGATCCCGGTGCATTCCAGACATAGACACCGTTTCCACGATCATTCATACGCGAGAGTTGCAGGCCCTCGATCCGGTTGTCTTGGACCAGCGCATCACGGGCACCATGAATATCGACACCAATCAAATTGCCCTTGAGATCGTTGTTCAACACCTGCGCACCGCGTGCCTTTTGGGTCAGCTTGACCCCGGCATCTCCCGGCTCATGTACGCGGCCTGAATTGATCAGCGTCAGCGATTGAATGGTTACATCGGGGGCGTCAACCGTAACGACAGATCCCACCCCGCCTGCGTCGATGATAGCCCCTGTCGTGCCAGTCAATGTCAGTGGGATTTCAATATGCACCGGGCCCGCATAGTGGCCCGATGCGAGAACGATCTCGTCCCCCGCGCGTGCCGCCCACAACGCGCGCGCTAGCGCACCGTCACCGGGTTGCACATCAATCCGGTCCGCCAAAGCAGGCAAGGCGGCAAAGATCAACACAAAGGCAAGAGGGACGAGACGTGTCATCAGGCTTTCGGCTCCACAAGCATACGGCCGCGCATTTCCATGTGCAGCGCATGGCAGAACCACTGGCAATAGTACCAGTACACGCCGGGTTTTGCGGCGATAAAGGTGACCGACGCGGTCGCCTGCGGCCCGATTTCCATCGCAACGCCGTGATTGCCCAAAGTGAAGCCGTGAGTCAGATCGTCGATGTCATCGAGGTTGGTGACATAGACGGTCACCTCGTCTCCCTCCTTGACGGTAAAGCTCGACAGGCTGAACTCTGGTGCTTGGCTGGACATCCACACCCGAACCTTATTGCCATCGCGGATGACCGTGTCTTGCCAGTCATCAATGTCGATGCCATCGATTTCAGCCTGTGCGCGGGCGTCAGCCCACATTGGATCATGGCGATCCCAAACATCCACCGGGTTGACGATATCACGGCGCACAAGGATCACATCATGCGGTTCCGCAAAGGTTGGCCCGTCATGTACCACCTTCATGTCATCGGTCGAAATGTCGATGATCTGCTCGTTTTCGGGCTTCAACGGGCCAACGTTGATGAACCGGTCCTTGGAGAACTTATTAAGTGAAATCAACCAGTTGCCATCTGCTTCCTTGGTTTCACCCATGGTGGTATGGTTGTGACCGGGTTGATAATGCACATCGACCTTCGAGACGATGGGATCGACATCTGCGCCAGCGTAGGCCTCGACGGCCTTGGCAATGTCCCACTTTACGATCTGGCTGTCGAGGAACAGCGTCGTATAGGCAAACCCTTTGCCATCAAATGCGGTGTGAAGTGGACCCAGACCCAACTCCGGCTCAGCCACCACAGCCGAGCGCGGATCGGCATCTTCCTCGAACAGCGCGTCCAGCTTGGTCACATCCAGCACCGTGCAGGTCGGCGATAGCTTGCCCGCAATCACTACGTGCTTCATGTCTGGTGCCGTGTTGATCCCATGCGGGCTGTTGGGCACCGGAATGTACCGGGTGTATTTCTTGTTTTGGCCTTTACGTCCGTCAATCACCTTGACGCCGTTCAGCTCGATGTAATCACCTGCCGCGATACCTGCTTCGATCTCCGCGAGATTGAACACCACCGCGTGGTCGCGTTCGGCTTCCATCATCTCCGGTAGGGTCATGCCCATTTCCGAGTTATACGAGGTCGAAAAGGCATATTTACCCTGATAGTCGCAATCGGTGTTGTCGAGGTTGCCCGACACCATCACTTGCCACGCGATTTCCATCGTGTCGCCGTCAAGCGCAGTGAAAAAGTTTACATATTTTTCCGGTTCATCCAGTACAGACCCGTCATTCACCATTGGCGTTTCGTCTTCACCATTGGCAAACACATAACCGGTCCGCGGGAATTTCTGTGGACGCAGGCCGTGGATCGCCTTGGCATTGGGGATGTCGACGATCTTGTCGCATTTCATCACATCACAACGTACGCGGGCCACACGGGTGTTGGCCTTGTCGTTCACGAAAATAAAACGGCCATCATAGGTGCCATCGGTGAAGGACATGTGCGGGTGGTGCAAATCGCCGTTGTCGTGGACCTTTTTGCCCTGCGCCGCCAGATATTCCTTGGTCTGGGGCATCATGTCTTGGGTCAGGATCTTGAGGCTTTCGTTGGTCTGGCCCCACCCTGTCGCGGAGCAGCGGTTGAACACGGGCACCCGCATCAATTCGCGCATGGACGGGAAGCCAAGGATACGCAATTCGCCGGTTTGGCCCGAGGACCAGAAGCCATAGTAATCGTCCAACTCACCCGGCACCGGGCTCAGGTGATCGCTGGCCTGTGCCATCGCTGCGCCGGTGCCTGCCGCTGTCGCCGCGACAGCACCACCTGCCAACAAGCCCAGCCTGCCACTCGTGCCGCCCAAAAGTGCAGCACCGGTGGCCGAGGCCCCTATAAACCCGCGCCGACTTAGGCCTTTTTTGTCCACATCAGACATCTTGAAGCTCCTTTCTTGAGTTCTTCACGTTGGGATGATTTGCAATTCGAGCGTCCAAAGCCGCATCAGATGAGCTGGCCTTGGCGCGCCGTTTCATTTTCTTAATGACAACGGGGCATTTTGCTTCGGATTGGTACAACACCTGACAGTGCAGGCAGTTGATGCATTCGTTCGGATTGATTTCACCGGTTGGGTGGATCGCATCGACGGGGCATTCATGGGCACAGGTTTGGCAGGGGTTGCCGCATTCATGATACCGTTTCAGCCAGTCAAACATCCGCAGTCGCGCCGGGATGGCCAGCGCCGCGCCCAGCGGGCACAGATAGCGGCAAAAGAACCGTTCGACGAAAAGTCCCGCGATCAGCAAGGCCGCGACATAGGCGACAAAAGGCCAAGCGCGCATGAATTTCAGAATGATGGCGGTCTTGAACGGTTCAATTTCGGCCAAATGTTCGGCCTGCTCAATGGAGTAGAGCGAGACCCCGAACAGCCCGAGGAAGATCATGTATTTGATCGGCCAGAGGCGTTCGTGCAGCCCCCACGGCAGTTGCACCTGTGGGATGTGCAGCGCGCGGCCAATGCGATTGGTCAATTCTTGCAAAGCGCCGAAGGGGCAAAGCCAGCCGCAATAAGCACCACGTCCCCAGAACAGCAACGCTGTGGCGACGGCAAACCACAAAATGAACGTCAGTGGGTCCAACAGGAACGCCTGCCAGCTAAAATCCGTGACCAACGCGCCGAACAGTGCCATCAGGTTTACGACTGAAAGCTGCGCATTGGCGTACCAGCCCAGAAACACCAGAGTGACAGTCAGGAATGACATCCGGAACCAGAAATAGAACCGCGCCGAGCGTGTCACATATTGCTGGAAAAAGAACACCAGCGTCAGAACCGCCAGCATCGCCAACAATCCCGCAATTTCGATGGTTTTATCTTCCCAAATCCGCTTCCAAAGTGCGGATTGCGCAGCGGCTTCGACCTGTTCTCCTGATGCCGAGGCCGTCGATTGTGTGGGCTGTTCAGATACGGTCTTGCGTTGGTATTGTGATGGCAGCTGATAGCTGAGTTCAAACGTGGTAAAAACCTTTTCGATGGCCGCAACATCGCGGTGCACCAAGAGCTGAATGCGGAACGGCAACGTTGGATCAAAGCCACTGTCGGCTGGGATTTTGAACAGATCGCGTTCGGTAAACTCCGGCGCGTCATCGACCGCAATGAGCCCCATCCGACGGTGACCACGATCGCGAAAACGTACGGTCACGTCGTCTTGGATCAGGACGATCCGGTCAAAGATACCGCCGCGCACATAGCCCGATCCCTTAAAGGAATATAGGCCACGGCCGACAATGACGATGGCGTTTTCACCTGGCTCCAACCAGCCCTGAAGATTGCTGTTTTCCGCGTCGCCCAAAATGGCTTTACCGATGCTGGGCACGCTGACCAGTGCGGCTTGCATGTCGATAAAAGTGGCCTCTGTCGGCTCTGTCAGGGCCCGTTTGGCGGTGCGCGGATCGTTCATCGCGGCAAAAGCGGCGTTGATTTGCCCCACGTCCAGCGACAGACGTCTGACAGTGCCATCGCCTTCCATCTCCATCCAGCTGTCTGGTGCCGTGGCGTCTGGGTCGATCTCAAAACTGTGGTCGGCTGATGTCGTCGCCTGTAACCCACCCAGACCCAACGCCCGGGCCACTTTGAGCCCCGCGCGGATGATACCGTCGTCAATCACCATAACGGTCACGGTCGCGCCCGAAATAATGTTAAGATCATGGGCAGAGCCACGCGCTTGGGCCTCTGCCACAAGATCAATGCCGCGATAATCATGCACCATCGCTTTGATCTTGCTGTCAGGAATGCCGATCAACACGATCGGCTCGGAATGCTTGATCAGTTCGACGCCCAGAACCCGCGCGTCTTGATCGACGGCCACCATCGTATGGATCGGTTTTCCAGAATAGCCCGTGGTTCCGACGAAATCCGAAGTGATGAAAACATATCCGATTTCCGCGCCCTGGCGTAGCAAAGGTGCCACGGGAACATCGTCACGAATCGGACCAAAGGCGTCACTGCCCTCGACAATTTCATTGGGATTTATCTGAGATATATACTGTGAAAGCACAGTCGGCGCTGTTTGCGAGAGCGCGGGATTGGCCGAAAGACTCGCCAGCAGCATCAAGGCCAGCGGAGCCAGTAAGCGAAAGATCGTTAGGTCTCGTGGTGTGGGCAACATATCAGGAAATGACCTTGCTAGGGGGCGCACGCGGCATTTTTATCGCTTGGCGCGAGATCAAGCGGATTGTTTCGGCGGCAAGACCCGCAACCAACTGTGTTTGAACAGATTTGCGGGGGAATGCAGCGGCGCTCGGCAAATCGAAACCGGAGATCAGAGTGCCGTGGGTACAATGGCCGCAGGTGCTCTCCACAGGATCAACTGGGGTGCCATTTTGATCAAGCGTCACCTCGGCCTGACCGTTTTGGCCGCAGATCACCAATGTGGTCTGCCCGACGCGCGCAATTTCATGCGCCACCTGAAAATATCCAGCCGCCGACGTTGCGAGCGCAAGGCACACAGTCATTAGACCACCAAACATAAGGCCGCCAAAGGAAAGAATCAAGGAACGTCTCATGGCGCTAACATTAGGTGCGCCGTGTGACGCCTTATTTGCGCTGGAACAATGTTCGAAGGAAAAGATCCTTGAGCCGAATGCATGGTGTCATCGGGACCTCGGCGCAGGCGACGGCCGATATCCTCCATTGGACCGATACCAGCCCTTGGAGGGTACACCGCAAATTGACCTTCTGAATTCACCCCGTACAACGGCGAGGACGTCTACCGCAAAGGCTTGGCGTAGCCCGTCCATGAAGACGACCCAAGATCTCAAATTCCGATGACGTCCGAAATAACGAGAGCGTTCTCGCGCCCGACAACAGGGCGGGCATGGCGCGGGCGCGGGGGCCGATCTCAAGATACTCCAGCAATTCCTGCACACGGCTTTTACCCGCCAGTTGCAACACCAAAGCCACGGTATCGGTGGCATTCAGGAAGGGCAGCAGGTTGTGGGCCTGAAAGATAAAACCGATCTTGTCGAGCCGCAGACGGCGCAGATCACCACGCAGCCAGCGATTGCCATAAACCTGTTCGCCATCAAGGCTGACCTGCCCAATGGACGGATCAATGATGCAACCGATGATGGTCATGGCTCGTGCCAGGGTTTCCGCAACGGACAGTCAAGCCGCGTAAGCGGCAGTATCAATGGGCCGTTACAACGTTTCCCGTTTAGGTCGCGGCTTTGCGGTGTCGGAGCAATGCGCCAGAAGAGTCTCGAGCAACGCAGAGGCGCTATCAGCCAGCGTGTTCGGATCGATCACTGGATCGCCTCCACCGCATCACGGATCGCACGCATGTTTTCGCCATAGACCTCAGGTTGGGAAACAGACCCGCCACGGAACACGGCCGACCCGGCGACCAGCACATCAGCCCCCGCCTGCACCATCCCCGGTGCGGTCGTCGGGTCCATCCCGCCGTCGATCTCGATATGGATTTCACGGTCGCCGATCATCTCGCGCAGGCGTCGCACCTTGTCGGTCATGTCGATGTATTTCTGACCGCCGAAACCGGGGTTCACCGTCATGACACAGATCAGGTCTGTCAGGTCCAGCAGATGCGCCACCGCCTCGGCCGGCGTGCCGGGGTTGAGTGCCGCACCCGCTTTCATGCCCGCGCCGCGGATCGCCTGAAGCGTGCGGTGGATGTGCGGGCCCGCCTCGACATGGGCGGTCAGGACATCGGCTCCGGCATCCGCGTAGGCGTCGATGTAAGGATCGACCGGCGCAATCATCAAGTGGACGTCCATGACGGTTTTCACATGCGGGCGAAATGCTTTTACCGCCATCGGGCCAAACGTCAGATTGGGCACGAAATGCCCGTCCATGACATCGACATGAACCCAATCGGCACCCTGCGCCTCAATGGCTTGAATTTCCGCCCCGAAATTCGCGAAATCGGCGGACAGGATGGATGGTGCGATCTTGATGGATCGGTGGAATGTCATGACGTGGCCTCCAGTGTTTGGATGATGGGAACGAATTTTTCCGCTGTCAGGGATGCACCGCCGACCAGACCGCCATCGACATCTGCAAGAGCGAAAATCCCGGCAGCTTTGGACGCGTTCGCCGACCCGCCACAGAGGATCGAAAGCGAAGGATCGGATAATCTGGAACGGATGAAGGCGTGGGTCTGTGCAATCTCGCCGATGCCGGGGGTCAGCCCTGTGCCGATCGCCCAGGCGCGTTCGTAGGCGATGATTGTGTTGCCTGCATTGTCACCTTCGGGTAGGGCCCCCGCGATCTGGTCGACAATTGAGAGGTCGGTCGTCAGACCCTTTATCTTCCAGTTGCCAATTGCGTTGCTACGTCGGGTCATTTGTATCCTCGGGTCAGGGAATGTGGGCTGGTGCAGACGCCCCGACCCATCGTTGGTCTGGAGTCAAAGGCTGCCATCGGCGTAGCGACGCGCCATATCGTCCATCGGGATGACCTTGATGCTGGCGGCATTTCCCGCCGTGCCAAAGCGTTCAAACCGGTCGCGGCAGAGCTTTTCCATTTCCGCCATCGCGGGGATCGTGAATTTGCGCGGGTCGAACTCGGTCGGCTTGTCCTTCGCGACCTTGCGGAACTGGCCGGTGATCGCCATGCGGATGTCGGTGTCAATGTTGACCTTGCGCACACCTGACTTGATGCCGCGCTCGATTTCTTCGACCGGCACGCCATAGGTCTGGGGCATCTCGCCGCCGCTTTCGTTGATCAGGTCTTGCAGGTATTGCGGGACCGAGCTTGATCCATGCATGACCAGATGCACGTCGGGGATCTTGGCGTGAATATCCTCGATACGCTGGATTGCCAGCGTCTCGCCAGTTGGCTTGGAACTGAATTTGTAAGCACCGTGGCTGGTGCCGCAGGCAATGGCCAGTGCGTCCACTCTGGTCAGCTTGACAAAGTCGAGCGATTCATCCGGGTCCGTGAGCAATTGCTCCTTGCTCAGCTTGCCCTCCGCGCCGGAACCGTCTTCTTTTGCCGCTTCGCCGGTTTCCAGGCTGCCCAGAACACCCAGTTCGCCTTCGACCGAGGCCCCGACCCAATGCGCCATCCGGGCCACGCGTTCGGTGATGGCAATGTTGTAATCCCAGTCAGCGGGGGTCTTCATGTCTTCCATGAGTGAGCCATCCATCATCACCGAGGTGAACCCGTGGCGGATTGCGGACAGGCAGGTCGCTTCGTTGTTGCCGTGATCCTGGTGCATGCAGATCGGAATATCGGGATACATCTCGGACAATGCCTGGATCATGTGGCGCAGCATGATATCGCCCGCATAGGACCGCGCGCCGCGGCTGGCCTGCATGATGACAGGCGCGTCGCAGGCGGCGGCGGCCTTCATGATCGCCAGACCCTGTTCCATGTTGTTGATGTTGAAGGCGGGAACGCCGTAGCCCTTTTCAGCGGCGTGATCGAGCAGTTGACGAAGTGTAATCAAAGCCATTTTGAATCCTTTCAGGCCGCTTTCGCGGCGTCTTGCAATGCGGCGATACCGGGCAGCGTCTTGCCGCACCCCCCCACATCCATGATTGAAGGTATCGTCATCAGATGAGCGCCCCCATCGCCACTGCCGTATCGGACATTCGGTTGGAGAACCCCCATTCGTTGTCGTACCAGGACAGGATGCGGACCATGCGACCCTCCATCACCTTGGTCTGGTCCATGTGAAAGACCGACGAATGGGGGTCGTGATTGAAATCGGCGGACACGTTGGGATGGTCGGTAAAACCCAGCACGCCCTTCATCGGACCATTGGCAGCGGCGCGGATGGCGGTGTTGACCTCTTCGACCGTGGTATCACGAGCGGCTTCGAAGACCAGATCGACGACCGAGACGTTTGGTGTCGGGACGCGGATCGCCACGCCATCCAGCTTGCCCGCCAGTTCCGGCAGCACAAGCCCCACCGCCTTGGCCGCCCCGGTCGAGGTCGGGATCATCGACAACGCCGCGGCGCGGGCGCGGTAGAGATCGCCGCGCATGTAATCCAGTGTCGGCTGGTCGCCGGTATAGCTGTGGATCGTGGTCATGAAACCCTTGGAGATCCCGATGGCGTCATTCAGGGCTTTGGCGACCGGCGACAGGCAGTTGGTGGTGCAGGACGCGTTGGAAACAACCATGTCAGCAGCCGTCAGCGTTTTGTGATTGACCCCGTAGACGATGGTTTTGTCGGCACCGGACGCAGGGGCAGACACCAGCACGCGTTTGGATCCGTTTTCAAGATGCAAGGCAGCTTTGTCGCGGTCGGTGAAAAGGCCGGTGCATTCCATCGCGATGTCGACGCCACTCCAAGGCAGGTCTTTCGGATCGCGGATTGACGTGACCTTGATCCGGCCACGGCCCACGTCGATCCAGTCTTCGCCCGTCGTGACCTCTCCGGGGAAACGCCCGTGCACGCTGTCGAACCGCAACAGATGGGCGTTCGTCTCTACCGGACCAAGGTCATTGATGGCGACAACTTCGATATCGGTGCGACCGGATTCAACGATCGCGCGAAGCACATTCCGTCCGATACGGCCAAAGCCGTTGATGGCAACTTTCACTGTCATGACTGTCTCTCTTTCTTGGTTTTTAGGGTCAGAGGCGCGCCTTGGCGGCATCGACAACCGCTCCGACGGTGATGCCGAAGTGCTTGTAGAGGTCCTCCGCCGGGGCTGAGGCACCAAAGCCTGTCATGCCAACAAAGCCGTCCTCGGCGCGCAATACGGCCTCCCAGCTCATGCGGATGGCGGCCTCGATACCGACGCGCGGGACATTGCCCAGTACGTCGGCGCGATAAGCGTCGGGTTGCTGGCCGAACAGTTCGAAGGACGGCGCCGACACCACGGCAGCCTTGATGCCACCCTCAGCCAGGGCATCAGCGGCATTCATTGCGATTTCCACTTCGGAGCCGGTCGCGATCAACGTCACGTCGCGCCCGCCATACGGTTCGCGCAAGATATAGGCGCCTCTGGCCAGCAGGTTCTCGCTCAGCGCGGTTTTGCGCATCGCGGGCAGGCCCTGCCGTGACAATGCCATCAGCACCGGTGTCTTTGTCGATGCCATCGCGACTTCCCAGGCTTCCGCCGTTTCCATCGCATCGCAGGGGCGAAGAACCGTCAGGTTCGGAATGGCGCGCAGGCTGGCCAGCGTCTCGACAGGCTGGTGGGTTGGGCCGTCTTCGCCAAGTCCGATGCTGTCATGGGTCATGACAAATGTTGTGGGTACTCCCATCAAGGCGGCCAGCCGGATCGCCGGGCGGGCGTAATCGGCAAACACAAGGAAGGTTCCGCCATAGGGCTTGAACAGCCCCGAAAGGGACAGGCCATTCATCGCGGCCGACATGCCGAATTCGCGGATGCCGTAGTTGATGTAGCGGCCGGTGAAGTCTCTCGCGTTGACCGCTGTCATACCCTTGGTCTGGGTCAGGTTCGACCCTGTCAGATCCGCCGAGCCGCCGATGGTGAACGGCAGGGCGGCGTTGACGACCTCAAGCGCCATCTGGCTTGCCTTGCGGGTGGCGACTTTGGGCTGATCCTTCGCCAGCTTGGCCTTGTAATCCATCATTGCCT
This sequence comes from Roseobacter sp. TSBP12, assembly GCF_009129705.1. NCBI lineage: Bacteria > Pseudomonadati > Pseudomonadota > Alphaproteobacteria > Rhodobacterales > Roseobacteraceae > Roseobacter > Roseobacter sp. TSBP12. Next base: position 112,649 of record NZ_PYIB01000047.1, read on the forward strand.
TGGTGAGAGGGCCGATGTCGGCATCGAGATGTAGCTGCAATGCGTCATGGTCCGCCGACGCCGCAAACGATGCTTCCCATGTCTTGCGTGCTTCGGCGCCGCGGGCCGCGATCTTGTGCCACGCGGAATACACATCCGCGGGAACGTCAAAGGCCGGATGATCCCACGCCAACTCCCTGCGCGCGGCGGCGATCTCGTCGTTGCCCAGTGGCGCACCGTGCACGTCGTGACGTCCCTGCTTGTTCGGAGCCCCGAATCCGATGACTGTCCGGCAGGCAATCATTGATGGGCGCGCGTCTTTGCGCGCATCTCCAATGGCCTTTGCGATACTGTCCGGGTCATGGCCGTCGACCGACAGGACATGCCAGCCGGCGGCGGCAAAGCGGGCTTGTTGATCGGTTGAGGTCGACAGACCGGTGTCCCCGTCGATGGTGATCTTGTTGTCGTCCCAAAGGACGATCAGATGCCCCAATTGCAGATGCCCGGCCAAGTCGATGGCTTCGTGGCTTATGCCTTCCATCAGGCAGCCATCCCCAGCAATGACATAAGTGTAATGGTCGATCAGATCGCCAAAGCGCGCGTTGCCCAGCCGTTCCGAAAGCGCCATACCCACTGACGTGGCCAGACCCTGGCCAAGGGGGCCGGTTGTCACTTCGATCCCTTTGGCATGACCGTACTCCGGATGCCCCGCCGTGCGATACCCCAACTGACGGAAGTTGCGGATCTGTTCCATGCCCATGTCGTCATAGCCCAGCAGATGGTTGACGGCATAAAGCAACATTGACCCGTGCCCGGCAGACAACACGAACCGGTCGCGATTGGCCCAATCCGGTGCTGCCGGGTCGAGGGTCATGAACCGGTTGAACAGAACGGCGGCAACATCCGCCATTCCCATCGGCATGCCGGGGTGGCCGGAGTTGGCGGCCTGCACCGCATCCATGGCCAGTGCGCGGATGGCGTTGGCCATCCGGCGTTCATCAACTGTCTTGGTATAAGCATTCATGGAGTTCTTCCTTAGCGGCGCTGTTTGCGTGCGGTGGTAACCAGACGCTCGATCAGCGGCGTCAGAATGAGCTGCATCGCCAGATCGAGTTTGTTCCCCGGGACCACGATGGAATTGGCCCGGCTCATCCACGAGCCGTTGATCATTGAGGTCAAATAGGGGAAATCTATGCCGCGCGGGTTCCGGAAGCGGATCACGATCAGGCTTTCGTCCGGCGTGGGAATCCAGCGCGCAATGAACGGGTTGGAGGTATCGACCATCGGGACACGCTGGAAATTGACATCCGTTTCGGTGAATTGCGGGCAGATGCAGTGCACATAGGCGTGCATCCGGCGCAAGATGGTGTCGGTCACGGCCTCGGTGGAATAGCCGCGCGATTCGCGGTCTCGGTGTATCTTTTGAATCCATTCGAGATTGATGACGGGCACGACGCCGATCTTGAGGTCGGCCAGAGCGGCAAGATTGACCTCGTCATTGACGACCGAACCGTGCAGACCTTCGTAAAACAGTAGGTCAGACTCATCAGGAAACGGTGCCCATGCGGTGAATTCACCCGGCGGCACTCCGGTTTTTTCGGCCTCTTCGGCATCATGAACATAGGTCCGTGTGCGGCCCTTGCCGGTCTTGCCGTACTCGCGAAACACCCTTTCCAACTCACCAAGTTCGTTCGCAACATAGGAAAAATGGGAAAAGGTATCATCACCTTCGGCTTTGCGCCGCTCCAGCTCGGCGCGCATGTCGGCGCGATTATAGCGGTGAAACGCGTCGCCCTCGATGGACACGGCTGAGATTTTCTCACGGCGAAAGATTTGATCGAATGTCTTCTTCACAGTCGACGTGCCAGCCCCGGAAGAACCGGTCACACTGATGATGGGGTACTTGCTGCTCATGATGACTCCTGAGAATTGTCTGTCAGACGCGGAAAAAGCCGCGTTTTCCGAAGAGCGCTGAGGTCTCTTCATGAGGAAGGTCGTGGTAGGTCGCGACGCGTGCCACCTTGTTCTTTGAACCGAAGACAAAAGGCGTCCGAGCATGCAAAGCATCCGGAACGCGGTCGAGAATGGCTTCTTGCCCATCGGTTGCGCTGCCGCCTGCCTGTTCGATCAGGAAAGCGATGGGGGCGCATTCATAGACATAGCGAAGGCGGCCATGCTCGTATCCGGGGCGCGCGTCGCCGGGATACAGGAAGATCCCGCCACGGGTGAGAATGCGATGTGTTTCCGCCACGAGCGAGGCGATCCACCGCATGTTGAAGTCGATCCTCGTCGGACCTTCGGACCCGGCAACGCGGTCATCTACATAGGCGCGGATCGGATCATCCCAGTGGCGGTAATTCGATGAGTTGATGGCATATTCGACCGAGTTCGGGGGGATGGATGCGATCACGCCCAACGACACGAAACGCCCGGTTTGCGGATCGAGGACGAACTTTAGAACCCCGTCGCCGACCGTCAGCAACAGCGCGCATTGCGGTCCGAATATTGCATAGCCAGAGGCCAGAAGGTCCCGTCCGGCGCGCAGAAATGACGCTTTCGGATCGTCCTTGGCGGGGAAGATGCCAAAGATCGTGCCGATGGAAACATTCGTGTCGATGTTGGAAGACCCGTCCAGCGGGTCGATCGCCAGAGCAAAGGCACCCCCTTCGTTCAGGGTGACGACGCTATCCTGTTCTTCCGAGGCATAGTGTCGAACCTGAGTGTTCACCAACGCCCCCATGAAAGCCTCGTCGGCGATGACGTCCAGGGCTTTTTGCGCATCGCCGTCGGTGTTCAGGCCAGCGGCGCCGCCAAGATTCTCATCAATTCCGTTGCGCGCAATACGATGCGACAAGGCCACGAACACCGAAGCCAGGCGATCCAGTATGTCGCAAAGTTTGGGGTCGAGCCCGTCTGGCAACTGATCCAGCGTTTTCATTTTGGTATTCCTCCCAGAATGGAAATAACTTGCATGAATTCGAATTTTTATGGAATTTAAGAAATAGTAATATAGATTAGGAAAAATCGAAAATGCGCACCGATGCCATGACGTTGAAGCAATTGCGATCGTTGATATCTGTCGCGCGCACCGGTTCACTGACACAAACCGCACGATTTCTGAATCAGACACCCCCCACAATTCACAGTCAGATCAAAAACTTGGAGGTTGCTGCCGGTCAGGAGTTGGTGAGCCGGGCCACCGATGGAAGCGGGTTTTACCTGACCCGGGCCGGAGAGGTTTTACTGATTGCGGCGCACCGGATAGAGGCGAATTTGTCGCATGCTGAGCGGCAGTTGCAGGCTCTGTCCCAAGGCATGGCCGGGAACGTTGTCCTCGGAACGGTGTCCACTGCCAAATACTTTGCGCCCCGGCTGGTGCGGCTGCTTCAAGATGCCGTCCCTGATATTGATGTCGAGCTGAGAGTCGCCAATCGCAGCGAAGTTATCGCCGCCATCGAAAGAGGCGAATACGATCTGGCGATCATGGGCCGTCCGCCGCGCAGCGCCATGAGCCGGGCGGTCCCATTGGGACCGCATCCGCACGGTATTGTCCTGCCCCCCGATCACCCATTGGCTGAGCAGGACGGCTTCGATCCCAACACCTTGCTGGCCGAGACCTTTCTAAGTCGCGAGGAAGGCTCTGGCACGCGCATCCTGATGGAGCGGTTCATAGATCGGCTGGCGGAAAGTCACAGGCCAAAACGCGTGGTCATGTCGTCGAACGAAACGATCAAACAGGCCGTGATTGCAGGTTTGGGAGTCGGATTTCTGTCCCTGCACACGATCCATGACGAGCTTGCCCAAGGGCGACTGAAGCTGTTGCGCGGACAGGGCCTGCCGGTCATGCGTCACTGGTATCTGATGTACGGCAACGAGGAAGGGAGCGAACCCTCCAAGGCCGCGCGGCGCTGTGCAAAGGAGATTGAATCCCTGAATGGAACCTTCCTGCCTCAGATCAGCGCGTGAGTGCCGCGTAAAGCTGGGGCAGCCGTTCTGGCAGTTGCTCCACCCTATCCAGGATCATGGCACTGTTCGGGCCAAATATGCGACGGACATAGGTATCGGCACCGGGATCAAGCGTCAGGCAAAACGGTGTGACGCCGACGTGCTGCGCCTCGTCCACCGCATGGCGGGCGTCAGCACGCAGATATTGTGGATCGCGCACATCGATGTCGGAGGGGGCCCCGTCGGTCAACACCAGCATCAGCTTGCGGGTTGCTTTCACGTTCCGCATCTGTGCGGTCGCATGGCGGATCGCGGTGCCCATTCGTGTCGAGAGCCGACCCTCGGCCCCCATCAGGCGCGCCGTTGCCATCGCGTCCCACGGCTGGTCGAAATCCTTGAAGCGTTCATAGTAGACCTGCGCGCGCCCGTCCGAGCAAAAGCCGTGAATGGCGAAGGCGTCGCCAACCCGGCTGATCGCCTCGGACAGCAGAACACAGGCCGATTTCGTCAGATCCATGACGGTGCTATTGTCATCCACCGGATCATTGGTGGATTCCGAGAGATCGAGCAACACCATGACCGCCGTATCGCGGGTTTTGCGCACCTGCCGCATCATCACGCGCGGGTCCGGCTGACGACCCATGCGAATATCTATGGCGGCTGTAATGGCGGCGGCGATGTCGATTTCGTCGCCATCCTCCAGCTTGCGGATACGCTGCACACCCTGTGGGCGCATGGCGTCCAAACGGTGCTTGAGCCGCTGCATTACGGGCCGATGTTCGTTCAGGACAGCCGCCGCCTCGGCAGGATCACCCAATTTGACACGGCGTTCCAGGACCGTCGCCCAAGCGGGGCGCAACATCTGGATGGAGTGGTCGAACTCGTCATAAAGGACAGGGGGCGCGACGGGTGCCTTGCTCTCTTTCTCGTTGACGCTCTGGCCATCGTCGTCGAACAATTTCGCCGATTGCACCCAGATCTCCTGCGCGTCCTCGCCGGCGGTTTCGACCTCGACTTCGTTGACCATCTCGCTCACCGAGACATATTTGCGCAGCTGTGGCGGTGGCATGTAGCCCGTGTCAAATTCCAGCTCCTCGAACGCCCATAGCAGCCGGTTGTCACAGCGATAGGGGCAGGATGGGTGATCCGCATAGGCCGAATAGGGGGTCGAACGCAGACGATCCGCAAGCTGGAGCCCCAAATCGCGGGCGGCGTCGATATCTGTCAGGTCGAGCGCCACGAACGCATTTTGAACCCACGCTGCCAGTTCGCTTTCGGCGGGGGCCTCAGTCAAAAGCAACGCGCGCGCAATGCGGTCGAATTCACCCGCGATACCATTGCCGGTTTCGGTGTGGAACCGCGCCCACAGATCCCGCAGCCGGGGCAGACGCGCAATGGCCAGGGCCTCGGCGCGGGCATCCTCAATCAATCCGATGCAGGTGGATTGAAGTGCGTTCGATCCTTCGCCCTGTATCGGTTTGCGCAGACAGGCCAGATGGGCCGCCAAATGCGCGGACTGTGCCCGGAACAGGTCCAGTGCCGGTTGGCCGTGCCAGTCATCCAGCGCGTCCGGCAGGTGCAGGCTGAAGCTTTCGTAATAGGGCCGCAGTCCGGTGCGATCCTCGAAATCGCCTGCGGTGGGCGTGATCATGAAATCCCGGCCCCAAAGCGCACGCAGATACATCATGAGCCGCCGCTGCACGTCGACCAGAAGAGTGCCCTTGCGTTCGCGCTGGATGATGGCGCGCGTTTCCTCGCTGTCCAGTGAGAAGTAGTGCACCAGTTCCTTATAGTCGGTGCGGTGGGCATCCACGCCCCAATCCGCCCAACGACGCAGCCCGCCCAGAGTGAGCACTTCAAGGAGCTCCGTCAGGTGATCCAACATGGGCCGGACAGCGCGCGGAGCGCGTGACAGGAGATGTTCGATAAAGCGCAGGTATTGCAGGAACAGCGTTGCATCGCCAAGGCGGCGGGCGGCAACGGGTGCGGTGTCGAGCAGTCGGGCAATGACGGTGCCCGAAGTGCGCGAGGCAAAGCCGAGGATCAATGGTAGCAGTTCGGTCAGAACATCCTCGCCAAGATCATGCGCGAGGGCAGGAGCCACCGCGATCCAGGCAAGGACCGGATCGTCCCCGCGGCCCAATCGTGCCAGTGCCGCAACGCCGCGCAGCCATGTCTCAAATGCTTTCGGCGACAGTTTGCGTCGCGCATCGGGCAGGGCGGCGAACAGTGCTTTTTTGACCGGGGCGGGAAGGCTGTCCCCGAGATCCGCGTGACCTTCGGGGAGGGTTTCAGAACCAGGTTGAGACGGCAGCATCAAGTGCATCCCGCATGTCAGGGTCATCGGTGATTGAATGGACCAGCGCCATGGAACAGGCCGCCTTGGGTGCGATTCCACCTTTGATGAGGCGGCCCGCGTGGATCAGCATCCGGGTCGACACCCCTTCGTCCAGACCGTGCCCTTTGAGGTTGCGCGACCTTGCGCCGATCTCGACCAGCTTTTGTGCCGTGTCAGCGTCCACTCCGGCTTCATGCGCCACGATCTCGGCCTCAACGTCCGGTCCGGGCCAGGTGAAATCCATTGCGCCGAAGCGTTGCTTGGTGGATTGTTTGAGGTCCTTCATTAGGGACTGATAGCCGGGATTGTAGCTGATCACGATCAGGAAATCGTCGTGTGCCTTCAACAATTCACCCTTCTTTTCCAAGGGCAGAACCCGGCGGTCGTCCGTGAGTGGATGTATAGCAACCGTCGTGTCCTGCCGTGCCTCAACCACCTCATCCAGATAGCAGATCGCGCCATGACGGGCGGCAAAGGTCAGCGGCCCGTCCTGCCAGCGCGTGCCATCGACATCCAGAAGATAGCGCCCGATTAGGTCCGAGGCGGTCATGTCCTCGTTGCACGCCACGGTGACCAAGGGGCGGCCCAGTTTCCAGGCCATGTGCTCGACAAACCGGGTTTTGCCGCAGCCTGTCGGGCCCTTCAGCATCACCGGGATGCGGGCGTCCCAAGCCGCCGTGAACAGGGTGATCTCGTCCCCCGTCTCACGCCAGTAAGGCGCTTCGCTCACGCGAAAGTCTTCAAGTACGTCCTTCATGGCTGACTCCTCGCGACACGTCGATTGCTGTGCATGGCCCGCGTGATCGCGGACCGTGCCTTGTCTCAAACCATTTTGCCGCGGTGAACGACCATGTTCGCGCCCTGGCTTTGGGTGAAATTGTCATAGCCCAAAAGGCGGACATGGTGTTTGGGATTGGCGGTGCGGCATTCTTCGATCTCGGCAAGGATTGCGTCGACATCGGTTTCACCAAACATCGGCAGCTTCCACATGTACCAGTAGTAGTCCATGGCGTTTTCCGGTTCGGTATGTTCGATCGCCGGGTTCCAGCCGTTATCGACGATCCATTGTACCTGTGCTCGGATCTGGTCCTTAGTCATTTCCGGCAGGTAGGAAAATGTCTCCATCTTGCGGCTTGCAGGATCGGAAAGACGTGATGGGTAGTCTTGAATGGTGCTCATTGTCTTGGTCCTTTTTCTCTGGGTTCGAGCGATCAGCGGTGCTGAACGTCAAGCTTGTCGACGGTATCGAACTCGAACTTGATCTCTTTCCAGGTCTCCATCGCGGCTTTCAGCTCGGGTGAATGTTTGGCGGCTGCGGTTAGGATTTCCTTGCCTTCCTTCTCAAGTTCACGGCCTTCGTTGCGGGCCTGAACACAGGCTTCAAGTGCCACGCGGTTGGCGGCCGCACCGGCGGCGTTGCCCCAGGGGTGGCCCAGCGTGCCGCCGCCGAACTGTAGAACCGAGTCGTTGCCAAAGATCGAAACCAGCGCCGGCATATGCCAGACGTGGATGCCACCCGAAGCTACAGGGAAGACCCCGGGCATGGCCCCCCAGTCCTGATCGAAAAACACACCCATCGACCGGTCTTCCGGGATGAATTTGTCGCGCATCAGGTTGATCCAGCCCAGGGTTGCGTTGCGGTCGCCTTCCAGCTTGCCCACAACGGTTCCCGAATGCAGATGATCGCCACCCAGCAGGCGCAGTAGCTTGGCCAGCACACGGAAGTTGATGCCGTGGTTCGGATTGCGATCCATCACGGCGTGCATGGCGCGGTGGACGTGCAACAACATGCCATTGTCACGGCACCATTTCGACAGCGAGTTGTGCGCTGCCCAGCCCATGGTCAGGTAATCCGACATGATGATCGGAGAGCCGAGCTCCTTGGCAAACTCGGCGCGCTTGAACATCTCTTCCACCGTGCCGGAGGTGACGTTCAGATAGTGCCCCTTGCGCTCGCCGGTCTCGGCCTGAGCCTTTTCAATCGCTTCTTGACAGAACAGGAAGCGGTCACGCCAGCGCATGAACGGCTGTGAGTTGACGTTTTCGTCGTCCTTGGAGAAATCCAGACCACCGCGCAGCACTTCATAGACCGCGCGGCCGTAGTTCTTGGCCGACAGGCCCAGCTTTGGTTTGATGGTGCAGCCCAGCAGCGGACGGCCGTATTTGTCCATCTTGTCACGCTCGACCTGAATGCCATGCGGTGGGCCGAAACAGGTTTTCACGAACCAGATCGGGAAACGCACGTCTTCGAGCCGCAAGCTGCGCACGGCCTTGAAGCCAAAGACGTTGCCAACGATCGACGTGAAGACGTTGACGACCGAACCTTCCTCGAACAGGTCGGCGGGATAGGCAATGAAAGCATAGAACGCGTCATCCTGTCCCGGCACGTCTTCGATGCGGTAGGCGCGCCCCTTGTAGTGGTCGAGGTCGGTCAAGAGGTCGGTCCAGACGGTCGTCCATGTTCCCGTCGAGCTTTCGGCGGCGACGGCGGCTGCGGCTTCTTCGCGCGGAACGCCGTCTTGTGGGATGACTTTGAAGACAGCAAGGATATCGGTTTCCTTGACCGAATATTCCGGTTCCCAGTAGGTGGACCTGTAGTCCTTCACCCCGGCGTCATATTTTTTCTTGGTTGCTTGCATGTTCATGTCTTTTGATCTCTTCCCGATGGCTATTGCTCAGAGGAAGGGAACCACACTCCATGAATATAAAAAAATGAATTGTTTTTATCCTCAGAATAAGCAATCGTCTATTTATGAGATACTCACTCAGACAAATGCAGATTTTTCGGGAGGTTGCGGCGCATCTGTCTTATACGCGCGCCGCTGAAGCCCTTAACCTGACCCAGCCCGCGACATTCGCGCAGGTCCGCCAGCTTGAAGACCATCTCGGCCAGAAGCTTATCGACCGCCTGGGAAAGTCTCTGTCCCTTACCCAAGCCGGTGAGATCGTCCTTAAATCCGCGCAGCGTTTGGTTGAGGAAACCGAGAATCTGGATATGGCTTTGGCCGAGTTGCAGGGCTTGGCCAAAGGTCGGCTGCGCCTTGCCGTCGTGTCGACCGCCAAATACGATATTCCTGCTCACATCGGCACCTACAACACCGAGTTTCCCGGAATAGAGATCGCCTTGACTGTCGGAAATCGGGAGGAACTGCTGTCCCGTTTCGCAAGTAACGCCGACGATCTCTATATTCTGGGCACTCCGCCGCAAGACATGGACGCGGTGGTTGAACGGTATTCCGAAAACCCCCTGGTCGTGGTCGCGCCACCGGATCATCCTCTGGCGGCGCGATCGGAGCTGACAATGCGCGACCTGGCCAACTACCCGTTCTTGATGCGCGAAAGCGGTTCGGGCACGCGGCTTGCCGCCGAGCGGAGCTTTGAGGCTGCGGGTGCCACGCCAAATGTTCGCATGGAACTGGGGGCGAATGAATCGGTCAAACAAGGTGTCATTGCGGGTCTGGGCCTTGCGGTCCTCAGCCGTGGGACCGTGGCATTGGAGCTTCGGCACGGCTACTTGGTGGAACTGGCCGTGGAACCCTTTCCGATCATACGCCATTGGCACGTGGTCTGGCGGAAGGGGAAAAAGCTCTCTCTGGCGGCGGATGCCTTTGTCGAGAGGCTGTTACGCAGTACCGCGTGATCCCTGTCACACAGGCCGTAGGGTAAGGACGCATGGGGATCTTCAGAACCCGATTTGAGCAACAAGACCCCCAGACCCCGCGCCAGTGATTTCGCTTGCAGGGACTTTTGCGAATTTATATCGGGAAACGACGATAACGATTTCTTCGAGGCTCCAGATGACATGCCGCGTAGCCCTTAAATGTGAACCTTGTCTTTAAAGCTGAGACTGGGCACACGCGCTGCGTTAACTGGCGGTGATGGAAGGCAGGTGCATTAGTGTTCTTGTCCCGCGCAAGCAGGGCCGACCTTGAGCGCACCTCCCTTGGTCCGTACACGGCAACGGCAGGCGTCGATCGCCGAAAACGCACGTTGCTTCGGCGATGAATTCGCCGGGCCTTCAGTGTGGCCTTCTCGCGCCATGTCGACGTCCCCCCACGGGCTTTTGACGGGCCCGAATTGCTGCGGCCAAAACAAGCAGCACTGGACAAGGCAGGGGTCCGGCACAGATCACAAGTGGAACGCAATGGGGGTGAACGTTCATCGGTAATCTCCGGGGTTGAAGGTTTCCCAAGCGCGTGCACTCTCACCCGGGAGGAGCCCCTCCTGCCGACCATAGCGGACCTCGCGCTCTGCGCTCTGCGCTCTGCGGTCGATGCGAGACGGGAGTCGATCCGCTGTACCGGGCCAGTCTCCAGTCCTAGCAGAACAAAGGCGGGAGTTGTCGGCAAGAGGACGAAATCACCTTCTTCGAGGATGACCAGGTCTTCACAGTCACCGGCCAACTGGCGTTGCCCCTCAAGCGCTGCACAAAAATCTAGTTTGCCGAACTCCTCATACCGAATGGCCCAACGACCCGCCCCGGTGATTCCCTTGGAGAACACCGCGCGGGGTCGCAGGAGTTGGATCATTTGAGACGACGGATCGGACACTCAGGACTCTTGCAAATTAAAACGAGATTTATGAGTGATGATCGTCCTGATCCTGCGGGCCAACTTCGCCTTGTCAACCCAAACAAAGGACCAGAACATAAAACCCGTTCTCATCACCGAAACGTCCTCCGGCGACGGACTTGAAACTGCCCGCTACTTCCACGCCCAGAGCTGGAACGTAATCGCCCCATGCGAACTCCGCGTAAAGAGGGGCTACCCACGTCAGATCGCCTTCGCATCCTCGCTCTCGACGTCACTGACGCGAACAGCATCGCCGCCGCGATTAAGGTCGTAGGACCGATCGACGTACTGGTAAACAATGCCGGGATCGGCGTCGTGGGTGCGTTCGGCGTTGGTGTCAAACTGGTGGAACCGGGCTATGGGCCGACAACGAGCTTCGGGGAAAATACTGACATTCCGGTGGCAGACCTGATCCCCGCGGCTTACGTCAATTTCGCCGAACCGATCTTTGTGGCTTCGCCAACCTGGGCCTGACCACCAGCGACAGCGACGTCGCAGAAGTGGTCCGGCAGGCGGCTAATGATACCTCGGACCGCCTGCACGATCCGGCAGGCCTCGATGCGGTGGCGCTGTCCAACGCGGCCTGAACTGAGCGCAGTCTCAAGTTTTACTATTTTTGTCAATCTCGGAGCCCGAATGACCGGGCTCCGAAAGGGGCTCAATCCCAACAACTTGTTCAGCAGCCGGTATTCGAAACCATGACCAATACAGACTTTCAATCACCGGACAAAAGCAGACGGTGATAGCCGTAGGTGACATGCCGCTTCTTTGGGGCTTGCGCGAAAAGCTCAACACGACCGGAACCAAATACGGGCTGCGGCGTTGGCGCGTGCGGGGCCTGCACTGTTCATGTCGGCGGTGTCGCGACCCGTGCCGCTGTCTCTGCTATACGCGGTATTTCCGCGTCAGCATCGGTCGTGGTGTCTTGACGGGCAGCAGAAACCTACGAGTGTTGCAGGAGTCCACAGAACATGCTGCCGATCATGCGCCCGTGATCGGCAGCAAAAGAAACCTCAGAGCTTTACGCGCCGCAATCTCAGGGCATTTCCAATCACCGACACCGAACTGAAGCTCATCGCGAGTGCGGCGATCACGGGTGAGAGGAGCACGCCGAACACTGGGTAGAGCACTCCGGCGGCGATGGGGACGCCTGCGATGTTATAGGCGAAGGCAAAGAACAGGTTCTGGCGGATGTTGCGCATGACTGCCTCGGCCAGACGCCGGGCGCGCAGGATGCCCGTCAGATCGCCTTTGACCAGCGTCAGCCCCGCGCTTTCCACGGCAACATCGGCGCCCGTGCCCATGGCGATTCCCACATCGGCGGAGGCCAGCGCGGGGGCGTCGTTGACGCCATCGCCCGCCATCGCCACCCGTGCGCCGGATTTGCGCAGCTCTTCGACCAATGCGGCCTTGCCCTCTGGTGAGACTTCGGCGTGGACCTCGTCAATGCCAAGTTGTTTTGCCACCGCCTCTGCCGTGCGTGTGCTGTCGCCGGTGGCCATGACAATGCGCAGGCCTTCGCGGTGCAAGGCTTGGATCGCGTCTGGCGTCGTTGCTTTGATCCGGTCCGCCACCGCGAGAATGCCGACAACCACGCCGTCTTTGGCAAGATACATGGCGGTTTTGCCCTCGGATTGCAGATTTTGAAGCGCCTCGGTCAAGGCACCCGGTTCCGCGCCAATCTCCAGCATCAGTGCGGTGTTGCCCAAAGCGATCCGTGCGCCTTCGATCATGGCAACCACGCCTTTGCCGGTGATGGCCTCAAACCCCGTCGCCTCGCGTTTTGGCGCGTCTTGTGTGCCGCTCAAAATGGCCTCCGCCAAAGGGTGTTCGGAGCCGCGTTCAAGGGCTGCGACATAGGATTTCAGATCGCCCTCGGAGATCCCATTGGCGATCACATCGGTGAGCGAGGGCTTTCCCTCGGTCAGCGTGCCGGTTTTGTCCACAATGAGCGTGTCGACCTTGGCAAACCGTTCGAGCGCCTCCGCATCGCGGATCAAAACGCCCGCCTGCGCACCGCGTCCGGTGCCGACCATGATTGACATCGGCGTTGCAAGGCCAAGCGCACAGGGACAGGCGATGATGAGCACGGAAACGGCGGCCACTGTGGCATAGCCCAAGGCCGGGCTTGGCCCGAGTGCGAGCCAAGCAAGGAATGCGATGAGGGCGACGGCAACCACGGCAGGCACGAAGTAGAGCGACACGCGATCCGCCAGTCCCTGAATGGGCGCGCGCGAACGCTGTGCTTGTGCCACCATCGCGACGATGCGCGACAGGGTGGTGTCCGCGCCGACGGCCTGCGCCGCCATCACGAAGGAGCCGGATGTGTTCAGCGTGCCGCCCGTCACCGCATCGCCTTGCGCTTTTTCGACCGGCACCGGTTCGCCGGTGATCATGCTTTCATCGACCGAAGAGTGGCCTTCGAGAATCTCGCCATCCACCGGCACGCTTTCGCCCGGGCGCACGCGCAGATGATCGCCGGTTTGCACCTCATCGAGAGGGACGTCCTTCTCGCCATCGTTGGTGACAACCCGCGCGGTCTTCGGCGCGAGGTCCATGAGCGCGCGGATCGCGTCCCCTGTTCTTTCTCGTGCAGTCAGTTCCATGAGCTGACCGACGAGAACCAACACAAGGATCACGGCGGCGGCCTCGAAATAGACCGGCGGCAGGCCATGAGCCCCCAACATTTCCGGCGGGAACACCGACGGCGCAAGCAATCCGACGAGGGAGAACAGATAGGCGGCCAGCGTGCCGAGTGCGATCAGGGTCCACATGTTTGGCGAGACATTCACCACGGATTTCCAACCGCGCAGGAAGAATGGCCGCGCGCACCAGAGCACAGGCGTGGCCAACGCGAACTGAAGCCAGAGGAACGGTTTATGCCCAATCCATTCCGCGAAGGGCAGTCCAACATGGGACCCCATTTCAAGCACAAACACGACCGCCGCCAGCGGTGCCATGATCCAGAACCGGCGCTTGAAATTCACAAGTTCCGGGTTCGGTCCGCTGTCCGCCGAGGGCGTCATTGGTTCCAGCGCCATGCCGCATTTCGGGCAATCTCCGGGATGGTCTTCGATGATTTCGGGATGCATGGGGCAGGTGTATTGTGTCCCCTCCGGCATGGTTCTTTTCACCGGTCGCGCACCGAGATAAGGTGCCGGGCTTTTTTCGAATGTCTCCTGACAGCCGGGGGAGCAGAAATAGAACCGCTCCCCATCGCGTTTGGACATATGCGCGGCGGTGGCACGTTCCACCGACATGCCACAGACCGGATCGGTCGCTTTGATATAGGCCTCAGGGTTGGCTTTGAATTTTTCGCGGCACCCCTCGGAACAGAAATGGTAGCCATGCCCCTCGTGGTCGAGCTGTGGCTTGTCGGCATTCGGGTCGACGGTCATGCCGCAGACCGGATCGCGGATCACGGCAGGTGTATGGTCGTGGTGGGGCTGGGTGTCGTGCGCTGTCATGGTTCACTCCTGATGCTCTCGGATTCTGACCTCGCTTCCTCAGGTAGGGCCTCCACCAACTGGAGGGTCAATGGGGTATTTCGGAATTTTCTCGGCGGCATGGGTTAAAAACTGGTGCGATGATGTGAGATTTCAAATTCCGGGGGGGTCAGCCGCCCGCATTGATGTCCGACAGGCGTCTCTCACGTCGATGTGACTTTACCCTCCAGTTGCTGTAAGCTTTATGAAAGCGGTAAGGAGATTGCGATGAACATTGGCCATGCCTCGACCCAGACCGGACTGCCGGTCAAAACGATCCGCTATTACGAAGAGATCGGCCTTGTCGCCCCCGACCGCGCCGCGAATGGCTATCGCGATTTTGATGCCGGGCAGATCGCGCATCTGCGATTTCTGGCACAGGCGCGGTTGATGGGGTTTTCTTTGGAAGAGTGCCGGGCTTTGCTCGCGCTTGAGGCGGACCCGTCGCGCCACAGCCGCGATGTGCGCGTCCTGGCGGAGCAAAATCTTGTTTCGGTTCGGGAAAAAATTACAAATCTTCGGGCGTTGGAAACGCGTCTCACCACGCTGATCGGGCAATGTCATGGTGATGAGGCACCGGACTGCGCGATCTTGGACGGTTTGAGCCAGGAGGCCAGAGGCACAGCACCGCGTTGACCAAATCTCTGTGATCTTTCATAGTGACCATCCAAAGCCATGGAGAAACGGCTTGCACCGTATTGTGACCATTCTGCTCATCGGTTTGTTGATCGTTTTCTCCGCGCCACGCGCGGGGATGTCACATGAGATGACTGCGATGGCGCAGGACACTGCCATGTCCATGCATCGCCTTGGCCCATGTCCCGATTGCCCGGACCGAATGTCTGATGCCGCCCCCTTTGACGTCCCCTGTCCGCATGGGGCGATCTGCGTCCTTTTCACGCTCAATGGCAGCCTTGACCATCTGGTCAGCCGTATTTTGCGCCCTCTCGGCTATCCTGCGCCCACAGTGGTGAATATCCTCGCGCGCATGCCGGGCCTTGACCTCCCGCCGCCCCGTATCGGGCTCAGCCTCGCCTGAACCCTTTCTTGTGGCGCGCTCAGTCGTCACGCTTTGATACGGAAAACGCCCATGAACAAATTTGTCCTGCCTCTGGTCGGTGCTGCGGCACTGGCTCTCGGGGCCTATCTCATCTTTAAACCTGAACCCGCAAGCGCGCCGCTCGCCGCCTCCTCACGCCCCGCACAGGGCGATCCGATTGTTGCGGTCGCTCTGCCTGAGGCGCTGTCAGCCCATGCGCAGATCGGCAAGCGCGCGTTCGACAGCGTCTGCGCCGCCTGTCATGGCGTAAATGCCGCCGGCAAAGAAGGCTTTGGCCCGCCTCTGGTTCATAAGATCTACGAGCCTTCGCATCATG